>DAOVGF010000020.1 GCA_030672545.1 Candidatus Aerophobota bacterium
AGAGAAATAGCCGCAGTGGCGGGGCGTGATTTTTTCACGAAGGTGCCAATTCCCACTTGTCTTGAAATGTACCCATCTTCTTCTAAGAGACGAAGTGCCTCTCTCAGAGTTCCTCGGCCGACTCCGAACTCTCTGGCCAGTTCGGGTTCGATAAGCATCCGGTCTCCAGGTTTAAGGACTCCTTCCTCAATAAGTCCGGCAATTTTGTTACGTACTACGATTGGCAAAGGCTCTGTCGGACGGTTAATCCGTAAGTCCATTCTCTTATAGGCCATGATTTCACCATACATAATATGTCATACTAATGATTTTATTATAAAAACTCTTTCTTCTATGTCAAGTTTTTTTCTGCAGTTCGCTGAAAAATCTCCAGGTATATTGCCCCGCCGAACGAAATGAGGAATCTCGCTCCTGGCCATGGGAGAGAAGCACTATTAGGTTATTTAGGAAACGTACTACTAACCTGAGGCTAACCGGTTAGGCCCCGTTCCCGATAAGCTGTTTCAGAAATTTATAACCTGAAATAAGCTGCTCGCTATGATAGGGAATGTAAAGGGAAGGTAGGATCTCCAGTTCCCTAAGACTGTTCCTGCCCACCCACAAGTTTTTGATATCATCAAGTTTTGAGTGAGATAAGTAGAGCATGGTTTTTATGGAACCCTTAGAGATGACTGTTGTTTTCTTGTCTTTAGCACATACCGCACATAATAGGCCACCTCCCTCAACAGAAAAGTGACAAGTTTTGAGAGCTTCCAACTTTTTTCCGCAATCAAGACATTTTCTCAGGGCCGGTCCATAACCCAGGAGTTGCAAAAACTTCAGTTCAAATGCCCGGAGAAGTGTAATAAGTTTATCTTTGGAAAATTTCTCCAGCAGGGAAAGACTCTTGAGAAGAAGAACAAAAATAGCTAAATTTCTGTCGCGGAGGGGGGTAAGTTTAGCGGTTAATTCGGCTAAATAACCAGCGGACACCATCTTGAGGAGATCCTTTTTTATCTCAGGAAACAGGGAAATTAGCTGGCACTCACTGAGGGTATCAAGGTCAAGTTTTCTACTCTGGTAAGCCAGGATATCTATATAGGAAATTATCTGGGTAGTGGGGGCGAATCTACTCTTTAGTCTGCGGGCACCTTTAGCTACCAGTTTCACTCGGCCATACTTTTCTGAAAAGACTTCTATTATCTTATCCTGCTCAGCTAACTCGTAATCTCGTAAAACTATAGCTCTGGTTTTATACAGCATTATTCCTTGAGAAGCTTGGTAGCGTTAGTTACTCCAGGTGAATTTGCGTCTTCCCTCAAAAGCCTGGGACAAAGTGAAGTCATCGGCAAACTCAAGATCTCCACCGGCAGGAAGACCAATGGCCAGGCGGGTTACCTCTACTTCCAGAGGGCTGAGAATCCTTGAGATGTACATGGCTGTGGTCTCACCCTCCGGGTTAGGGTCAGTAGCCAGGAGAACCTCCCTCACTTTCCCCTTTCTTATTCTCTCTAATAGTCCTTTAATGTTGATCTCACCCGGTCCGATGCCCTTGACCGGAGAAATTACCCCACCTAAGACATGATATAAACCAGAGAACTTCCCCATTTTCTCAATAGCAATAACATCTCGGGGTTGTTCTACCACACAGATGATACCTCGGTCTCTCTTTTCATCCTGGCAGATGGAACAAGGATTATCTTCAGTCAAATTGCCACAAATGGCGCACTGTTTAACTTTTTTACTTACTTGATCAATGGCTTGAATTAAACTCTGATGCTCTTCTTTTGATGAGCGAACTAAGAACAAGGCCAGGCGTTGGGCACTTTTCCTCCCTATTCCTGGAAGCTTAGTGAGCTGACTTATCAAGTTCTCAATGGACTTTACTTTGTACATAACTACCTCGATGTTTTAAGTAATGATTTATCTTACTTATATATGAAATTAGCTCTCTGTCAAACATAGAAACCGGGTTTTCTGAAAAACCCAGGGTGTAGCCCCCACCGAAGCTGTTTTTCCAACAGTGATCTCAAGGATTAGTCGTGTAATATCCATCTTGACAAGTGAGAAAATTCAAGTATGAAAATCAAACAAGGGAAGACTGAGGGGGAGGTGACTCTGATGACAAAAAGAAGCTGCGTGCTCTTGGTGACCGGTCTTCTTTGTCTCGTCTTGGCGGGTGCTGCTCTGGCTGCTCGAGTGGAACAAGTTGAGGAAAGATACTTTCCTCTGACAGAAGACGGTTCCGTTTCCCTGAAGAACGTGGCCGGAAAGATTCTCATTCACGCCTGGCAGAAAGAAGAGGTCAAGATGATGGCTACCAAATCAGCAAGGGCACTCCGGGAGAAAGAAGCAGAAGAATTTCTGGAGAGAATTGAGATTGACGTTACGGCGCGGGAAGACCGCCTGGAAATTGTCACTCGTTACCCTATTTCTTCCTGGTGGAGTGGGCTTAAGTCTCTTTCTTATTCCACTGGGGTCGACTATGAGCTGTGGGTTCCTCGAGGTGCAGCGGTTCGCACTGAATCCACCAGTGGAGATATAAGGATTGAGGAACGTTACAACTGTGTCCAGGCACATACGGTCAGCGGGGACATTGAACTAACCAGCATTTGGGGAGATATCGATATAGGAACAACCAGTGGTAACATTCACACCGAGAATACAAAGGGAACTATTATCGCCCGCTCCATCAGCGGAGACATCAAGATCCTGGGAGCCAAAGGAGCTGCCCGGACCATGAAAACTGTCAGTGGAGATATTTTCGTCGAATTGGAGGAAATTGATGAAGCTGCTTCGCAGATGAATTTTAAGTCCATTTTTGGTGATATTGAGTTTTTTCTTCCCCCGGATGCCCAGGCCGACATAGATGTTGGTACTGTCTCTGGTAAAATCAGTACCGATTTTGAGATTACCATCCGGGGAACCATAGAAATAGGACGTGAGTTGCAAGCAACTATTGGGGAAGGGAGTGTGAGTATCGAGCTGAAAACCACGTCCGGCGACATTACCCTGAAAAAATTGTAGTTAGACGATCAAACTCCATACGTAATAGATCCTTTATTTTCATCTTTTTTCCTACACCGGCAAGGATGAAGTTTTTTCCATAGGCCTTCTCGAATAATTTCCTATTCTTCCTTAAACCTAAATGTCTTGATGGCCACAATAAGCAAAACGAAAAACCAGATTTCTTTCTTGAAATCTCTATTTAGAGCTAGTCCTATACGTTCGATAGTGTTATTTCCATTCAATGCTCTTATGTTGTTTCTACCCCTATTGATTAATTTGTCTTTGTTTGGTAAATTCAATTCACTTAGACCCAAGAGGTTATTAAGAAAATAGAAAAAGGGATTTGAGAGCTGCCACAAAAAGAAATATTCCTGAGTGTTTATGGTAAAAGAATCCAGGTTCTCAGTGAGAATACCTCCATTCTCGAGGAGATTGGGAGGGATTTTTCCTTCTTCTCTTCCAGTGTTGATAGGGCTCCGGACTTTACTGTCCGGGCTTACCTTACTATCCTACCTGCCAAGAAATCTCGTTTCTTTCATCTAATGATGAAAACCCGGGATTTTGTCTGCTATGAGACCCAGGGCATCAAGCACGTCTACTACAGCTCTAATGATTATGTACGATATGATTACCGAAGAAACATTGCTGCGGTTTACTCAGAAGACTCAGACCGCCTTCATGAACTAGTCTATTTAGTTTTGGTATCAAAAGTGGGAGAACTGATGGAAGAAATTGGATTTCACAGAATTCATGCTCTCGGATTCTCCTATCAGGGGAAAGGAGTACTTTTTGTTAGTCCCATGGGAGGTGGTAAGACTACCCTTGGTTTGAGTCTGCTGAAGTCTTTTCCTATCAGGCTTGTTTCTGATGATACACCTTTGCTTGACAGTCAGTGCAAGCTTCATCCCTTTCCTCTGCGCATCGGAGTACGGGTTGACGCGCCAATCCCTTTTCCTGTTGATCGTCTGGATCTGAGACATTTTAAGCGGCGCCAGTTTGAGGATAAGGTACTCATTGACATTGATTTTTTCCAGGGCAAAATTGAGAAGAACTCAGTCAGGCTTTACTGTCTTCTTATCGGCAAAATACCAGGCAGTAGAAAGGAGAAATGTTCCATTCGGCCAGCCAACCACCTGATATTACTACCTGTTCTTCTCAAGAATCTTGTTCTGGGAATAGGGATAGCTCAGGTTAAGGAATACTTTCTTAAAAGAAGTGCTTCAGACTTCTGCGGGAAAATCGCTGTTGTCCTGCAAAGACTCTTCTTGTGCTTAAGAATTATCCTGAAATGTAGGTCATTCATAGTTACTCTAGGAAACGATTCTCATAATAACGCCAGTACCGTAATAGATTTCCTGGATGGCCGCAGCGGGGGACCTTACCCGGATGGTGGTTAATCAAAGCATTACTCTACCAATTCAACGGTGTTCTGAGAAACTGAATGGTGGGAGTTTTCTCAGATTCTTGATATGGGTCTCACCGTGGTTCGGCTTCAAAAAGTCCTGATTGATCTCCTATTCTTCCTTAAATCTGAATGTCTTGATGGCCACAATAAGCAAAACAAAAAACCAGGCTCCTAAGAATAAAAGCTGCCTTCTCAGATCAAAGAGATCACTTCCCTCAATTGATATTTTGCGCAGCGCATCTATTAGAGGAGTGAGAGGAAGATAATCTACCACCGAAGCCATAATCTTGGGCATTGTCTCTTTGGGGAAAAAGGTCCCTGAGAGGAAAAGCATGGGCATAGTAACCAACATAGCTACCGACTCAACTGCTCTGGTACTCTTCACCAGGCCGGCAATAATGAATCCGATATTCAGGAACAGAGCACAACCGAATAAGGCAACAACAAAAACCAGGAGGTAACTTCCCACAAAAGTCACCTTAAATACAACAATAGAGATGAATAAGATTATTGTTACCTGAATAACAGAAATAACCAGGAATCCACCAATTTGGGCAATTAAGAAATGACTTGTCTTAAGGGGAGTAGCAAAAAGACGTTTGAGAATCTTTTTCTCTCTTGCCTCAGCAATATCGCTGGCTATCCCGGTAACTGCCGACATCATAATGGCCATAGCCAAGATTCCCGGAATTAAGATATCCAAATAGTCAATATTTCGGGATTTTAGTGACTTCTTATCTAGAAAGAAGAGTTCGGGAGCACCTACAGCTTTGAGATTGGCATAAGCAACAAACTGATCGAGAATGCCGAAAATTAGAGGGTTGAGCTGGGCATTTGTTTCATCATAATAGACTTCAATGGGAATGCTGAGTTCTTGGGGAATCTCTTCCGTTCTCTGGAGATTTCCCCTGACCGGAAATTCCTCTTTCTTTGGTCTCTTGAAGCTCTCGGGGATAATGAGGATAAAATCCAAATCCCCTTTTCCCAGACTTTCCTTGGTTTTAGTTACATTCGGCTCATCTTGATG
This sequence comes from Candidatus Aerophobota bacterium, assembly GCA_030672545.1. Taxonomy (GTDB): domain Bacteria; phylum Aerophobota; class Aerophobia; order Aerophobales; family Aerophobaceae; genus Aerophobus. Next base: position 5,421 of record DAOVGF010000020.1, read on the forward strand.
AATCCTCAATATCTCAATTTTTTTGAGTCCCTCAACAAAACTCGAAGATTCATCTGATTTTGCCTGATCAATCACCGCTAGGTGGGAAGTCCCCATTTTCTCAAAATCGATAAGACTAAAGATTATCACGAACATTATGGGGAAGAGTATGGTCCAAAAAAGAGCCTGTTTGTCTCGGACGAATGTTTTCAAATCACAAAAGAATAACTTGAAGATTGATTTCATAGTCTCATTCCCTTAAGGTATGGCCGGTTAAGTCTAAGAAGACATCCTCCAAATTAGCCTCAGTTTCGACAACTTTCTTCTTGAATCCCTTGACCAGAAGTTGCTTGATGAGATTACCGGGGGTATCCAAAGCAATAATCTTACCGTAATCCAGAATAGCAACCCGGTTACATAATCTTTCGGCTTCCTCCATATAATGAGTGGTCAAGAGTATAGTTTTGCCTTCTCTATTTATTTGCTGGATCAATCTCCAAGTATGACGTCGGGCTTGAGGATCAAGACCGGTGGTGGGCTCATCTAGGAATAATAGAAGGGGCTCACAGACTAAAGCGGCGGCCAAACTCAACCTTTGTTTTTGTCCTCCTGAAAGCTTGCCCACAAGAGCTTTTTTCTTTTCTTCCAAACCAGTCAAAGCTATAAGTTTTTCTAAGTCTCTGGATCTCTTGTAGAAAGAGCTCAGAAGGTCCAATGTCTCCCAAATGGTCAAAAGATCATAAAAGGACCCTTCTTGCAGTTGAACTCCAATCATTTCTTTGAGCTTGTGAGGGTTTTTCCGAACATCAACATTCAGAGCCTTCACCTCCCCTGACTCAATCGGTCTTATTCCCTCAATCATTTCTACGGTAGTGGTTTTACCAGCTCCGTTTGGCCCCAAAAGACCAAAGACCTCTCCCTCCTCAACTTTAAAGGAAATACCATCTACCGCTGTTACCGAACTATAGGTTTTGCGCAGTTTATCCACTTGCAAAACTAACATAACTTATCTCCAGACGTGATGGTGTCTTGGGTCCTCCCCGGGGCTAAGGAATGAGGGAACTCCGTCATTCGATAAGGGGAAAAATGAGCCCAGCCAATAGTGATTCATCTTACTTATATATGAAATTAGCTCTCTGTCAAACATAGAACTTCGGTTTCCTGGAAAAACCCAGGGTGTAGTCCCCACCGAAGCTGTCCCCCCGGCAGTGATTTTAATGATTAGTGGTGCGATGGCCGCCTTGACAAGTGAGGAAATTCAAGTATAAAAGGCAAACAAGGGGAGAAAGAGAGATCTCTGGGTCAAGGAGGATTAAAATGAAAAGTTTGATGGGATTAATAGTGATAGGGATGTTATTCTCGGTGTGTGGTTGGGTGGGAGCAAGTACATCACTCACTTCCCCGTTTTACGGAGAAGCCATTCGACTCTCCACCGGTGAGATCATTGTCGGTGAACTGTTGCGTTTCGATGGAACTACCTTTGTAATCAAAACCGATAGTGGCATTGTTGAGAAGCAAAGGGAAGAGGTGGTGGGTATTCTTATGGGAAGCAGGCCTGCCGTCACCAGGAAGACTTTGTCTCAGTGGGCCTCCCAGGCCAAGGCCAGTAGCCAGTACACGGGGGCTCGATGGTCGGCTCAGCAAGCGACGGGAGAACCAAATACCACCAAGTGTGGTGATCTTGGTACAGCCTGGGCACCAAAAACCAATGGTGAGGAACCCGAGTGGTTGGATTTAACCTTTGATACCCTAGTGTATGCTACCGGTCTGCGGGTGCACGAGACCTATAACGCTGGCTGCATATACCGGGTAGACCTGGTGGACACCGAGGGTAAACAATACACCATATGGGAGGGTAAGGATACCACTACCTGCCCGGGTTGGTTTGAAGTGTCCTTCAACTCAACTGCCTATTTGGTCCAATCAGTAATTCTTCACACCCAGATAAGAGGATGGGAGGAAATAGATGCTGTTGAGCTTCTCGGATGGGTGGAGGTCTCCCCAGAAAAGGTGGAAAGCACACCCCAAGAGAAGGAGCAAGAGGAGGAAGGCGTTCTTTCTGTCAAGGAAGTCCTGCGCAACAAAGAGGCCATTGGAACCACGGAGATACAAGTGAGGGGTCGGGCCAAAGATATGGAGCATCGCCAGGGATTGCTGGGTGGAGAATTCACCAGTTTTTTGCTTACTGATAATGAAGGTAACTCCCTCCAGATTCACTTGGACCGTAAAGTAAAGGATATACCCCAGGACAGAGACGTCATTGTAACCGGTAAGTTTGAGAAATTCTTTGGCGATTTCATTGAGTATTTCAGTGCTACCAACATTACCTGGTAACAATAAAAATATTTTTTGAAATTATTTACATTTTAAGGAGAGATGTGACATGGAAGAGTGGACTTCGAGAAAGAGAGTCTTGGCAACCATTGAGCATAAAGAAGCGGACAGAGTTCCTATTAGTTTTGGTGGTACTCTGTCCACTGGTATGCTGGAATGCCCGCCAGACGGTAAGAACTACACCAAGCTATGCCAATATCTGGAAATTGAGGACTACCAAGAGCCAGATATAGGTTTTGCCTTTAATTATGTGGGTAATATCGATGAGCGTATATTGCAAAGATTTGCCTCAGATTTTCGGCGAGTAGACGCCAATCCTCCCGAAATAAGAATTGAGCCTGATGGAACGAAAACTGTAATGGGGATAGGCTGTGGTATGAGAATAAAGAAAATGGGTTACTACGACGATATATTTGAGTTTCCCCTTCGGGATTGTGAAAGCAAAAATGACATAGAACATTACCCCTTTTGGCCAACTGCAGAGGATTTTAGAAAACTGGCCGAAGGTAAAAAAGAGGAAGCTAAGAACCTGAGAAGAAATACTAACTATGCTATAGTGGTTGACACTCTTCTTTGGTTTCCTTTCCTCGCTTATCCTTCACTCACCGGGTACGAAAAATGGTTTATGGATATGAAATTGAACCCTAAATTCTACTTCACTTTTTGCGATAGATTGTTTGAAGTAGGTTTAGGTATAGTTGAAAACTTCATTGGTTCGATTGGCGATTACATAGATATAGTAGCTACCTACGATGATATGGGCAACCAAGAGGGATTATTTTGTTCCCATAAGGACTATGTAAAGTTTATCAAACCTTATGAGAAACAGATGATTGAGCATATTAAGAAATACACCAAGGCAAAAATTTATCGCCATAGCTGCGGCTCAGTATATGAAATTATCCCTGATTTAATAGAAATAGGGGTAGATATCTTAAATCCTATTCAGCCATTAGCCAAGAATATGGAACCCTGGCGTCTGAAAAAAGAATTTGGTAAAGACCTGGCCTTTTATGGAGGAATTGACATTCAGAAACTTCTGCCCTACGGAACCCCGGAGGATGTTCGAGAAGGGGTGAGGAAAACCATAGAGATATACGCTCCCGGTGGTGGCTATATTTTGGGTCCTTCCCATAACATTGAGCCGGATACTTCTCCCGAGAATATTGTGGCTATGTATGAATCTGCCCAAGAGTATGGTCAGTATCCTATATCCTAACATATTACTACTCTCCCATTTTACTCTGGCATTCCCTGCAATATCCTCTAATTCCTAATTTGTGCTCTACAGGCTTAAAACCATATTTTTTGCAGACCGCTTTTTGCAATCTTTCTATTTCTTCATCTCTAAACTCAATCACCCGGCCGCACTTTAAACAAATGATATGATCATGATGCTTATGACCAAAAATGTGCTCATATTTAGTCTTATCCCGGCAGAGTAAGGTCTCTTTCATTATCCCGCTATCTATCAATAAAGGAAAAGTCCGATAGATGGTAGCCCGAGATATATCGCTGTTTTCTTTACGTAATCGTTCATAAAGTTGGTCAACGTCAAAATGGGTATGAAGAGAAAGTACGGTTTTCAAAATCATTTTTCTCTCGGGAGTAAATTTTAACCCCTTCATTTTTAGATAATTCCTGAATTTATCTTCTGCAGTAATCATTGTAATTAGCTCTCAATTGCAATTATTTTTATTATATATTTATTTTTCCATTTGGCAATCAACTTTTGCCGGAAAAGAATGGTAGCCGCAGGTTTTGACTCCTCGGTTATGATCCGGTAGCCGCAGGCTTTAGCCTGCGTTTATTTGCGCAAGTTAAAACTTGCGGCTACCAGGACAACTACGGCTTAAATGTGAAACTGGTGATTATTTAGATTAATCTTTCTCTTGCTTACCCGGGATACTTGTTAACCAAAGTATTGCTCAGTCAAAGGTATTTCGGGAAATGAAATAGAGTAATTTTCCTGCAAAAGTTAGCTATGTCATTTGGCAAGTTGGTTGACGGTTCAGCAGCTATTGCCTGACCTATAATTATAGCAAATATTAAAGAAAGTGAAAAATGTACAAAATACGGCAGTCAGGGTTAACTTAGACGAAAAATGGGGAAAAAAATTAGGAAACAGGGCATAATAGCTCTTACATTACGAAAAGTTGACAATTTGGAATTTTCTGCTAAGGTAATTTTTGTTTATATATGATGAAACAAATCTTAGTCACTGACGAAAAGGCAGTAAAGCGCATTTTAAGGACCCAAATAGAAGACCTGAAGGGGGGTGAGGAGGTAAGTAGGCCGATGTAATCTTGGGAGGAGTAAACTCTCACAAGAAAAAGTAAAGTATTGAGTAATTGCTTTTTCTTGGTGGCAGTCTCCACAGAGAAGCAAAGTAGGTTCAAAGGAGGAATTCGATGAAGAGAAGTAAGGTGACAGTAGCAATAGGTTTAGTTCTGCTAATTACCTTTGTTGCCAGTTCCTTTGCTTTTGCTGGTTTTGAAGATTGGAATATAGACTGGCGGCAATTGGAGGGCAAATCTATTGAAGTTGGGTTGGTGCGGCATCCCATGACAGACTCTATCCTTCCTCTAGTTCCAGAATTCGAAAAGCTCACTGGCATAAGTGTGGGGTTCGAGGTTTTATCAGAAGTTCAATTTCGAGAAAAACTGTTAGTGGATTTGGCCTCTCATGCGGGAATCTACGATGTGTACAATACTGGTCCTCGCTACAGTTGGAAGTATTATTCAGCAGGGTGGTTACAACCGCTCAATTCCTATCTAAATGATCCCAAATTGACTGATTTGGCAGCCTATGATCTTGATGATTTTTTTCCTCTAATGTTAGCTTCTGCTCGTTGGACCGGAGAGTTTGGCAAAGGTATGGGAGAGGGATACCAATTACACGTTCCCTGCCAGGAGGAAGCTTATTGCCTGTTCTACAGAAAAGACATTTTGGCTGAGGCAGGAATGACCGTTCCGGTAACCTGGGATGAACTCTACAATGATGCTGTCAAGTTAACCGATCAAACCTTTGCTGGCCAAAAAATCAAAGGATTTGTGGCCAGAGGTATTAGAAATGAGGGACCAGTTCTGGTTTGGATTGGGCAGAAATTGTACAGTGACGGAGGAAGGTGGTTTGATGAGAATATGAATTTCGTCGGCAATAACCCGGTGGGAGTGGAGACTTTTGAGTGGGCGGCCAAGATCTTGCAGGATGCCGGACCCCGGGGAGTGTCGAACTTCGACTGGTATGACTGTATGAATGGGTTTGCCTCAGGACGTTATGCGTTTTTCATCGACGCTGACCATATGAACGTTGTTTTCGAAGATCCTACCACCTCTGCCGTCGCTGGTAAGGTTGGATATGCTCTTTGTCCGGCTGGAAAGGCGGGGAGGAAATCAGGGGCCTGGTACTGGTCTATGGCTATGAGCAACTACTCTGATTCCAAAGAAGCTGCCTGGCTCTTCATGCAATGGGCCACTTCCAAGGAAATCATGCTCAAGAGCATTCTAAAAGGGAACACCGATCCGGTCCGAAAATCAGTGAATTATGATCCTGGCATCGTGAAAACCTTTAAGGATTGGGGATACTATGATATGAATGAGGAGCTCACCTCGTATGCCCGAACTATGTGGCCTCCCGCTCCTAATATGGTAGAGAGTATGTTCAGGTTGGGCAGGGCTTTTCAAGAGGTCTTGTTGAAGCAGCGAACAGCTCAAGCAGCTCTTGACGATGCCAAGTGGGATATTGAAGACATGATGGCACCTTTCAGGAAATAGGGCAGATATTCAGCGGATTGATAAGAAGACAGTTAAGGGGGCCGTAGCTACTGCGGCCCCCTTAACCTGAGGATACCTATCACTTCTCAAAAAAAAATGAAGAAACGAAAATCTTCCCTTTTGCCTTATTTACTTTGTTTTCCCGCCTTTGTCATTTTAATCGGTATTCTCTATCCTTTTGGATTGGGAATCTGGTACTCTCTCACCGACTACGTCTTCTATTTACCAAAGGTGACTTTTGTTGGAATGGGTAATTACATTAAAAACTTCCAGAGTTTTGATTTTTGGTTTTCTCTTAAGACCACTTTTTTATACGTACTCATGGCTCTGGCTATGCAGGTACCACTGGGAATTGGCATAGCGCTTCTGCTCAATCAAAGTCCTCGCGTATTCCGGTTTCTCCTGCCGCTGCCGCTGATGATTCCCCTGGTCACCTCGGCCTTGATGTGGAAACTGATGATGAACCCCGATATTGGCGTATTGAATTATCTACTGGGCATGGTAGGACTGGGAGAGATGGGCTGGCTTGCTATGCCGGGAACCGCTCTGATTTCCATAATATTCATCGACGTGTGGACCTTCACTCCCTTTGTGGCTCTTATTATGCTGGCTAGTTTGCAGAATATACCTAAAACTCAAATTGAGGCGGCAAGAATTGACGGAGCCAATGATTGGGAGATATTTCTCAATATCACCTTACCCTTAATCTCTCCTGCCCTAATCATTGTCTTTTTGTTTCGAGCTATTGATTCTTTCAATCAGTTCCCTCTGATATATGCTACTACCCAGGGTGGCCCGGGTAATACAACTATGACTCTCCATGTGCGGGGTTGGTACGAAGTCATCGTCTCTTCTAAGATAGGCATGGGGATGACCAATCTAATTGTGTTGTGGGGCTTTTGCTTTCTCTTAAGCTCTTATATTCTTAAACTCTGGTCAAAGACAGTTGAGGCAAGAAAATAACCAAGAAATGAGCTGCTCAAGGCGAGGGGCAAGAGTACAAGGATGAAAAAAAGACTTACCCAAAGAGTACGTAATGCATTCTTTCTAACCTTATATACGCTCTTTATTCTTTTTCCATTTTACTGGACTTTTCTCATGTCTATCAAGATTCCCACTGATGTGATTGCCTATCCCCCCAAATTCATTTTTAAGCCAACCATACAGAATTATCTGTGGACTCTGGGTTTGAAAATACAAGAGCAAGTAACCACCGGGATACGAGGCCAACCGTTACCGCCTGAGTTCGTGAGAGCCTTTCTTAATTCTGTGATAATTTGTGGAGGGACCGTTGCTCTAAGTGTAGGGGTAGGGGCTTTAGCCGCCTATGCCTTAGCCAAATTCAAATTCAGAGCCAAGGAGAACATTGCTTTTACTTTCCTGAGTTTTCGTTTTGCTCCTCCTCTGGCCATAATCATACCCCTTTATTTCGTATATGTCCGTATCGGACTATACAATAGTTACCTGGGTTTAATTTTGGGTTACCAGCTAATTACCTTACCCCTTACCGTCTGGTTAATGCGAGTTGCTTTTGAAGAAGTTCCTGAAGAAATAGATGAAGCTGCTACTATTGATGGGTGCAACTGGTGGACTAAGTTCCTCAAGATAGATCTACCTCTGAGTCGAGGTGGCCTCGTTGCTGTGGTGATCTTATCTTTTCTTTTTGCCTGGAATGAGTTTACTTTTCCTCTGATTATTGGTGGCTCAACAACTAAGCCTATTCCCATTGCCATGCTGGATTTTGTGACTTACAGTCAGGTTTTATATGGACCGATGGCGGCCGCTATTCTATTGGCAATTATTCCGAATATAATAGGTATTTCTTTTGTCTTGAGATTTCTGGTGAAAGGATTAACCTTTGGTGCGATCAAAGAATGAGATCATCCGGTGAATAAATTTTCTTCTAAATATATCCAATTCTAAAAATACCCTGGCAGAAGATTTGGTAATCTGCAATTTTACTTGAGTTGCTGTCTTAGGGGGATTGGCCATATTTAAGATACTCCTTTCTTTGAAAGTTCCTCCAAAATTCTATTCCGAAATATACCTATCCCACCCTATTTTACTTACTTAGAGTCTGTATTTTCTATTATATCATTCTTTCACCGAAAAGTGTTTACCACCATTGCAGCCATTTAAAATTGGTATTTGACGGATCAAGGATTATTTGGTAATTTACTATACTTGCTAAGGGAGAGATAACTTAGGTCTGAATACCAAATATCAATATTCGAAGAGAGGTTAATCATGGGTTACTCTGAAATTAAGGATGAGATCAAGAAACTTTTTTACCAGGTAGCAGAATTAGCGGAAAGTCCGGAAAACCAAAGAAGAAAACAAATGTGGGATTCTGAATTTTCCCCGGAGGAATATGGACCTGGACTTATTGCTCCTTTTCCCGCTAATAAGAGAAAAGAGAAGAGACCTCCTATAACTGCAGATTGGGATAGATTGCAGTGGTCAAGGCTATTGCATTTTGATATCAAAAAATATTACACAGATGCTCTGTATTATCTAAAGTGGACTTTAGCCACAGATATTTATCGATTCAGGAATTTTCCTGATGACACTCCTCTGGTTAAAACTATTCCTCTATTTCTGGGAGTAGCCTTTGAGCCCAGCTTGTTTGAGGTACCGGTGGTCTATTCCTCTACTCGCGAGCCTCTCTTTACCTCGGAGGGTGCGGTAGTAAAGAAAAGGAGTAATCTTGCCAAGATAAAAGCGCCGGACTTCTTCAAAAGTGGACTTATGCCTTTAGCTCATAAGTTTTACCAAGAAATTAACGAGTTAGTACCAAAGAATTTCTCAGTGATTTTCCCGGTATGGATTAGAGGTCCCTTTGGAGTGGCCTGTGCCATGCGGAGTATGCAAGACTTGCTAATAGACATGATAGAGGAGCCTAAGTTTGTGCATGAACTTATGCGATTCATCACCGATTCCCGGAAAGAATACACGCGAGAGAGCAGGAAATTTTTAGGGGATGTTAAAGTAGCAAATTCATGTTCCGAAAATTCTTTGGCTAATGATGAGGTCAGTATTCCCATTGTTTCTCCTCAACTATATGAGGAGTTTATTTTTCCTTATGAGAATGAGTTATCTGAATTCTACGGAGGTGTTAATTGGTGGCATAGCTGTGGAAATAAGACACCCCTGGTGTCTGTCATAAAGAAAATAAGTCGGCCCATCGGTTTTATGGATTTTGCCTTGTGGGCTGATGATTTACAGAGAGGAGCGAGGAACTTAGGTGGGGCAATTCCCTTTCATGTTCGTCCCAGTTCTGGTGATATTTCAGAGAGAAGTGAAGAAATCATAAAGAACCATGTTCAAGGAATAATGTGTATATGCCAGGGGCAAAATTTTGCCTTCAGATTGGATGGTTTCGAGCCTAGTGATGCCAAAGAAGAAGACGTAGATACAATGAAAAGATATCTATCTATTGCCAAGAAAGTAGGTGAAGAAAACCTTGAATATGCGGATGATTAAGACTTGAAAGTAGATAACCATAAAGAGGCAGAGTTTAACAGAAAAGAAGAGATAAAATTGAGTGTTGGTAAGACATTTCTCATTAGAAGAGTTGAAGCTGGAAATAAAAGGCCGGGAGGTAGGTGAAAAAGGAAAATTAGGTTACTTCAGCTTGGGAATAGAAGTTACTTAACCAGAAGGGTAGAGTATATATTGATATTTCTCCGGGGAGTTTCCGCGGAGAGAAGAATAGACTAGATTAAGATACGAGAGGGAGACACAAAATGAGAAAACATTTTCTAATTTTAGTAATGATGGTTCTGGTCGGGTGTTTTGTTTTCCAGTCTATTAGTGCGTTGGCTGTACCTTTGCCTGAAGAAGCTAAGATAAACTGGCGTCGATTTGAGGGCCAAACGATCAACGTACTTTTCTGTCGTCACCCCTGGCAAGAAACTGTTGAACCGTTTATCCCAGATTTTGAGAAGTTAACGGGAATTAAGGTAAAAATAGCGGCGCTACCGGAAAAAGAATTTCTCACCAAGGTACCTGCTGATCTTACCGCTGGAACGTTTGCTTTTGATGTATTTATGACTCAATACTATGATGCTCCTCAATACGCTCTGGAAGAATGGACCGCACCTCTGGGAAGATATATTTTGGATCCGGAACTAACCGACCTTGACTGGTACGATTGGACTGATTTCTTTCCCGGCGCCCAAAAAATTGCTACCGCTGGAAATACCTACGAGGATCGAGTAGCCATCACTGCCGAGGTTCAAAGTCTAATCTACAGAAAGGATATCCTGGCAAATTTAGGACTGACAGTTCCAGAAACATTTGATGAGTTGTTAGAGACCGGCAATATGATTTCGGAACAAACAGGAAAATCCGGGGTAGTTCTTCGAGGACACACAACTCTTTGGTGGCCGTTGTACGGAGTGGTCAGGTCTTACGGTGGTGATTATCTCAACGCCGATGCCCAGCCGGTGGTTAATTCCCCGGAAACAGTAGCTGCAGTCAAAATGTGGAGTGATTTGATGAAGAATGCTCCTCCGGGAGTTACCGGTTTTTGTTGGGAAGAAATTGTCAACGCGACCGTAGCCGGAGAGACAGCAATGTTCCTGGATTCATCAGGACTTTACTCCTCTCTTCTCCTCAGAGGATTATCCAAAGATAAAGCTGGAATTGCTCCTTTTCCTGCTGGGCCGGCGGGAATCATTCCTCACGCCCACATGTGGTCCATATCTATTAGCTCTATCTCCCAGAAAAAACCATTGGCCTGGCTCTTCATCCAATGGGCTACTTCAAAAGAAATACAATTTAAGCAAGCTCTGAGTGGTAAGACTCTTACTCCGAGAATCTCAGTCTTGAGTGATCCGGAAGTTATCGCCAAGAATCCTGAGATTGTTTACACTGTCAGTCAGGGTTTAAAGGCCGGTGTCCTTTCCAGACCTCATTTGAAGTTCTGGAAATTAATGGATCCGTTTGCCCGATCCTTGCAAGAGGTAATTTTAGGAAAGAAAGAAGTAGAACCTACTTTAGATGAGGTTCAGAAAGTCTGGGAAAATATTCTCAAATAATCCACGGACTGTTGATCGCAAATGTCAAGAAGGGGGAAATTCCCCCTTCTTGACATTTAAGTTGGATAGATGGAGCCATATTATTTTTTGACTTTCTCAAAGGAGTTGGTTTGCCTTAATGAAAACTAGCACTAAAGGATTTCGTCTTCCTTATCTCCTGACTCTTCCCATTACCCTGGTTATTATCGCCTTAGTAATATATCCTTCTGTCTACATCTTTTACCTGAGTTTCCAATCAAGTGTTGCTGGAGTAAAGAACCTTGCCTTTGTGGGTCTCAAGAACTTTGTCCAGGTTTTCTCTTCCTCCGTATTCTTAATTTCCGTTAAGAATACCTTTATTTTTGCCCTGGGCAGTGTAGGTATCTCCTTTGTTCTAGGCCTTGGGATAGCCTATCTTCTGGACAACATCGAGAAAGGAAAAAGCTTTTTTCGGATTGGTTTTATCCTTCCTCTGGCAGTAGCTCCGGTAGTGGCTGGTTTAACCTGGAATATGATGCTTAATCCTCTTTATGGAATAATCAACTATCTGTTAAAATTTGTAGGGATAGAAGGACTGCAGTGGGCTACTCATACCGATACTGCCTTGCTTACGGTTATGCTAATCGAAGTTTGGCAATGGAATCCTTTTGTGATGCTGATTATCTATGCCGGTTTTCAAGTACTCCCTAAGGAACCCTTGGAAGCAGCCATGATTGATGGAGCTTCCTCCTGGCAAAGTTTTATCTACGTGAGTCTTCCCTTATTGAAACCCGCTATTATTATCGCTGTTATTTTTCGGTTAACCGATGCTTTCAAGTCGTTTGACGTCATCTACACAATAACCAGAGGAGGTCCTGGCTACGCTTCGACCACCCTGGTAATCCGAGCCTATCTGGAAGCTTTTCAATTTCATGTTCTTGAACATGCAGCAGTGTTCGGAATTGTAATGCTAATAATATCCTTGATCATATCGAAACAAGCGATTAAATTCTTGCCCAAGTGAAATGGGAAAAATGAGTCAAAACCGAACAAAGAAAATCCAGGGGGGATCCATTTTGAAATACTCGATTCTTACCGTATTTTTGATCTTGACTTTGTTTCCCATTTTTTGGATGGTTATTCAGTCGTTAAAGACTATCTCCGATGCTATCGCGATTCCGCCAAAATTAATCTTCCATCCCACCTTATCTAACTACCAAAACGTATTAGGGAAAATGGGTTTTATCGCAGCTTTTAGAGATAGCTTACTGGTAGGGTTCGGGGGAGTGGTTTTAGCTCTTCTAGTCGGAGCTCCCTTTGGTTATTGCTTAGCTCGATTCCGATATCGAGGCAAAGAGGATGTAGCCTTTTTTGTTCTCTCTACCCGGATGATGCCTCCAATTGTAGTAATCATTCCACTGCTGCAAGTGTTTCACTGCCTGAAGATAATTGATAGTCACCTTGGGTTAATCATCGCCAGTATTTTAGTTAATCTGGCTTTAGTAGTATGGCTCAGCCGCGTTTTCTTTGCCTCGGTGCCTCTAGAATTGGAAGAGGCGGCAACCCTGGATGGATGTTCTCATTTAGGTGCATTTATGAGAGTAACCTTACCTTTATCCGCGCCGGGACTGGTAACGGTCGCTATTTTGTCCTTTCTGTTTTGCTGGAATGAATTTATTTTCGCCTTAACCCTTACCAGTTTCAATGTAAAAACTTTGCCGGTATACTTAGCCACCACTTTCGTGGGCTATTATGCAGTAGATTGGAGTTCACTTTCGGCCGCCGGAATATTGGCTATTCTACCTACTATTGTCTTTCTACTGTTGGCCCAAAAGCATTTAGTAAAAGGACTGACTTTCGGAGCTCTGGACTAAGTTTTGCTGAGATGTTGGAATGAAACTGTTTGTTTCTCCTGTGTTTATTTGCGCAAGTTAAAACTTGCGGCTACCATGGCCCCTTTGCGCTTGGTAATACCCCGCTTTTCTTGTCCAGGTAAAATGGGTGCAGTATCATTATAGCCAATTAAAACAGCAATTTGACACTTCGGAAATCTTCTGCTAAGATAATTTTTGCTCATGGCAAATGCTCAAACAATGAAAAACACAAAGAACTCGGGTCAGGTGGAATTTTTATATCAAGTAGCCAGATTGTATTATGAAGAAGAACTAACCCAGGAGCAAATTGCCAGTCAAATCGGTCTTTCTCGTCAGAAAGTTCAAAGACTTCTTGATTCCGCCAGAAAGGAAGGTATTGTGCAAATTCAAGTGGTAAACCCTATTCGATCCTTTCGAGAGACAGAAAAAGAGTTAGAAAAACGTTTCAAATTAGCCAAAGCCATAGTAGTCTCCGGTAGTATCAAAGCAGAGAATATTGTGAGAAAGAATATAGGGAGAGCAGCCGCAACCTACCTTGAGAGCATTATTTCTGATAACGATATTCTGGGGATAGGTTGGGGCCGTACTACCTACGAAACCTTGAGATATTTTAAACCTATCCGAAGAATCTCTATTACCACGGTTCCTTTAATAGGGGGAATAGGTCAGGTAGAGGCTAATTTTCAGGTTAATGAGCTGGCTCGGAAGACTGCGGAAAAGGCAGGTGGCAGTTTTATTCCTTTCCACGTCCCGGCTTTGGTGGATAACGAGAAAATAGTAAGTACCTTGTTTTCCGACAAAAATGTGGGGAAAGTGGCCCGGCTCTGGGAAAAAGTCAACATAGCCTTGGTGGGAATTGGAGAAAAATTGTCAAATTCCTCTTACATTCCGTCCTCCTATTACAGTAATGCGGATATTGCTCTATTGGAGAAAGAAGGAGAGGTAGGAGATATTCTCTCTCATTTCTTAGATAAAAACGGTAATCTATGCAGTCCCTCACTGAGTAAAAGAATAGTAGGGATATCACTTGAGCAGCTAAAGAAAATT
>DAOVGF010000069.1 GCA_030672545.1 Candidatus Aerophobota bacterium
CTTCCCCTCCGGGAACTGGTCGCTGACTCTATCGAAACTGTAGCCGAAGCTCATGCTCTGGATGGTCTCATTCTCCTTACCAATTGCGACAAAATAACCCCGGGTGCTCTCATAGCGGCAGCCCGGATAAACATCCCCACCATTATTGTTACCGCTGGTCCCATGCTGTCGGGCCGCTACCGAGGAAAGAAACTTTCTCTGGTTAGAGATACATTTGAGGCGGTAGGAAGATTTCAAAAAGGTGAAATTGGAGAAAAGGAATTTCTTGGTCTGGAACAAGAAGCTTGTCCGGGAGCGGGCTCCTGTCAGGGCCTTTACACAGCTAACACTATGGCTTGTTTAACCGAGGCTCTGGGAATGAGTCTTACCGGAACAGCTTCCTCGCTGGCTATCTCAGCCCGAAAAATGCGAATTGCTTACCAGGCAGGGGAAAGAATTGTAGAGCTTATATCTGAGCAACTCCTCCCCCGAGATATTTTGAGCCAACAGGCCTTTGAAAATGCCATTAAGGTGGACATGGCCCTGGGGGGATCAACCAATACTGTGCTGCATCTACTGGCAATCGCCCGGGCAGCCGCCATCGAGATACCTCTATCTCTTTTCGATAAGATCGGTAAGCAAACTCCTCACCTGGTAAATCTGCGACCAGGAGGAGAGTATTTCATGGAGGATCTAGAATGGGCTGGAGGATTACCAGCTCTTCTAAACAGACTAAAGGAAAATCTCTGGGAAACTCCCACGGTTAGCGGGCAATCCATAATTCAAATTGCTCAGGAGGCTGAAGTAATCAATGAAGAAGTCATTCGCCCTATTACCAATCCCTATCATCCAGAAGGGGGAATTGCTATTCTCTTTGGTTCTCTGGCTCCGGAGGGAGCAGTGGTGAAACAATCCGCAGTTAATGAGTCTATGAAACAATTTCAGGGTAGAGCCCGAATTTTTGACCAGGAAGAGGAGGCTCTTAGAGACATATTAGCCGGCAAAATCAGAAAAAAAGAAGTTATTGTCATCCGATATGAGGGTCCCCAGGGAGGACCGGGGATGAGAGAAATGCTTTCTCCCACGGCCGCAGTAGTGGGAATGGGTCTGGCTGACTCGGTTGCTCTAATCACTGATGGTCGTTTCTCCGGTGGCACCAGAGGTCCCTGTATCGGGCATATTTGTCCCGAGTCAGCTCAAGGAGGACCGATTGCTCTTCTCAAAGAGGGGGACTTAATTTCCATTGATATTCCCTCACGGAGACTGGAAGTGGAAATATCCGAATCAGAGCTACGGGAACGACGAAGAAAATGGACTGCTCGGCCATCAAAAATAAAAGGAGAGTATCTGGGTCGTTATGCGCAACTGGTCGGCCCAAGTAGCCAAGGAGCTGTCCTGGGACTACAATGAAAAAATTTACTTGGAAAGAGGTGATTTTTGAATCACATCCTTAAGGTGGCTACGGATTTGGGAGTGCAGGATCTGCTCAAGATTAGACCTTATGTTCCGGGCAAACCTATAGAGGAAGTCAAAAGAGAGTTAGGTTTGAAAAGAGTCATCAAAATGGCCTCTAATGAAAATCCTCTTGGTCCATCACCCAGAGCTATTCAAGCAATCAAGGATAATGCCAGCAAGGTCTGCCTTTATCCTGACGGAGGAAGTTTCTATCTCAAAAAAGCTCTGGCCCAAAGACTTGGCGTGAATGAGCAAAACCTCATTCTCGGAAATGGTTCCGATGAAATCGTGTCTTTCCTTACCCGGATATTTCTTCGAAACAAAGGAGAAGCTATTGTTGGTTACCCCTCTTTTCTTATGTATGAGATTGATACCCGCTTATCTGGTGGCCGGCTCATTTCAGTTCCCCTAAAGCAATTTAAATTGGATCTTTCAGCTATGAAAATGGCTGTATCTCCTCGGACTAAACTTATCTTTATTGACAATCCCAACAATCCTACGGGGACAATAGTAGAGAACGAAGAGGTCCAATCATTTCTTACCAATCTTCCTTCTCATCTTCTGGTGGTTTTTGACGAGGCTTATTACGAGTATGTAGAAAGTACTACCTTTCCTCGTCTTTTGGATCATTTTAGCTCCAAGAATATTATTATTTTGAGAACATTCTCCAAAATCTGGGGCCTGGCGGGTCTACGAATTGGCTATGGTATTGCCAACAAAGAAATAATAGATATACTTAACCGATGTCGTCCACCCTTCAATGTGAATTCCCTGGCTCAAGTTGCCGCCGTGGCCAGTCTTAATGATAAAGAGCAAGTCAGAAAAAGCAGAGAATTAGTTGGAAAAGAAAAAAAGTTTCTCTATTCCGAGCTAGGAAAAATGGATCTTTGTTTTGTTCCCACCCAGGCTAACTTTATTTTGATCAAGGTGGGAGAAAAAGCCCTGGAAATAGAAAATAAGCTTCTTCACCAGGAAATCATAGTAAGAAATATGGCGGGCTACAATCTGCCCGATTATTTAAGGATTACCATAGGTACCAGGAAACAAAATGAAGCCTTTGTCAGTCGTCTCCGAAAGATTATCTCAGGACCAAAGTGACCAAAGCAAGAAATGTCCAATTATAGCTATCGATGGACCAGCAGGTTCTGGGAAAAGTATTACGGCTTACCTCTTAGCTAAGAAATTAAATTACCTTTATCTGGACACGGGAGCTATGTATCGGGCCTTGACACTCAAAGCCATAAAGAATAAGGTAAATACCTATGATGCCCAGGCTATGGCTGATTTAGTCGGCCAGACCAAGATTTCCCTGAAGATTGGCTCTACGCAAGGAACCCGGGTTTTTATTGATGGAAAAGAGGTCTCTTCTGAAATTCGTTCCCCTCTGGTGAGTCGTTATGTTTCACAAGTGTCCACTATCAAAGAAGTTCGTGAGTACCTGGTTTCTCTACAAAGAAAGATTGGAAGTAAGGGTGAAGTAGTAGCCGAAGGACGGGATATAGGGACAGTAGTTTTCCCAGAAGCCACCGTCAAAATATTCCTCACCGCTAATCTCGAGGAGAGAATAAACCGACGCTGGCGACAGTTGAGAGAAAAGGTAGGTTCTTTATCCCGAAGAGAGATAGAAGCAAACTTGAGACAGCGGGATTTGATAGATTCCCAGCGAGAGATATCACCCCTCAAAAAAGCTCCGCAGGCGATTACTGTTGATAACACTCGTCTAAACATTTCCCAGACAGTGGAAAAGATCCGGCAGATAGTCCAGAAGGCATTATGGAAAACAGGGTATTCTTCTGAAAAATGAAAGAAAGTCCTATCTGGTATCAATTACTCTGGGGACTGACTTTTATAGTTTTCAAATTACTGTTCCGCATACGAATAGAGGGAAAAACCAACATCCCTCTTCAGGGAGGAGTTATTCTGGCATCTAACCATAGAAGTTACCTGGATCCTATTGTGTTAGGTCTTCTCACCCAACGTAAGATAAACTTTCTGGCCAAAGAAGAGCTCTTTCGAAACCCAGTCTTCGGCTATTTCATAAGTAAATTGGGAGCTTTTCCCATAAAAAGGCAACATCTAAAGAAAAAAAGTTACTTAAGAGTTGTTCAACTCTTGAAAGACGGAAAAATACTGGCTCTTTTCCCCGAGGGAACAAGAATGAGTTCACCTCAGTTGGGCTTTTTTCACAAGGGAGCACTCAAGATTTCCTACGAGACAAAAGTTCCCCTAGTACCTGTTTTCATTAAGGGAACTGACAGAGCCCTACCACCTCATAAGAAAATGATTCGTCTTGCCCGGATAGAAGCTCGAGCGGGACTTCCTTTAGACAAACATCTTCAGGAAACGAGATTAAATAAGCCGCAAGAAATTAACAACTTGAGCAAAGTACTGGAAAACAGATTAAGAGAACTGGGGAAACTGTCCTCATGAAAGTACTTCTTCCTCCCAGAATTGGCTTTTGTTCCGGAGTTAAGAAAGCAATAAGATTGGCAGAGTTAGCCTTGAAAAAAGAACAACAGGTCTACAGTCTGGGGAACCTTGTTCATAATCCCGAGGTGATCCGCAGTCTCATAGAAAAGGGAATAAGGCCGATTTCCAGCTTGGATGAAGTTCAGGAAGGTACAGTTATAACCAGGTCCCATGGGATAGACCCTGCTCTAATAAGAAAAGGCCAAGAAAAGGGATTGAAAATGGTTGATACCACCTGTCCTTATGTACTCAGGATTCAGAAGATAGCTAAATTTCTCCAGAAAGAATCTTATCAGTTAATCATTGTGGGTTCAAGACGTCATCCAGAAATAGAGGCACTAACAGCTACTTTATCGTCAAATAGGGTGCATGTTATCGGCAATCCTCAGGAAGTCAGGTTTATACCTGCGTTTATCAGGACAGGAATTGTAGCTCAAACTACAGAAGGTCTTGACAACTTCACTAATATTGTCAAGAATCTAATACAAAGACAAAAGAGCGGGGAGCTGAGAATATTCAATACCATTTGCCGAATAGTGAGAGAAAGACAAAGCGATGTCCAATCTCTGGCCAATAAGGTAGAAGTAATGATAATTGTAGGAGGTCGTAATAGTTCCAATACTCAACAAATGGTTAATTTGTGCCGAAGGATGAAGGTGAAAACTTATTTTCTCGAAAAAGAAACAGACTTAAATTTGGAGGAACTTACAGGCTTCAAAGAAGTGGGTATCAGTGGGGGTACTTCCACCCCGGGAGAGACAATTTACAGAATAAAACAGATTCTGCTTTCTCTTGGAAAACAGAAAAAATATATTTAAAGAATCAATTTAGGAGGAGAGAGGTAAAGTGGCCAAGTCAAAAGAAGAAAGGATGTTGGATAGAGCAGCAGATAGCGTCATGAGAGCCGGCAATAAACAAAATGAGTTGATGGAGTATGAATCAACGGGGGAAAACACGGAAAAAACCGGGCCAGTATTGAGCAAGAAAAAAATTGTCCCGGAAGAAAGTGAAAAGTCTGAAAGTAACTTGGATCTGGCGCAAGAAAAGACCGCCCAAACCAAAGATGAGAAAATTGAATCGCCGGAAAAAACTGAAGTAGACCAAGAAGATTTCGCTGTTCTTGTCCAAAAATACGATAATTTCGAGCCACCCAAAACGGGGGATATTATTCCAGCTAAGGTGGTTCAGATTACTCGAGAGGGACTTCTTCTCGATATAGGTACCAAGTCGGAAGGATTTATGCCCTGGGAAGAACATTCTTCCGAGAAAAACCCCCAGTTAGGGGAAAAAATGTTAATCTTTGTAAGTAAGAAAGATGAAGCCGGCCGTTTTATCCTCTCCAAAAATGAGGCTGATCTTCACCTTGATTGGGCTAAATTTAGTGAGGCGTTTGAACAAGGCGAACCTATAATCCTCAAGGTAGAAAAAGTGGTAAAGGGTGGACTGTTAGCTATCTTGGGATCTCTAAAGGCTTTTATTCCCGCCTCCCACGTGAGTTTAAAAAAAAGAGAAGACTTGATGAAATATCTTGGCAAAAATATTAGAGTGAGAATAATTGAACTAGACAGAAATTCTAAAAATATTGTAGCCTCCCGTAAGTTTTTACTCTTAGAGGAAAAGGAAAAGAGGAAGGAACTCACTTTGTCCGGCCTCAAAGAAGGAGAGATAGTAACCGGCCGGGTTAACTCAATTACTAATTTTGGTGTTTTTGTAGATCTGGGTGGAATTGATGGCCTTATTCACCCCGAAAACCTCTCCTGGGGCTGGGTAAAAGACCCTCAGGAAATAGTCTCTGTAGGTCGAAAGATAAGAATAAAAGTCTTAAAGTTGGACCGAGATAAGGGAAAAATTTCTCTTGGTCTAAAGCAAACCAAACCGGATCCCTGGAGTTTGGTAAAAGATAAGTATCAGGTGAACTCCCTTGTTAAAGGGAAAATCACCCATTTAACCAATTTTGGCGCCTTTGTGGAAATTGAAGAGGGTTTGGAGGGACTAATTCATGTCTCTGACTTGTCCTGGGATAAACGGATAGAACACCCCCGAGAGATTATCAAGGTAGGAGATGAAGTCGAGGTAAAGATTCTGGGCGTCGATGCTGAAGGGAAAAAAATGGCTCTCGGATTGAAGCAAACCCAGCCGGACCCCTGGGAGAAACTTCTTCAGGAATACAAGATTGGAGACATAATCTCAGGAAAAGTTGAGGAAATAACCAATTTTGGAGTTTTTGTCAACTTAGCTCCTGGAATAGACGGCTTAATTCATGTCTCTGAACTAGACAATGAATATGTAACTCACCCAGAAAAGGTTACGGCAATGGGAGAGAAAATAGAGGCCCAGATCGTAGAGATAGATCATCGGAGAAGGCGTATTAGACTAAGTGTCAGGCAGTTGAAAGAGAAAGTCAAGAAAGTCAAGAAAGTCAAAGAACAAAATGTCCCTCTCCCAACTCCCGGGGATGAGGAAATTTCCATAGGTGATTTTATCGGCGAGAAAATAAGAGAGAAATTAAGAAAAGGATTTACCAACAAGTGATCATTGTAACCATGCTGTTACTTGGAGGATACCTGATAGGTTCTATTCCTTTTGGGTATTTGATGGGCCGGGTCAATAAAGGAGTTGATATAAGAAAGGTTGGCAGTGGAAATATTGGAACTACCAATGTTTTGCGTACTCTAGGGTGGGTCCCGGGGTCGGTCGTGTTCCTGGGTGACTTTGGAAAAGGTTTGATAGCTGTCAGTATAGGGCATGCTTTTGCATCTCTGACTGGTTTAGATTCCTCGCTGGTTAAGTCTCTAACCGGCTTTTCTTGCATTTTAGGCCATAACTGGCCCATATTCCTGAAATTCAAAGGAGGTAAGGGAGTAGCTACCTCGGCAGGAGTTTTTGTGACCCTTACCCCGATGCCATTCGTCCTAAGTGGACTAACTATGATAACTGTGGTAGCTTTGACCCGGTATGTTTCTGTTGGGTCTATCTCGGCAGCGGTGGGGCTACCAATTTTTATCTGGATCTGGCCGGGAAAATCGGTGTTTTACCTCCTTTTCAGTACTATAATAGCTGTAATGATTATCATCCGACACAAATCAAATTTAAAGCGTCTCTGGCAAGGAACAGAAAACAGGCTGGGACAGAAAATAAAGACCACAAGGTAATTGCCTTGTCAAGAAAAAAAAGCATGGTATAGTTGGAAACTAATCCATACGAGGAGGTGGATAGATGAACAAGGCTGAATTGGTTGAGGAAATAGCTAACCAATCGGGTCTTACCAAAAAGGCCTGCCGGGAAGCGGTAGACACCATTACTTCGGTTATCACCGAGTCATTAGCTCGAGGAGAGAAAGTTACTCTGGTTGGGTTCGGCAGTTTTAAGGTGATTACCAGGAAGGCGCGGAGGGGAAGGAATCCTCAAACAGGAGAAGAGATTCAAATTCCGTCGAAAGACGTCCCCAAATTTGAGCCGGGGAAAAATTTCAGGGAAGCCGTCGTCTGAGAAATATTTTAGAAGAGACAAAGGGGGAGAATTCCCTTTGTCTCTTCCCTCTTCTATCTTCTTTCGGAGGAGCACGTGGAAAAGGATGGCCGAGACATTCTGCAAAAGGTGTATTTCAGTATTAGCGAGGTAGCCGAGATTGCAGGTGTCCCCCCTTATGTTCTACGATTCTGGGAGGGGAAATTCAGTCAATTACGTCCTCAGAAAAGTCGTGGAGGACACAGACGTTATCAACACAAAGATATAGAGCTTGTTTTAAAGATCAAAGAGCTTCTACATCAAAAGGGCTTTACCATGCAAGGAGCCCAAAGAGAACTAACGAAAAAAGAAAATACCTTTAATCCTGAGAACTTCAAACAGGAACTTAACGAAGTTTTGAGAATACTCCAAGAAAATTAAGGTCGGGGCGTAGCGCAGCCTGGTTTAGCGCACTTGCATGGGGCGCAAGAGGTCACCGGTTCGAATCCGGTCGCCCCGACCAGATTAAACTTTTTTCATTTTCTGCGGAAGCTACGGGAAAGTATGCGCTCGCTTCCTAGATGCACCGGGGAATTTTATCCTTATTTTCCGCCAAAATCCGCCATTTTTCCTTTCAGTCCCAGCCGACTTTTCTGTCCAGTATTTGGTAGCTCTCTCTAATTTTCTCTCACCACGCCGAAAAACTTACTTTATTCTTTGTCTTCGGCAAAAGCGGAGAAGTTGAAAAATAAAAGGCTAAAGAGAAAAGTAGAGGTGAGGTTTGACAAAAGACATAGTATAACACATAATCAGAACAATACAGAAGGCTTCTTTGAGCTATGCTACACTGGAACTTCGGTAAGTTTCACCGGAATATCCAATGAGGAGAATTAATGAGAAAACGTATTTTAAGTGGAATGAGGCCTACAGGAAAACTTCATCTGGGTAACTATCTGGGAGCTCTGGTAAATTGGGTAAAGTTACAGGATGAATATGAGTGTTTTTTTATGATTGCTGACTGGCACGCCCTTACTGACCGCACCGACACCACGGAAATTGCCTCCGATGCAAAAGATGTATTGATAGACTGGTTGGCCAGTGGTCTTGACCCAGCCAGATCTACTCTCTTTCTTCAATCTCATATCAAGGCCCATGCTGAGTTACATCTGATTCTTTCTATGATCACTCCACTTGCCTGGCTGGAGCGCTGTCCCAGCTATAAAGAAAAAATAGTTTTGGGAAGCGAAACCAATTACGGCCTTATGGGGTATCCGATTCTCCAGAGTGCTGATATTTTGATTTATAAAGCTAACAAAGTTCCGGTGGGAGAGGACCAACTGGCTCATCTGGAGATATGCCGGGAGATTGCCCGCCGGTTTAACCATCTTTATGAAAGAGTTTTTCCCGAACCTGAACCCTTGCTTTCTCGAACCACCAAGATTTTAGGCACTGATGGGATGAAGAAAATGGGTAAGTCTTACCATAATTATATTGCTCTCTCTGATTCCCCGGAAGTAATCCGGTCCAAAGTAAGAGGAATGTTTACTGACCCGGAAAAGATTTATCGGGGTGATTCTGGACATCCTGATAAGTGCAACGTCTATAGTTACCACCAAACTTTTGGTCAGCCTCTGGGGGAGGATTTAGGATTAATTTATCAGCAGTGCCAGGAGGGAAAATTAGATTGTACTAAATGTAAAGCTGACCTGGCCGAAGTTCTCATTCAGACCCTCACTCCTTTTCGGGAAAAACGGAAAGAGATAGAAGCTCAAGAGGAACTTTTAACTTCTATCTTGAATAAAGGAAGAGAGGAAGCTAATCAAGTAGCTGAGGCTACCATGAAAAATGTGAGAGAAGCTATGAAGATGCTTTATTAAGAAAATCGCCTAATGTTTTGCCCGACTATGTCCGACAACGTTCGAGAGTTTGTGGAGTACCCGAAGGGCATTCGGGTGAAACTGCCTTAGCACTTGTCTGAAGCAAAACCACCCCAGACTATCACTCGTTCCAACCTTCCCGTTGATTTTGCAAGTTCAATTATTTTCTCCAGATTTCCAATTAACCATTTTCTTTTTGCTGAACTTGCACCAAAAATTCCCCTTACTTCATCTAAAGTTGCTTTACACACTCCCTTAGGTAAGTTACCACTTTTTTCAAACTCTGGAATCATTCTTATT
>DAOVGF010000057.1 GCA_030672545.1 Candidatus Aerophobota bacterium
ATGAACCAGATGAAGCTCATTAAGTGGTATTTTTTCTAATCCACTCGGCGTATTCAGCCACTGCCTCTTCAATGTTATATTTGGGCTCAAAGCCAAGTTCCTTTTTTGCCAGGGATATATCCAGAGTCTCACCGCGAGGAATAAATTTTCCAGGTCCTATTTTTACCTGGGTAGGAAAGGGACTGTATTTCTGGGCGATGGAAACCAGATCAAGGAAATTGACAGCTTCCTCAGCAGCAATGTTGAATATCCGGTGTTTAAGATTCTGGGCTTGATAAACCAGAACTGTGCCTTGAGCAATATCCTTGACATAGGTGAATCCCAAACTTTGTTCGGCTCCTTTCTCCAGTTCGAGATTGGGCAGTCCCTCAATACAGCCAAATAAAGTCCTGAACAAAGGGGGAAGCTGGGAAGGCAGACGACCCGGGCCAAAGAAAAAGTAAGGCCGAACAACTCTGAAATCTAGTCCATACTGTTGGTGATATTGCAGACCAAGAAATTCCGCTGAGGCTTTACTTGCCCCGTAAAGATCGGCCGGTTGTACGGGATGGGTTATTTCGGAAATACCTCCCCTTGTCTCTCCGTAGACAGCTCCAGAGCTAATATAAACCATTTTTTTCACTTCAAATATCCTGGCCAGCTCCATTACATTGAGAGTTCCCATTATGTTGAGGGTGGTACTTTGATGTGGGTTCTCGATATATTCAGGAGTTGCCATCACTGCTGGAGTGTGAATTATCCCCTTAATTTCGCCGGCAAAGTCCTTAAAAGTCCGAAGCAGCTTAGCCCAGTCAAGGACACTACTTCGAACTGAAATAAGGTTTTCGTTCATCTCTTCAAGGTAATCAAACTTTCGTAGACTCGTGTCCAAGAGAATTACCTTTTCACCCTTCTGGGCCAGGTAGTAGGCCGCCCAGGATCCCAGAAGACCATGTCCACCGGTTATTAGAACAGCCATTTCTTACTCCTTGATGGTAATATAGTAGTGTCAAGACTTTTTGGTCTTTTTGCTATTGGTAGCCGCAGGCTTTAGCCTGCGTTTTTTCTTTGCTAACCTTCTCTTGCGCAACCTAAAGACTATGGCTACCAATTTTTTTTGAGCAAAAGTTGGTTTTCAAGCATCCCCCTTGGTTTGACTAATTGTGAGTCTATCACAAAGAAAATAGAGAGTCAAACGGACTGATTAGCTAGTTGGTTTTCTGAAGGTTTTTGCCAGTCATAGCAAGTTGACAAAGTGCCCCTCTTACGGTAGAATTCACCAAAGATGGGGGTGGTCAGATGGCTTATTTAATGGGTATTGATGTAGGAACGACGGGAACGAAAACTCTCCTTATCAACGAAAAAGGGGCGATTGTATCTACTGCTTCTGAGGAGTATCCCTTGGACGTTCCTCGAGTAGGATGGTCGGAGCAGAACCCTGGAGATTGGTGGCGAGCCACACTGAATACCATCAGGAAAGTGCTGGAGACGTCCGGAGTGAAGGGAGAAGAAATCAAAGGTATTGGTTTATCCGGTCAAATGCACGGATTGGTTTTACTGGATAAGGACCACCGGGTGCTCAGACCCTGTATTCTCTGGAATGACCAACGGACAGCTCGACAATGTCAGATGGTTACGGAAAGAATTGGCCGGGAGAGGCTAATTGAGATTACCTGCAATCCTGCTCTTACTGGCTTCACCATTGGAAAGGTTCTCTGGGTAAGGGAGAATGAACCACAAATCTGGGAGAAAACCTTTAAAATCCTCTTACCTAAGGATTACATAAGATTCTTACTTACCGGTAGTTTTGCCACCGAGGTTTCCGATGCCTCCGGCACCTTGTTTCTGGATGTACCAAAGCGAAAATGGTCCAAGGAACTTTTAAGAAAGCTGGATATTGATATTTCACTTTTACCCGAGTGTTATGAATCTACTGTGGTAAGTGGCCGGATAAGTGAAAAAGTAGCCCAATTGACCGGTTTAAGTAAGGGCACTCCGGTAGTGGGAGGTGGTGGAGATAATGCCGCCGGAGCTGTAGGGTGTGGAATAGTCTGTCCGGGTTTGGCTTTGGCTAGTCTGGGTACTTCAGGGGTAGTTTTTGTCTTCAGTGATTCGGTAACAACCGATTCTCAAGGTAGATTACACACTTTTTGTCACGCTGTGCCGGGAAAATGGCACGTTATGGGAGTGATGCTTTCTGCCGGAGGTTCCTTGCGCTGGTTCCGTGACGTCCTGGGAGGAGAGGAAAAAAGAGAAGCTCGCCGGCGAGAAGTAGATGCTTACGAGGTTCTAATTGAGAAAGCGGCTAAGGTTGCTCCGGGCGCTGAGGGATTGATTTTCCTGCCTTATCTTTCCGGAGAGAGAACTCCCTATCCGGATCCTGACGCTCGGGGAGTTTTTTTCGGGATTAACCTCAAACATACCAAGGTTCATCTCATTAGAGCAGTAATGGAGGGAGTAACCTTTGGGATGCGGGATTCACTGGAAATTATTAAGGAAATGGGCATTCCTGTTGAGAAGGTGCGGGCTTCGGGTGGAGGAGCTCGTTCTCTCTTTTGGCGACAGATGCAAGCGGATGTTTACGATCTTCCAGTAGAAACGGTTAACGTCACTGAGGGAGCGGCCTTTGGTGCTGCTCTTCTGGCTGGTACCGGGGTTGGGATTTATAGTTCAGTAGAGGAAGCCTGTCGAGAAACGATAAGAACTAATAGTTTGACCCAGCCCGACGAGAAGGGAAAGCAGATCTATCAGGAATACTACAAGATGTACCGTTCACTTTATCCTGTTTTGGCTGATAAATTCAAGCTTTTGAGCCGGCTGGTTAGTTCTGAGAAGAAAAGATAATTAAAGCATAAAGGAAGAAAAATGAAGATAATCTTCAAAAGAAATGAAATAAGTGAAGGGGTAGGAATTGTTGGACACGCTCTTACCAGCACCAGTCTTCCTATTCTTTCCCACATCTTGATGGTAGCTGAGAGTGACTCGGTCAGACTTACGGCCACGAATTTAGAGACAACTATTCGGTGTGTTGTTCCGGCCCAGGTGGAAGAAGGTGGAGAGATATGCATTTCTGGGGAAAAATTCTCTTCTATTGTCAGGCAACTTTCTCCTCTTCCGGTTCGTTTTAAAACTGAGGAGACCAGAGTAGCCATTCGTTGCGGACGAGCCAAGTTTAACCTCCTGGGTTTGCCCGCTACAGAGTTTCCAGAATATCCCCAGCCGGGAGAAATAGACTTTTCTCTTCCCGAAAGCGATCTAAAGCAAATGATTCAAAAAACCATCTTTGCCGTTTCCACTGATGAGACCAGGCGTAGTTTAAATGGTATCTATCTGGAAGGGGAAGAAGGAATTTTGAGGATGATTTCTACTGACGGTCGAAGATTAGCCCTTGTTTCAACTTCTTTGCCCTCCATATCTTCTCTGGTGAGGGTTTTGATTCCCCTTAAGGGAGCTCAACAACTTCTTAGAATCTTGGAGGATGGAGGGGAAGTAAAAATAGGAATAAGTGAGAATCAGGTTTTTTTCCACACCCCCCGAACTTTACTTATTTCCCAGCTTATAGCCGCAAAATTTCCTGATTATCAGCAGGTCATTCCCCATAAATCGAATACCATTATTTTAGTTGACCGACTTAAACTTTTAAGTGCTATTCGTCGGTGCTCTATTTTGAGCGAGGAGAAATCTCACCTGCTCAGATTCAAATTACAGGATGACTTACTTTCTTTAACCGGCAGTGAACCTGAACTGGGCGATGCTTACGAGGAAGTTTCCGTAGAGAGTGAAGGAAAGAAGGAATTAGAGGTAGGTTTTAATTCCGCTTATCTTGTCGAAGCACTCAAAGTTATCTCGGAAGAAAAAGTCGAATTAGAATTGATTGATTCGGCCAGTCCGGGAGTTCTTCGGGGAGAGAAGGAAAAGAATTATCTTTATGTGCTGATGCCTATAAGGATAGAAGAGATTTCCGAGGAAGATTCATCCAACTCGATCTCTCCAGAGGATAAAGAAGATATTTAGTTCAACTGGTGAGTAAAAAAGTTTTTTCTATTCTACGACGGTTTTTTAAACAGAAGGTAATCAAGGAGTAGAAATGAGGCGTGATGGGTTTTCCTCTTCTGTGCCGGAAGTTCTGAAAAGAGTTCTTGCCAGACGGGGAATGGAAAGGAGAATTAAGGAGCTTTGGATCCTACCGCAATGGAGGGAAATTGTGGGGGAGAAAATATCAAAACATACTCAGCCGATCACCGTGAAAAAAGGAAATTTGTTTGTCCGAGTGGATAGTTCCGGCTGGTTGACCCAACTGACTTATCTAAAAGAAAAGATAATTTCTCAGATCAATCAACGGGAGGGGAGTAATTTAATCGAGGATATTTATTTCCATTTAGGGGAGGTCAAGGAAAATTGTTCCGTCCGGGAGAACATTCAGTCGGGAAAAATAAGGAATAAACTGAATAAAAAAGATTGGGTAAAAATAAGGGAAAATCTTGTTAACCTGAAGGACTCTTCGCTACGAAAGACTGTTAAAAGAATTCTTATTCGGGAGATTATGTCAAAAAAGCCAGGTCAAACGAGATCATAACAGAATTGTTAAAGGAGGATTACGGGATGTCTCAGGAGAAAATTACTTTTCAGGAGATTATTCAATGGTTAAGGAGGGTGGTAAATACTTTAGAAGAGAAAAAGCGCTACTTAGATCGATTAGATTCTCCTATCGGAGACGGAGATCACGGAAGAACTATTGCTAATGCCTTTAATAAAATTATTCCTATTCTTGACTCCTCCCGTGAGGAGGATGTGGGTGGTCTCCTGGTGGAAATAGGGAAATCCCTGGCTTTTTCAACTGGAGCCGCTACTGGGCCTCTCTATGGGACGGCTTTTATGGAGGCAGGGAAATTAGTTAAAGGAAAGAAAGAAATATGTCTGGGTGACTGCGTTCGGATGATTCAAGCCGCCGAGGAGGGAGTGAAAAGGAGAGGCAAAGCTGAGGTGGGGGATAAGACTATGCTGGATACAATTCATCCTGTCCGGGAAAGTCTGGAGTATTCTTTCTCTCAGAATGACTCTCTTGAAGTGGCCCGGGAGAAGGCTAAAAAATCCGCCAGAAAGGGAATGGAATCAACTAAAGAAATAATTTCTCGTAAAGGAAGAGCCTCTCGCCTGGGAGAAAGAAGTCGGGGTCATATCGACCCGGGGTCAGCCTCTACCTGTCTGATCATTGAGGCATGGTAAAAAAGAGAACCGTCCCCTTTTTCACTGGACTGGAGATGGATGACTTGACCTAAGTTTTTTGTTTGGTTATAATGTGGTAACGATATCTGAAAACGGTACCAGAAAAACATGGAGAAGAAAGCAACTATCAAAGAGGTAGCCAAAAAGGCCGGTGTGTCAGTAAGCACAGTATCACGAGTTCTCAAGGACAACCCTAATCTGTATATTCGCACAGAGACGAAGAAAAGAGTGGTAAGGGTCATACGAGAACTTGGCTTCAAACCGGATATACGGGCTCAAAGTCTTAGAGGAGTGGGAACTCAGATTATCGGTTTTATTATTCCGAATTTGAGTCCATTTTATGACCAGTTAGTTTGGGAGTTGGAGGATGTCTGTCATAGTGAGGAATACGGGGTTCTAATTTGTGATTCCAATAACGATCCTGAACGAGAAAGATCTTACCTGGATCTTCTGGAAAGACAAAAAGTGGACAGTATAGTCATCAGTACAGTTGGTTCTAACGAGGAAAGGTTGAGACAGTTGATCAGAAGGGGAATTCCTGTCATTCTGGCCGACGAAGATATACCGGGTTTGAATGTGCCGGCCGTCTTGGCCAGGAATTATCCGGGAAGCTGTCAGGCCACTCAATATTTGATAGATCTAAACCACAGAAAAATAGCTTATATTTCAGGTCCTCTGAAAGTTTTGTCTGGTAAGGAAAGATTAAGAGGATATCGGGATACTTTGCTTAAGAACAGTCTTTCTTTTGAAAGAAAACTTCTAAAAAAGGGTAATTATAGCTACGCCAGTGGTTATAAGGCTGCTCAGGCTCTTCTTGAAGAAAGTAAGGATAAGTTTACCGCTATCTTTTGTGCCAACGATCTTATGGCTCTGGGGGCGATCAGAGCTATTCAAGATACAGGAGGCCAGGTACCGGAGGATTATTCCATTATAGGATTTGATGATATGGACTTCTCTTC
>DAOVGF010000075.1 GCA_030672545.1 Candidatus Aerophobota bacterium
AAAGACAAATTAAGCTCCTCCAAAATATCCGAATCTTCTTCTATTAGTTTAGCTCCTTCTTTGATTAGTCTATTGGTTCCCTTACTGTAAGGACCGCTGATATTTCCGGGAACAGCAAAAACTTCTCTTCCCTGCTCCAGAGCAAAATCAGCCGTAATCAGAGCTCCACTACGGGAAGGAGCCTCCACTACCACTACTCCCAGAGATAATCCACTGATAATTCGGTTTCTCCTGGGGAAGTTAGGCGCCTCCGGCCGGGTGCCCGGAGGAAATTCAGAGATTACTGCTCCGGAGCGAGAAATCTCTTCCATTAACTTTCGATTTTCTCGAGGATAGACTATGTCTAACCCACATCCCAGAACAGCTACAGTTCTACCGGAAACCTCCAAAGCACCTTGATGGGCGGCGGTGTCGATTCCTCGGGCCATCCCGCTGACAACGGTGATCCCCTGCCGGGCAATATCTCGAGCTAATCTTTGAGCGGTAAGTTTCCCATAAATAGTACATCGGCGAGTCCCCACAATAGCCACGGCTTTCTCATCTTCCTCTTTTAACTCACCCTTCACATAAAGAAGAAAGGGAGGGTCATAAATGTTAATCAGGTTAGGGGGATAGCCTGCATCGACTGGAGTCAAGAGCTTTATTTTGTTTTCTTTAATCCACCGGAGCCGGGAACTCGTGTCCGGGTGCCGGGCCTGAGTGGTGATAAAAGAAATAGTTTTCTCTCTAATTCCCGGAATTTTAGCCAATTCTTTGGCCGGGGCCGAGAAAATCCCCTTGGGAGAACCAAAAGCCTTAAGTAACCGCCGACACCCAATGGGGCCCAACTGAGGTACCATACTTAGAAGAATCCATTTTTCAGCATTTTTGAGCATTTTCCATACACTCCCGGCGAGTTAATCGAGTTAATAAAGATAACTACTGTTCTTCTCAAAAAATGGGAGGTTAAAACCTCCCCTACCCGTAGGAAAAGGGAGGAAAAGGGGACGGTTCTATTTTTAATGTCAAATGTTGAGACCTGACCCCATAGATTTGCCCATAGATTAGACAATATCTCTGAGATCTCTCATAATAACGCCGCTAAGGAGTTTGGGATAGAAATAAGTCGATTTAGGAGGCATTCGTCGGCCGGACAAGGCCACTTCAATCATATGCTTGAGCGGGGTGGGCTGGAGGAAAAAGACTAGTTGGTAGCGCCCCTGCCTAACCAGGTCTATTGCTTGGCCCGTATCCTTCACGTAATCAATATCTTGGCCCTTGATCAGGGTCTCTTTCCGCAGAGTATCTCTAAGTAGTCCATCCAAAAGCTCCGTGTTATGTTGACTCCGGAATTGACGGTCATCCTTGAGAGTCAAAATGAGATAGCAATCTTTACCTGCATAAAGGCCAAAAATATGATTCTCGGAGAACTGACGCAACCGCTGGAGCATTTTTTGTCGCTGAGTTGTCTCTTCCGACGGGGAAGAAAAGGGAAGTTCATCAACGGTAAAGAGCCTTTTCAACGTGGCGTAGATACGCGATAATCCGTTTCCGTCGAGGTTGCCGATGGCTCGATGAACCGGGAGAATGGTGGCACTCCCTGAATCCATATTTAAGAAGTACATCAGTGTATAGTTTTTACCCGAGAAAATTTCCGCTTCCCCCTCCATGTCCTGGCTGAATTTCACCGCCGTCGTATAACGATGATGCCCGTCAGCAATGAATATTTTTTTATCCTGCATCAAATCGGCTATTTTTTCAATCTTATTCTTATCTCTTATGGCTTCTAATTTATGTTTTACTCCTTGCTGATCAATGAGTTCAATTAGGAATTCTTCGCTTTTAAGATAGTTATCTATTAAACCAACGGAGTCTGAATAGAGAGAGAAAACAGCACTGAAATTAGCCAGAGAGGCCCTCAAAAGTTTGTAACGATCTGCCTGAGGTTCGGGAAAGATTTCCTCGTGGGGAAAGATCACTCCCTGCCCAAAGGGAACTACTCTCATTAAAGCAAAGAACCCTTTTCTGACTATTTTCTTACCCTCAAGAACATACTCCTGTTGGTAAATATAGATGGCCGGCTGAGACTCCTTTCTGACTATTTCTTGAGCCAGCCACTTCCGAAACAACCGTCCCGCCCGGGCATATTTATTTTCTTTCTCATTATCGCCAGGAAGTTCTTTCCCCAGAACTATTTGAACAATGTTCCAGAGATGAAGCTGATAAAACCTATCTCTTTGTTCAGGTGAGATGACATCATAGGGCGGGGCCAACACCTGGGCTATATTCTTTACCTTTTCTTTATCATATAGAATTCCCCGAAAGGGACGGATTTCCATCATTGACTCATATCTCCTTTTTCAACCTGGCTCACTTGGCCGCCAGTTATCCTCTTCCTAAAAGTAAACCTCTCCGACTTCAAAAAAAACAACTAATTCCTCTCTCGGCTGAATTTACTGAATCCAAAGCACCAACGACATTTCTTCTTCTATTTATTTCTAATTTTTCACTGCCTTTATGGAATTGGATTTTTCTTCCCGGGCCAGAGCAATTTTCCCCGTTCTCACCAGTTTTTTTAGTCCAAAAGGCCTTAAAAGAGTGATTATTCCGTTGATTTTTTCCTCAGTCCCGGTAACCTCAATGGTAAAACTAAGAGGATGAACGTCCACAATTCTTCCTCGGAAGATCTCCACAATTCTCATAATCTCAGCTCTGTTTATTCCTTTGGCGGCCACTCTAATTAAAATTAGCTCCCTTTCGACAGTGGCTTCGGAAGTTAAATCGGTAACTTTGATAACATCAATCAATTTCCGTAGTTGTTTGATTACCTGTTCAATAATCTGGTCATCTCCGGGAACTACCAAAGTCATTCGGGAAATAGTAGAGTCCTCTGTCTCACCGACAGTAAGACTGTCTATGTTAAATCCCCGGGCACTAAAAAGAGAAGAAATTCGGGCCAGAATACCAAATCTGTTTTCCACCTCTACGGAAATTAGATGTGTTCTCATTTTTTTCGGCTAATCCAGCTCATCATTTCTCTGAGCTCCCGGCCCACTACCTCAACGGGATGGCTTTGATCCTTCTTAACCAGAGCATTAAACACCGGACGACTAACTTGGTTTTCCAGAATCCACTCCCGGGCAAAGACTCCCGATTGTATTTCCTGGAGAATTTTTCTCATTTCCTTCCGGGTTTCTTCGCCGATCACTCTGGATCCCCGAGTGAGGTCTCCATATTCGGCGGTATTGCTAATAGCCGCTCTCATTCCGGTCAGTCCGGATTCTTGAATCAAGTCTACAATAAGCTTAAGCTCATGCAAGCATTCAAAATAAGCCATTTCTGGTTGATATCCCGCTTCCACCAGCGTCTCGAAACCCGCCTTAATTAAAGCAGTAACTCCACCACAGAGAACTGTTTGTTCTCCAAAAAGATCTGTTTCCGTCTCTTCCCTAAAGGTAGTCTCGATTACTCCGGCTCTGGTCCCCCCTATTCCCTTAGCATAGGCCAGGGCCAGTTGTTTAGCTGAGCCACTGGCATCCTGGTGAACGGCGATAAGACAGGGAACTCCTTTTCCTTCCAGATAGGTGCGTCGGACCAGTACTCCAGGACCTTTAGGAGCTATCATAAAGACATCTATCCAATCCGGAGGAATAATTTGATGAAAATGGATATTGAATCCGTGAGAGAAGACCAGGGCATTGTCTTTTTCCAAAGATGAGGAAATATCCTCCTGGTACATCTGAGCCTGGTATTCGTCAGGAATAAGAACCTGAATGATCTCAGCCTCTTTAGCCACCTCAGCGGCCGACTTAACCGTGAAGCTATCTTTAACGGCTTTCTCCCAGTTAGGAGTATCCTCTAGTTCTCCTATGATTACCTTAAGACCGCTGTCTCTCAGATTTTGGGCCTGAGCGTGTCCCTGGTTGCCATATCCGATTATCCCAATTGTTCTCTTCTTCAGAATTTGAAGATCTGCATCTTTATCGTAATACATTTTGGCCATTTTTCTCCTCCTTATAAATAGGGGTTCCTTCTTTTTTGGTCAATTCACCAAAGGCTTTGATTAAAGTCCGGGTAATTTCTCCGGCCTTACCCTGACCAACTACTCGTCCGTCTATCCTGCTAACTGGTATTACCTCAGCGGCTGTTCCGGTAAGAAAGCACTCCTGGCAGTTATAAAGACAGAAAGTAGTAAACACTTCTTCCCGCGTAGTAATACCTTTATCTCGGGCCAATTGCAGGACCACATCTCTGGTGATTCCTTTCAAGACTCCCATCCAGGTGGGTGGAGTAATCAGCTCTCCCTTCCGAACAATAAAAATGTTGTCTCCGGTACACTCGGCCACATAGCCGTCCTGAGTTAACATGATGGCTTCGGGCATATCTCTCAGATTAGCTTCCATTTTAGCCAAAATATTATTGAGATAATTCAAAGATTTGATTCGGGCGTTGAGAGCACTGGGAATGTTTCTTCTGGTAGAAGCAACCACCACTTCCAAGCCCTTCTCGTAGAGTTCCTCCGGGTAAAGTCTTATTTTGTCGGCAATAATAATAAGGACAGGATGAGGACAATTACGGGGGTCCAAACCCAGATCTCCCTCACCCCGAGAAACCACTACTCTGATATAGGCATCACGAAGTTCATTTTTTCTTAGGGTCTCCAAAATCTTTTCTTTTAACTCATTCCCGGATAAGGGCAGTTTTAGAGCGATAGCCCTGGCTGACTGGTGAAACCTTTCCAGATGTTCATCCAGTTTAAAAACCCTTCCCTCGTAAGCTCTGATACCCTCGAAGATACCATCTCCGTAGAGAAATCCGTGATCAAACACCGAGACTTTAGCTTCCGAGCGAGAGACAAACTCCCCATCTAAATAGATCCATGGCTCCATTCAATCACTCCTTTTCATTTTCCTGGTTATTCGGGATTCCTGGGTCTCATCTGGGGGAAAAGAATAACATCTCTAATAGAGGGAGAATCAGTTAAAATCATAACCAGTCTATCTATGCCAACTCCCAACCCAGCGGTGGGAGGCAACCCGTACTCCAGAGCTTGAAGAAAGTCTTCATCCAGCATGGTCTTATCTTTCACTACTTTATTTAGCCTCTCTCTCTGTTCAATAGGATTGTTGAGCTCGCTATAAGCATTGGCCACTTCCTGAGTAGCTACAAAAAGCTCAAATCTTTCCACTAAAGAAGGATTATCCTTTTTTCTCTTGGCTAAAGGAGCAGTTTCATAAGGATAGTCCATAATGAAAGTGGGCTGAATAATTCGGGGAACCACCTGTCGGTCCAAAAGATGTTCCAGTAATTGGGCCTTACTTAATCCTTCTACGGGAAGCTCTTTTTCCTGAGCTATTCTTCTAATCTCTTCCTCGCTCTCCAGGTCAACTTTAACCCCACCAATTTCCTCCAGAGCTGCCTGGAAAGTAATACACTGCCAGGGAGGAGTCAGATTAATTTCCTGACCCTGGTATTTGATTTTCCAGGTTCCTTTTATCTGTTTAGTTACCTGGCAAACAAGCTGAGTGGTAAGATTCATCATATCCCGGTAAGTTTTATAAGCAGAATAAACCTCCAGCATAGTAAATTCCGGATTATGGAAACGATCCATACCTTCGTTACGGAAGTTCTTGTTCAGCTCGTAAATGTTTTCCAACCCTCCCGTTACCAACTTTTTTAAGTATAATTCGGGAGCAATGCGAAGATAGAAGTTCTCATTCAAGGCATGATGATGGGTCATAAAAGGTCGGGCGGTAGCCCCACCCGGAATAAGTTGCATCATAGGAGTTTCTACTTCCGTAAATCCCTTTTCATCCAGATAGCTTCTGGTAGCCCGGATAATTTCTACTCGCCGGAGAAAGGTATCTTTCACCTGCGGATTAACCAGCAGGTCCAGGAAACGCTGACGATATCTAAGCTCAATGTCCTGCAGTCCATGCCATTTTTCCGGCAAGGGACGCAAACACTTGGCTAAGAGGTAAAGACCACGGGCTTCAATGGATAACTGGCCGGTTCTGGTTTTGAAAACTGTTCCCTTTACCCCAATAATATCTCCCAGATCAAGATGGTGAAGTAATTCATATTTTTCACCCAACCCATCAGCTCGCAGGTAAATCTGGATGGATCCGGTGGCATCCTTTAAGTCGAAGAAACCGGCCTTACCGTGCTTTCTCTCAGCTATAATCCGGCCGGCTATTTCTACGTTTTTATCTGTCTTCGTTCCTTTCTCCAGCCGGGCATATTCCCCCTGAAGCTCGATGGCGGTGTTTCGGGGCGTAAACTGCGTCCAGTAAGGATTTTCCGCTTTAACGGTCCATTCCTTAAGCTTATTTTTTCTTTGCTCAAACAATTGCTCTTCCAGTGAGCTCATTTTTTTATCCCTTCGGCCTAAATTTGTAGAAGTTATTTTATATAAAGTAAACCCCTTGTCAAATCCGTATTTTTGTTTGACAGGAGCATTTCGAGCTATATAATGGTACTTGAATTATCTAATTAAGACTTCCCAAGATAACCTATGTCATTCTGAGGAACAAGCTTCTTCGCTTCCCCTTCGCTTCGCTCTGGGCTTTGGCTTCAAACGCGCTCCGCAATCCGCGAAGCGTCACGAGGTTGCCTTTGGCAACCGTGGTGATCTTGTTTTTCGGATTGCCACGCCTGCCTTTGGCAGACTCGCAATGACGGAAAAGAGAGTAGTTTTAGAAAAGCTAAACTATTACATTGGAACTATAAAGGTGACACCTTCCACCACCAGTGGGAGAGTTTCAGGATAAAGAAAAACCCGAAAGCAGATTATGAAGCTACGCATATATATGAAGATGTGGGAGAATATCAAATAATGGCAAAAATTGTGGATGTGTTTGGTAATGATACGAATAAGGTTTTGAAGGTGAGGATAAAATGAAAGGCCATAGAATGATAAGAGAAATAGACAAGATATACGATATGCTTTATGACTTAATGCTGGAAACAGGCGAATTAATCTCAGCATTGAGATGATAAAATGATATATGAGAAGGTTGTTTAAATGAAAAACCCTCTGAAAGAAATCGTCAAGAGAATTATAGAGGAGACAGACCCTGACAAGATCATCCTGTTTGGCTCAAGGGCAAAAGGCGAAGACAAAAAGTGGAGTGATTATGATATATGCGTTTTGAAATCCTCACCAGTTAAGAGGAACGATCTTGAAAAGAGAATCTATCTGAAACTCTTTGGTGTAGGCGTTCCCATAGATATTATTGTTGAAACAATGGAAAGATTTGAGGAACTAAAGGAAAATAGGTTCTTAATCCATCATGAAATCGCAAGATACGGGAGAACGATTTATGAGAAATAAAGAACTCGTGAATGACTGGATGAAGAGAGCAAAAAGCAACCTAGAGAGGACAAAGGGAGGTAGAATTTCACGAAATATACTTTACGAGGATCTGTGTTTTGACGCCCAACAATCGGTAGAAAAATCTCTAAAATCTTTACTTGTGAGCCTTGAGGTGGAGTTTCCTTGGAAACACGACATTTCTGTACTTCTTGGTTTGATTTCCAAATCAGGAATCGAAATCCCGGATGATTTGAAAGAGGCTGTGATTCTCACTCGCTATGCTGTTCGTACGCGTTACCCCCGACTGGAAGAGCCTGTCTCAGAAGAGGATTATCGAGAAGCGTTAGCTCTCGCAGAGAAGGTCTTTGATTGGGTGTCAAAAACCTTGAAGGGAACTGGAAAATGAGATATCAGGGATTCATCAGCCGACTTAATAGGAAACAAGTAGCCCCGGCTTATCTTTTTGAAGGAGAAGATTTATATACCCGAAGAGTAGCCCTGAGGGAATTAAAGAAGAAACTTATCTCTCCCGCCCGCGAGGATTTTAATTTTAGTCTGTTCAGTGCTCCCGGAGCCTCAACTCAAGTTATCGTAGAGACACTCAGTTTACTTCCTCTCAAAGATGACTGGCGGCTAATAGTATTGGAAGATGCTGATAAGTTGACCCAAGGTGATCAGTTAATTATAGCAAATTATTTAAAGAGACCGGTTGATTCCAGTTGTCTGGTTTGCCTGGGGGAAAAGTTTGATCAAAGAAAACGGTTTTATCAAGCTTTTAGAAAAAAAGGCGAAATTGTCACCTTTAATCCTCCCGGCCAAAGAGAGGCTCAAGCATTGGTTAAAGAGATTGAGGAGCGGGAAAGGAAAAAGGTTTCTTCTCCAGCTCTCGGTGAATTACTGGAGCGTTTTCAGGGAGATCTGGATCAACTGAAAAATGAAATGGAGAAGCTAATTCTTTTTATCCATCCTCGAAAGATCATAGAAAGAGAAGATGTAGTGGAAATAACCGGCCAGGGAAAAGGAGAAGGGATTTTTGATTTCCTGGCTCTTTGGAGAAAAAAAGAGATGGGAAAGGCTCTTTTTGTCCTTGGTCAACTACTAAGAAGAGGAGAACATCCTCTGGCTATCCACACCTTAATGGTCCGAGAAGTAAGGATTCTTCTGGAGATTAAGGCTCTGGGTAAACAAGTTTCGCCAGCCAGAGTGATTCCTCTCGCTTTCAAAGGAAAAAACCCTTCTTCTTCCTATTGGTTGAGCAAAGCCAGGGAATACATTATAGCGGCTAAGAACTTCCGTATTTCTGAGCTTCTCTCGCTTTGCCGTCTACTCTGGTAAGAAGAATACGCTATCAATAAAGGAATAGATAATCCTGAGTCAGCTTTGGAAAAAATCGTCCTACAAACAGCGGCTGTCCAGGACCTCCCGCACTTTGCGGCTTAAGCTGTCAGGGGTGAAGGGCTTGGGGAGAAAATTGACTTCCTTCTCCAGCATCCCCTTGTATTGGATGACATTGGCGGTGTACCCGGACATGTAAAGCACCCT
>DAOVGF010000035.1 GCA_030672545.1 Candidatus Aerophobota bacterium
TACACTGTGGCCCGTAGTAATCTATTTAGGGACATTGTCGTTAATCGGCCTGGCGGCCGGTTATTTCTGGGTATGGCTTCCTTACTGTGACAAGAAGCTCTCGGGGTAGTGTCAAAACTTTTATGAAGGAATATGAAAATAACAAGGTAAATTAATTGGGGGAAGTACTTAGCCTTACTTAGATGACGAGGATGGACCTGCGATGAAGAGGAGCAGACTTCGCACTTTAGCTCAAGAACGTTTTTTACCATCGTCAAAGTAAAGATACTTAGCTGGAGTCCCACAAACTCCGCAGATAACACCTTGAGGTACTTGAGTCTCGGAACTCTTGGTATTAACTCGAGCAAGGGGACGGCCCTTCTCTTTTTGGTACTGGCGAAGAAGCTTCCTCCAGTTTTGCTGCGATTTTCTTTCCGGGACAGCTTTCAGGGGAGGGGTGGAAGGAGTCAGGTCTGAACATTTGACGGAATCTTCCGTGAGATTACAGTGAGATTATTGGAGTAATAGTCTCAAACAGCAAAGACTTCTACTTTGGGAAAATGAAGTTCGGTAATTCAGGGGGTTAATTGTTATGAGTGGAGAAAAATCTTCAAAAATGTATAGACCGACCCCGGTAGATAGCGGCGCTCTTCTGCCTTATGAGTGGCCAAGTAGCTATTTTATTGAGGAGGAAGAAGTTGAAGTAGTGACCGAAGTGTTAAGGAGGCGCAGCCCTTTTCGTTACTACGGCCATACCAAGGAGAAATCGTATTCGGATCGATTAGAAAAAGCCTATGGTGAGAGGCTTAGGCGAAAACATGCCTTAGTGGTAAATAGTGGGACCGCTGCTCTGTCCATTGCCCTAAAGGCTATGGATATTGGACCAGGCGATGAGGTCCTCATGCCGGGTTATTTTTGGATCTCTTGTCCCACATCTGTTGTTTTAACTGGAGCTGTGCCCACCCTGACTGAGGCTATCTGTGATCGGGTGATTGAGGAGTTTCAAAAAGCCGCCAAGAAGTATATGTAATTCTTACTCCCTTTTCGCCTCTTTTGAGTTGGATGATGGAAGTATCCTTGTCTAAAATTATATAATGAAGGTATGTTTCTCAAAAGATGTGCTTACCTGCATATTGAAGAGAGCAAAGATGTCTATCTTAGGGGGGTAAAGCTGTATAACTGGGAGTTATTAGGGGATAGATTCCCCTAATAACTCCCTATCCTTCCGTGACAAAAAGGGTATGTGGAGAAAATATTACTTGACCCGTCCAGACCTCTTTAGAGTTTCTCTTGCAAACTCTGCTGCTTCATCCAGGCTAACATTAGATGGCTTTATTCCAGCAATTACATTTTCCACGGCAATTCCCAATATATCACCGATTTCTCTCCATTCTTTCATTCGAGGTCTGTAGTCGACCTCAGCAACTGCCAGGGATTCAAAAACGGAGTGAAGCCAACCAGGACAGTTTTGCTCTCCAAACATTTCCTTGAATTGGGGATTTTCAAAAATGGAACGCCGAACACCAGTGGGTATTTTGCCTTCCAGTGCTTTTTTGAATTCCATTTCTTCGCTAGTGGCCCAGGAAATAAAGGCCCAGGAAGCCTTTCTTTGTTTCTCTGTTGTGTTGCCTATTTTACTTATCGAGAGCTGGGAGGTGAAGATAGACGGAAATCTCCCAGCAGGACCTGCTGGGACAGGAGCTGCAGCCAGTTTATCGTGAACCCTAGACTTCTCAGGGTCAAATACTCGGTCTACAAAGTCGGTAGCTTCTATAATCATAGCCACCTTACCTGACATCAACACAAGAGCTGTGTCATCCCAGGTAAAACTACTCCCACCCGGAGGACCATAGGTATTTATGAGGTCTCGATAAAAATTAGTGGCGTATATTCCTTGTGAAGAGTTAAACACCGGGTTCCAATTGTTATCAAAGAATTGACCCCCAAATCCTCGCAGAAACATGGTCCAAATGTATATATTCATAGATGACCCTCGCATTCCTCGTAAGGCGATTCCGTAAAGTTCAGGAGGTTGGTAAAATTTAGTTGCAACATCCCAGAGCTCATAAAAAGTATCTGGTGGACTTATTCCCTTTTCCTTAAATAGATCTTTGCGATACCATAGAGCGCTGCTTTCGCCATATACCGGGAATCCATAGATCTTACCGTTGTACATCCCACTTTCCAAGTATTTGGTCATTATATCATTAGTTCCATAATCAGGAGTAACATATTCATTGATAGGAAGAATCCATTCCGCTTCAGCGAATTCAGGTATAAACATAAAGTCGATGTTAACAACATTGTAAACCCCAGCCCGAGTGGCGAAATCACCCACTATTTTATCCCATAACTCGACTTCAGGCAAGAACTGGAGTTCCACTTTCATCCCTGTTTCTTTCTCAAATTGAGGAAGTTTCTCAGGTAGAAATGTTGTTGAAGGCAATGACTGAAGAGGTATAGTTAACTTTATACCTTGAAAGGATTGTTGGGCGATTCCTGGAGTGAACACTAATAATAACCCTGTTATCATAATCAAAACCATTAAACTAATATTCTTTTTTCTTTTTATCACCTTCATTATTTATCTCTCCTTTCCTGATATTTTTCTTGATTTTGTAAATTAAGTTTCTCACCTCCTCATGTGTTATTTTACCTTCTCTTTATTTCTACCCAAAAGACCTTTCAATCTTTACGTAACCCTCCCATAAATTTAAAGCCTTTAACTACAGAGTTTCTGGCTATTATGGTTAAAATCAAGGCTGGGATACAGGCAATAATGGCAGCGGCTGACATCTGACCCCAGAGAACCTCGTGACCATGAGAGATGTAAGAGGCGACGACCACTGGTAAAGTTCTGGCAGTTGGGCCCAGCACAAAGGCAAAAAAGTATTCGTTCCAACTAAATATGAAAGCAAAAATAGCTGCTACCATAAGTCCAGGAGCAGCAAGGGGAAATATGATTCTAGAAATAGCAGATAACCGAGAACACCCATCCAGCAAAGCTGCTTCTTCTACTTCTCTGGGTACTTGCTCAATAAATCTGCTACTTAACCATAAAACAAGTGGTAAGTTAACTACCAGATGAGTAATTATGATTGAAGGGATAGTATTATACAGTCCCAGTTTAATCCAGATTGCTACATACGGAACCAAAATAGCTATGGGGGGAAGCATTCTGGTAGTTAATACCCAGAATTCCAAATCATCTCTTCGGGAGAATCTCAATCTGGCAAAAACGTAAGCAGCAGGGATTCCAAGAACG
Source organism: Candidatus Aerophobota bacterium (assembly GCA_030672545.1). Classification (GTDB taxonomy): domain Bacteria; phylum Aerophobota; class Aerophobia; order Aerophobales; family Aerophobaceae; genus Aerophobus. Next base: position 3,245 of record DAOVGF010000035.1, read on the forward strand.
CAAGCCGCAACTGTACTTGTAGTAGCTACTATAAGACTTATCCGTAGCCCGTTGAGTATCTCTCCAAATTTGAATATCCATTGATAGTTACGAATTATTGGTTTAAAAATCCACACAGGAGCGGAGCTTGCTATATCTACTTCTCTTTTGAAAGACATTGTTACCAACCAGTAGACCGGAAAGTACATAATGGTCAAAAAGGCTAAGAGAAAACACCATACAACAGACTGTCTAATTTTTTTCTTAATTCTGGCTCTCATTCAAACTTCTTTTCTTAATCCCTTTAAAATTTTGACAAAAAATGTGAGTAGCAGAATAGTAGCTACTAATAGTACAATAGATATAGCCGAGGCGTAAGATATTCTTGATCCCCGGGAGAGTCCTACCAGATATGCATAAATATCTACAGTTTCGGTAGTAGTTCCTGGACCTCCAGCAGTTAAGATGTATATAAGATCAAAAGTTCTCAGAGCTTCTATGCCTCTAAAAAGAATAGCTACACCCATAACGGGGGTAAGAAGGGGAATTGTTATGTACAAAAATGTTTTCCAAGAGGAAGCACCGTCTATCTGCGCAGCTTCATAGGTATCTTTCGGAAGCATCTCTAAACCGGCTGAGAGAATAAGAATCATAAAGGCAGTCCACTGCCAAACATCAGCTACAATTATTGAAAATTTTGTTAAAGAGGGATTAGCTAGCCATTCTATATGGGATATACCAAAAAATTCGTCCATAAACCAATTGATAGGGCCAATCACCGGATGATATAATATTTTCCACAAAAGGGCCACTACGACGCGAGATATTAACATAGGAAGCATAAGCAACACAGTTATGAGAGTCTTACCTTTTGTTATCTGGTTAAGTAAAATAGCTACTGCCAATCCTAACAGTGTCTCGATAACCACTGCCCCTCCAACGATGAGTAAAGTATTGGTAAAAGCTCCAGTTGCCCTTGAATCCTTAAAAAGATTCACAAAATTAGCTAATCCCACAAAAGGATTTCCTAAATAAGGTTTTGAAAGATCAACATCATGTATACTAAGATTTATAGCATAACCGAAAGGAATCAAACTCAGCAAAGCTAAGACTATTAATCCTGGTAAAAGTAGAACCCAAGGATTTTTCTCTATTAAATCCATTTTCTCTTCTCTTGCCTCTATTGTATTTTTATGACAATCAGAACCGGAAGTTTCTCATATTATCTGGAATATACAAATCCTTCGCTAGGCATTTTGTCTTGTTATATTTAAAAAAAAATTTCCAAAATTTAGTTAACAATATATATAACATTTCTTCTTTTTCTAGTCAAGTCCCGCGCATCAAATCTGTGTTAAATAAAGTTTAAAATTTCACCAGTTGATATTTGACATCTAACTTTTGCAGGAAAAGAATAGTAGCCGCAGGCTTTAGCCTGCGTTTCTTTGCGCAAGTTAAAACTTGCGGCTACCAAGACCCTTTTGCGCAGCTTGAAAGCTGCGGCTACCAGGACAACTACAGCTTAAAGGTGAAACCGGTGATTCTTTAGATTAATCTTTCTGTTGCTGGCTCAGGATGTTTCTTGATCAAAAGATAGGCCAGCCAAAGATATTCCCAGAAACGAGATAGGGCAAGTTTCCGGCAAAAGTTGATTGACAAAATTTAATTATTTATTAAACTTTTAAGTGAAAGGTGAGACTATGGATTTAGGTAAGGGAATTAGAACTCTAAGACTCAAGAAGAAAATGACTCTTAAGGAGATAGCTGAAAAAACAGGCTTGACCATCAGTTCTTTAAGTCAGATAGAGAGAAATATTCTTACCCCGTCCCTTAATAGTTTAATCAAAATCTCAGAAGCCCTGAAAGTGCCGGTTATGTGGCTTTTCTTGGAAAAACCTGTTCCCTCGAATCCGGTGATTAAAAAAAATCAGAGAAAAAAGATTATGCTTCCCAATTCACACGGTGTTTTTGAACTGATTTCTCCTCCTCATGGAGTAATGGAAGTCTTATTGATAAGAATAGAACCCAGGCAGGGAGACAAAGATGAATTAGTGACTCACGAGGGAGAAGAGTGCGTATATGTTATTCAGGGTAAACTGGAGATTAGATTAGGCGAAAAAACCTATTTTGTTGAGGAGGGAGATAGCATCTATTTTCAAAGTAATATTCCTCACCGATTCAGCAATCCAATTGATAGTTCATTGGTAGTGATAGTGGCTGCTTCTCCCCCGAGCTTCTGATTAGCGTCTTTGGTCAGGTGGAAAACTATCAAAGTAGGAGTTGACCAATTGGGCAAAAGAAAAATACCGGTGGAAGGATGGATGCTTCTGCCAACCATCGCCATTTTGGCTGCCCTGAGTATATATCCTTTTGTCTATCTTATCAGAATGAGTTTTATGGAATTCTCTCTGATTCCCGATCAGCCTTCTCGCTTTATCGGTGGAAGAAATTGGCTGGAGATGATCAAAGATAGTAAGGTTTTCTATTCCTGGATGGTAACACTCAGATACTACTTCATCTCTCTTGCTCTCCAAATGCTGTTGGGAACGGTGATAGCTCTTCTCATTTACCAGGTGAAGGCACTTCAGGGTATTGTCTTAATTATTGCCGCGCCACTGTTTTTGGCCCCCGTTTTAGTAGGACTTCTGTGGAGATTGCTCTTGGATCCGAGTTATGGGATTTACTTTTACTGGATGAACCATCTGGGAATGTTTGATTTCTTGCAAAAACTGGGGTTCTCCGAGGTAAGAAGTATCTTTGGCTCCACCTCTTTAGCCTTACCAGCCGTGATTACCATCAATAGCTGGCAATGGACTCCCCTGATTGTGATGATTGTTTTGGCTGGTTTAATGACCATTCCTCCACAATTAATTGAAGCCGCCTGTATTGATGGGGCTGGTTCCTGGCAGAGACTGAGATTTATTGTCATTCCTCTTTTGAAATCAACGCTGGTGGTAGCTCTGCTTATTAGGACTATGGATCTGATTAGGTTTTTCACGGTGATTTTCGTTACCACCGGGGGAGGACCGGCTGACGTCACTAAAATTTTAGCCATCAGAATTCACGAAAATGCCTTTCGATTCTACAAATTAGGATATGCCTCCGTTCTTGGTCTCACTCTTTTGGGAGTTACTATTGTCTTAGGAATGGTCTTTGTAAGAGCTATATCACGAAGGTAAACAAATGAAGAAGAAACGGAATGTGAAAAGCGTAATGATGAGAGTGACGGTGATTGTTCTGGTAGCTCTGCTCTTGTTTTGGTTTGATTTTCCCTTGTTCTGGATGTTTCTTTCCTCCTTTAAAGCGCCTCAAGAGATCTACACCCTTCCCCCGGTTTTTCTCTTTGAGCCCACCTTGGCTAATTACTCCGAGATGATCTTCAGAAGAGGCGTTCTTCGCTTTTTCTCTAATAGTTTACTAACTGCTGGTATTTCAACTCTAATTGCTCTTGCTCTTGGATCTTTGGCTGGTTACGCCTTGGCCCGGGGCCGCTTTCCCGGAAAGAAAGATATAGCATTCTGGATGATAACTACTCGAATGGCTCCCATTGCCGTCGTACTGCTTCCTTTCTTCCTTATTTTTCTCTCCTTGCACATTTTATATACCTTACCGGCATTAATCATTGCCTACATATCTTTTAATTTGCCTTTTGCCACCTGGCTACTTTGGGGGTTCTTTGAGACTGTTCCTTCAGAGATCGAAGAAGCCGGTCTTTGTGACGGATGCAGTAAATTTGAGGTTTTCCGGAGGATTGCTCTACCCCTGGTCACTCCAGGATTAGCTACTACCGGGATACTCTGTTTCATGTTTGCCTGGAATGATTATATGTTTGCTTCAGTGTTCACCTCTCAACAAACAGCTACTTTACCGGTGATTGCTTCCAGCTATATGGCTGGTCACCGAGCAGTTCCCTGGGGACAGGTTACCGCTACGGGAAGTTTTTTGTTCATCCCTGTTCTTATAGGGGGAATACTAATTAGACGGTATTTGGTCACCGGTTTGACTATGGGAGCTATTAAGTGATAAGAGAATTTATGGCTCATAATCTCTTGGCCAGTAATCCGGGGAAGGGGAAAAATCAAAAAAAGGAGGTTGGACTATGTTCAAAGGAAATAAGAAGAAAGTAGCCTTAGTTATGGTCGGTCTTGTTCTTGTTGTCTGGGTGGGCTCTGCGGTTTTCGCTCAAGAGAGAGGAGCCACTACCTCATGGATATCCGATGCAGACCTCTGGAAATGGACTCAGCTTCAGGGAAAGCGCATAGCCTTAAATTGGCAAGGAGAGGATTCACCTCCGGCAGCAGCGGTAGTAGATTTGCTTCCTGAATTCGAAAAACTTACCGGAATTAAGGTAGAGATCACCCGAACTATGCTGTCTACCCTGATACAAAAGCTCTTACTTGATTTCACCACCAGAACCGGTAAAATTCAAGCTTTTCATGCAGATCCTTACCAGACTCAGGCGCCACTGGCGGGGCATATGGCCGATCTGCGGAAATTTATGCAGGATCCTTCTCTTCCTCCGCTTCCCCTGGGAAAAGAGGATTTTACCGAAATGAACTGGATTGGTAACGCCTATATGATCGATGATGAGAGAGTTTTGGCTATACCTTTTGGTGGTTGCCAATACGGACTTTTTTACCGGAAAGATGTCTTTGAAAATCCCCGGTATAAAGATCTATTTATGAGAGAGATGGGTTATGATTGGACTCCCGGACCACAGATTAGCTGGGCTCAATACTACGAGATATCCAAATGGATTAATGAGAAGGTCAGAGAAGGTATTATCACCGAAGTGGAATGGGGAACCGGACATCAGGCAAAAATGTATGATTCACTGATGTGTGATTTTTCCAATGTTCTGGCGGCATTTGGTGGTGATTACTTCAAAGGAAACCCAATAGTGGGCACTTACGGGACCGATCTTCCCGGGCACTGTACTCTTGATGAACCGGAGGCAATTGAGGCAGCACAATTCTACAAGAAGTTGATTGATATCGCCGCTCCGGGAAGTACTACCTGGGATTGGGGAGGAGTACACGATGCTTTTGCCGGGGGAAGAATTGCTTTGGCACCCAACTGGTTTGATTTTGCTCCTTGGTGCGAGGATCCTCAGACCTCAAAAGTAGCTGGCAAAGTTGGTTATACGATTCTGCCCCATGGCCCCACGGGAAGCAGCTTCAATATCTGGGGTGGTTATGGTCTAGGAATAAATAGATATGCCTCGGAAGTGGAGCAAAGAGCCTCCTGGCTTTTCACGGTTTGGGCCAGTTGTCCGGCTATTCAGATAGAGGGTTCGGCTCTTGGGTATATGCCTCCCACCAGAATCTCGGTTTTTGAAGATCCCGCACTGGAAGAGAAATTACCTCCCGCTCTGATAGAGACGGTAAGAGCAGCGGAAGAGGCCTATAAGCCAGAAAATATCTACTTGAGGCCTAAGATTCCCCAGTGGCTGGAGGGTGATACCCTTGTTTATACTGAGCTTTCCAAAATGTTAGCCGGGCGAAAATCCCCCGAGCAAGCTATGAAAGACATCTCTGAGCAGATGGACAAAATAACCAGGTGGGCGGAAATTGCTCCGGCTGAATAAATATAAAGGATAGCAGATTTACCCATTTGGTCCCTTCCTCGGATAGGCTGCTGAATGTCTTGGTCAGGTGGGAAGCTTGTGCGCACTTGTTTGATCAATAAGATCATCAAAAAGGAGAGTAAACAAATGTCAATTAACCTAGATGAACTACAAAGTATCGGCCAACGTCGGTTGATTGGTTGCTGGGAACATACCTCGACGATTATGACCGAGGGCAAAGGGTGCATAATACGTGATATTACCGGAAAAGAATACCTTGATTGTACGGCTCAAGCCTGGACTTTGAGCGTTGGTCACTCTCATCCCCGAGTTATCGGGGCGGTGAAGGATCAAATAGAAAAATTAGCCAATGTCTTTTTTGCCTACCGAAATGTGCCTATGTTAATGTTAGCGGAAAAACTGGCCCAAATTAACCCTGAGGGCTTAAATAAAATTCTCTTTGGCTTATGCGGATCAACGGCTATCGAAGGAGCCATGCACCTGGCTATGAGGTATACCGGCGGCCAAGATTTCGTCACTTTTTACAATGCCTATCATGGCCGAACTTTTACCACCATAGGGATGAGCTATACCCAGGAGTCTTTTGTTCAGGTTAAGAAAGGATTAGAGAAATTTGTCCCCAAGCCCATTAGAGTTCCCAGCGCTTACTGTTACCGTTGCCGTTTTGGCCTTAAGTACCCAACGTGCAATTTATTGTGTGCCAAATTTGTGGAAACAGCTCTGCAGCACGCGGCCGACACCGAAGTGGCCGGAGTGATGCTGGAGCCCATCCAGGCCAACGGAGGACATATTGTGCCTCCTCCTGGGTATTTTCAGGAGATCCGGCGAATCTGTGACCAGTACGATGTTCCCTTAATCTTCGATGAGATTCAGACCGGGATGGGAAGATGCGGCAAGATGTTTGCCGGCCAAATTTTTGACGTTATCCCAGATATTATGGTCATTGGAAAAGGCCTGGGAGCTGGTTTCCCTATTACCGCCGTGGTCACTAAAGAGAAGTATGCCCACCTTGAACAAGGAGAATGGGGTTTTACTCATTCGGGAAGTCCATTTGCCTGTGCCGCAGCTCTGGCGGCTATTGATGTCTTGATCGAGGAAAAACTTATTGAAAATGCTGAGAGGATGGGCAAGATGTTTATGGATGGTTTAACTGAACTGGCAAAGAGGTATCCGATAATTGGCGATGTGCGAGGAAAGGGACTGATGATCGGGATCGAAATGGTCAAGGATCGAGAGAGCAAGGAACCGGCAGTTGAGGAGGCCGAGGAAATTGTCAACCAGGCCATGGAACGGGGTGTCTTGTTCGGTAAATCCGGAGTTGGACTTCGGGGCGGTAACGTGGTGAAGATCAAGCCTCCCTTGTGTATCACCAAGGAGCAAGTGGGCCAGGCTCTGAATGTATTGGAAGACGTTCTGAAAGAGGTTCAGAGTTGAAGCTCCCTGGCCAAGTAGCCATTGTAACCGGGGGGAATAAGGGTATTGGCCGGGCCATCAGCTTGAGCCTGGCCGATGAGGGAGCCGATGTGGTTATTGCAGCCCGAGATATGCCGGCTGCCGACCAAGTAGCCGATCAGATAAAACAGAAGGGACGACGTTCTCTTTCGATAAGAACAGATGTGACCCAAAATGAGCAGGTGGAGAAGATGATTGAGGAGGTTCTGGACGAATTTGGCCACATCGACGTCTTGGTAAACAATGCCGGAATATTCTCCATGTTTCCCGTAAGGGAAATAACCGAGGAAGAATGGGACCGGATGATGATGGTTAACGTTAAGGGGGTGTTTCTGTGTTGTCGGGCAGTGATAAAACCTATGGTGAAGCAAAACCAGGGAAAAATCATCAACATCTCCTCGGTGGCGGGAAAAATAGGAGTTCCCCTGACGGCCCACTATTGTGCCTCGAAATTTGCTGTGTTAGGTCTTACTATGTCGTTGGCTTTGGAGTTGGCGCCGCATAACATCAGGGTAAACGCGGTCTGCCCTGGAGATATCAATACTCAGATGTTGGAGAAGGAATGGCAACGGTTTGGTAAAATCAAGGGTATGACCCCGGAGGAAGTTCGCCGGACTAAGCTGGCCGGTATTCCTCTGCGACGAGTGGGTCAACCGGAAGAGATAGCCAAAGCGGTTACCTTCTTTGCTTCCCTGGACAGCAGTTACATTACCGGTCAGACTATCAACGTGGACGGTGGCATGGAAAGCCATTAGGTTGCGCACAAGATAAGGTAGTGGCAAGTTTTAACTTGCCCAAAGAGGTTGGGGTAACCGCAGCTTTTAAGCTGCGCAAATAAACGCAGG
>DAOVGF010000089.1 GCA_030672545.1 Candidatus Aerophobota bacterium
CTACCAAGCGCCCAGCCCTTGTTGCCGGGATGCACTTCTGGAATCCGCCTCACATTATTCCTCTCGTTGAAGTAACAAAGGGCAAGAAGACGTCTGATGTCACGGGAAGATTGTTGATGGCTACCGCTCGGCGGATTGGCAAATGCCCTATCCTTGTCAATCACGACATCCCCGGCTTTGTTGGGAATCGGCTTCAATTCGCGGTTCTTCGAGAAGCACTGCACCTCCTCTCAGAAGGGGTAGCTTCAGCCGAGGATATTGATGCGGCCATGACGGCGGGTCCTGGCCTGCGCTATGGTCTGCTGGGCCCTCTCCGTACCGCGGATCTCGGCGGCCTGGATGTCTTCCATGCAATCAGCAGTTACCTGTTTGGTGAACTGAGTGCGGCGAAGGAGCCCCCGGCGCTGCTGTCCGACCTCGTTAAGAGGAAGAAACTAGGCGCAAAGACCGGCCATGGTTTCTACAAATACACTAAGCGAGACGCGAAGAAGACTATCGCCCAGCGCGACCGAGTGCTACTCGGATTTCTGAATATCCTTAAGAAAGAGCGAGCGCGCAGTTGAGGTTCCTCGGCCCAATTCCCGCTAAAGTTTATGATAGTAAAAGCACCCAAGCCAACAAAGAAGACTGTGTTTATAGGTAGTTAAAAATAAAAATTGAGCATAACAAATCGTTGCACCGAAATTTTATTAGGTTGCGCTTCGTAAAATCTGGTGAACTCAATGTTATACGAATAATAAAGTTAACAAAAATTATGTCTGTATACATGATAATTGAAACAAAAATAAAAAATTCGGACTTATACTTAGAATATATCCAAAAGGTACAAGATATAGTTACTACATATGGTGGAAAATATCTTGTTCGGGGCTGTCGTCGTCTTGCCGGCGCTAAAATTGGAGAGGAAACGCAGGCGTTTCCTCTCCTAAGCGCGGTCTACGGTTGCAGCTCAATTCCGCCATTGGGCGGAATTACCTCAAGGTACAGTTCCGAATGTATGCAACATAGGCATCCTTTGCTTCCTTTTTGTTTACAATATTCATCATATAGTTTATAATAGAAGTGGAAAATGTTTATAATAATAATAAGGAGCCTAAGAATTGGTTGATAATAAAAAGCGAAGGGGTGAAGAAATTCGTAGATTTATCCTTCGAAACACTGTAGTCCATCCAAAGGATATTACCCGGTTCACCGCGGAGAACTTTAACGTCTCTCGCCCTGGTGTCCTAAGACATATTCGCGCGTTAATTGATGAAGGGTTGGTAGTCTACGAAGGGAAGACAAGAGGTCGAACTTATTCTCTCAGACCAATTAGTGCTGAGCTCTTTACTATACACATAGTTGATGGTCTACAAGAAGATGTAATTTGGAGAGAGAGAGTACTCCCAGTTCTGGCTAATCAAAGGAAGAATGTATTAAATATCTGCCAGTATGGATTTACAGAGATGTTTAATAATGTTCTTGAACATTCTGATGCCAGCGAAGCAATAGTATCTATTAAGCTCTATCCTCATGACGTTCAAATGTTCATTGATGATAATGGTGTCGGAATATTCAACAAGATTCAAAATGAACTTGGATTAGATGACAAGAGACATGTGATACTTGAATTGGCAAAAGGAAAATTAACAACAGATCCTGCGGGTCATACTGGTGAAGGGGTTTTCTTTACCTCACGAATGTTTGATAAATATTCAATCCTATCAAGCGATCTTTTCTTCGCGCATTCTGAACCTGGTGACGATTGGTTGTTGCAAGATGAGAAATCAACAGAAGGAACTTCGATTTCTATGAATATCGATCCACTCTCAGAGAGATCCAGCCTCGAGGTGTTTGCTAAATATTCTCTTGAAGGTTCATATGGATTTGATAGAACTCATGTCCCCGTCTCTCTATCAAGATACGGCGAGGAGAATCTGGTATCTCGGTCTCAGGCAAGGAGATTGTTAGCAAGATTTGATCGTTTCAAAGAAGTCTTCCTTGATTTTAAGGGAGTCGAGATCATTGGACAGGCCTTCGCAGATGAGATTTTTCGAGTATTCAAGGAGGAAAACCCTCATATCAAGATCATTTATGTAAATACCAATAGTCAAGTAAAACGTATGATATGGAGGATTAAAGGAATTAGACCAAACACAGGAGAAAGCTGATCAAAGGAATAATTCCGCCATTGGGCGAAAAACTTTTGACACTACCGTAGACAATCAAAGGAGAGGCAGTATGAAGAGATTATGGCTATGCGTGGGTATAATAGTTTGCGCTATCACGGTCGCAGGGGTAGCAGCAGAAACCTCTGCAGAAGTTGAGGATCAGAAGGAAAGGCTTGAAGTTCTTGGAGGAAACATAAGGCTCGATTTCAAGGCTATTTCATTCAGGATGGTTATGGCAACCTGGCGGATTTGGTTTTCCAAGTTGCGGGTAGTGGATTTGAGCCCTGTCAGGAAGGTCAACGATTATGGGAGGGCGTAAGGGGAATGGTAATCTTGTAGGGCATGCACCTCAAACCCTTTTTTAGTTATGGCCTCAATGCCGTTTACCGCCGCCCGAGCTCCTGAAACGGTAGTAATAACGGGAATACGATGAAATACTGCGCTGCTTCTGATCCTGGCTTCATCTTCCTTCATTTTCTTTTTTCCGCTGGGAGTGTTGATAATAAGGGAGATTTCATTGTTTTTGACCAGGTCCATGATGTTCGGTCTACCCTCACCAATCTTAAATACCTCCCGGACCTCTATCCCCGCTTTGCCAAGAACTTCTGCCGTTCCTGAAGTAACCACAATGGAGAATCCCAGGTCTACCAACTTTTTGACTACAAATACTATAGCTCTCTTATCGCTGTCTTTTACGCTGATAAATACCTTTCCCTTGAGAGGTAAGTTCTGTCCGGCCGCGATCTGAGACTTCATGAAGGCTACTCCGAAAGAAGCATCGATTCCCATTACTTCCCCGGTTGACTTCATCTCTGGACCTAAAACTATGTCTATGCCTGGAAACCTGTTGAAGGGGAAAACTGCTTCCTTGATGGCATTGTGTTTTATCTCGACTTCTCTTAAGATACCCAGTTCCTTTAAGGATTTTCCCAGGATGACCTGGGTAGCCACCTTAGCCCAAGGAACTCCGGTAGCCTTACTTACATAGGGAACCGTGCGGGAAGCACGCGGGTTTACTTCCAGAACATATACCTGGTCATTTTTTATGGCGTATTGAATATTCATCAGTCCTTTTACTCTTAATTCTCTGGCTAAGGCATAGGTGTTTTCTTTCATAATTTCCTGGATTTCTCTACTCAGGGTATAGGGTGGAATTGCACAGGCAGAATCTCCAGAATGAATTCCGGCTTCTTCGATATGTTCCATAATTCCACAGACAACTACCTGCTTTCCGTCTGAAACACAGTCTACATCTACTTCTATGGCATCATCCAAAAACTTGTCTATGAGTATTGGACGCTTTGGAGAGGCCTCAACAGCCTTTTTCATGAACTCATTTAGTCCTTCTTCGTCATAAACCAACTCCATGGCTCTTCCGCCAAGAACATAAGAGGGGCGCACTAAAACAGGATAGCCAATTCTTTTGGCGATCTTCCTGGCTTCGGAAATTGAGGTAGCTGTGCCACCTTGGGCCTGGAGAAGTTGAAGTTTTTTGAGTAAAGTTCTAAATCGCTTTCTATCTTCGGTCCGATCGATACTCTCGGGGGAGGTCCCTAAAATTTTCACTCCAGCTTCTCTTAAAGGGATAGCTAAATTAAGGGGAGTCTGTCCACCAAATTGAATAATTACTCCTTGCGGTTTTTCTTCCTCTATTATGTTAAGAACGTCCTCTCTGGTCAGCGGCTCAAAGTACAATCTGGCCGAAGTATCATAGTCGGTGGAAACGGTCTCCGGGTTACAGTTAATCATAATCGGCTCGTAACCTTCTTCTCGTAGAGCAAAGGTAGCATGACAGCAACAGTAATCAAACTCAATCCCTTGTCATATCCGATTGGGTCCTCCGCCCAAAACCACTACTTTCTTCTTTTTGCCGGCCCGACACTCATTTACTCTTTCATAAGTGGAATAGAAGTAAGGCTTCTCAGGATCCACTTCACCAGCGCAGGTATCTACCAACTTATAGACCGCTTTGACTCCCATTTCCAGTCTCTTTTTTCTTATTTCTTCTTCTTGGCACTGCAAAATAAAAGCCAATTGGACATCAGAAAAACCATATTCCTTAGCCTGACGCATAAGATTAAGAGGAATATTTTTCAGGCTATATTTCTCTAATCTCTTTTCCAGATCTGTAATTTCTTTCATATTATGGATGAACCAGCGATCTATCTTAGATAATTGGTGGATTTCATCTACGCTCATGCCCTGCCGTAGAGCATAACGGATATAGAAGAATCTATCAGCATTGGGGTAGATAAGTTTTTGACTAATTTCTTGCCGGTTCCTCTGTTCTCTTTCCGGTATGTCTCTGCCATCGGCACCAAAGCCGTATCTGCGTGTTTCAGTAGATCGAATTCCTTTCTGTAGGGCTTCTTTAAAGGTGCGACCAATAGCCATAGCTTCACCGACAGCTTTCATCGAAGTTCCCAGAACTGGATCTGCCTCGGGAAATTTCTCAAAAGTGAAACGGCAAATCTTAAATACACAGTAGTCAACTGTGGGCTCAAAGAAGGTATAAGTCTTGCCGGTAACATCGTTCTTGATTTCGTCCAGGGTAAGTCCCACGGCTAATTTAGTAGCTATCCGGGCAATAGGAAATCCCGTTGCCTTAGAAGCTAAAGCTGAACTACGCGAGACACGAGGGTTCACTTCGATTATTCTTATTTGGCCATTGTCCGGATTGACCGCATATTGTATGTTGGCTCCACCGCCGGTTACCCCAATGGCTCGAATGACCTTCTTGGACCAATTTACTAAATTAAGATATTCCTGAGCCGTCAGAGTCTGTGCGGGAGCTACTACCGCACTGTCGCCAGTATGCACACCCATAGGGTCAAGGTTTTCCATAGAACATACGATGACTACGTTGTCTTGGCAGTCACGCATTATCTCAAATTCAATTTCCTTCCAACCTATGACTGATTGTTCCACCAGGACTTGATGTACCGGACTAAAATCTATAGCTCTTTCCAAGCAAATCTTCAGTTCGTCCACATTATAGACGGCTGAGCCACCCATTCCTCCCAAGGTAAAAGCTGGACGAAGGATTAAGGGGAAGCCAATTTCCTCAGTTAGTTTGAACCCATCTTCCAGAGAATAAGCCAGGCCGGATTTAGGAACAGCTAAACCGATGGACCCCATTGTCTCTTTGAACAATTTCCTGGACTCTGCTCGGGCAATAGCTTCTACAGAAGCACCAATGGTTTCCACTTGATACTTGTCCAAAACTCCTTCTTTAGCTAAGAAATAGGTTATGTTTAATCCGCTCTGTCCTCCCAGGGTAGGAAGAATGGCATCAGGTCTTTCTTTCTCAATTATCTTCTCTACAAATTGGGGAGTTAAGGGTTCAATATAGGTTCGATCAGCCATTTCGGGATCAGTCATAATAGTGGCTGGATTGGAGTTTACTAATACGATTTGGTATCCTTCTTCACGCAGGGCCTTGCAGGCTTGAGAACCTGAATAATCAAATTCACAGGCTTGGCCAATCACAATGGGACCGGATCCAATGATAAGTATTTTCTTTAAATCTGTTCTTTTGGGCATAGTTCTTTTTCCATTTGGGCAAAAAACATATTAAAATCCACGGGAACATATTGTGACCCAATTGCCGGATAGCTTTTACTCTTGATTCCTTCTATGCTTTGGTCGTTAAGGTTTATCTCAGTTACTTCCATATCACTTCCTTTAACCGAGTTTTTACTGATAGCCCAAGAATGATTTTGCACGGTAATAGCTAGCTTTTTGGTTTCCAGGTTGCGTACCGGTTGATTTACTCCGTGGTGACCGTATTTCATCCTTCTTATTTCTCCTCCCAGAGTCATTGCTAAAATCAGATTACCGGAAGAGATGCCCAATACAGGCTTCTTTCCCAATAGATTTTTCACTTCCCCGGCTATTTGAGCGAAACCTTTTAGATCTTCCGGACCGCTGGAAAGAACAATTCCATCCGGGTTTAATTTTAAGATCTCGCCGGCTGAGGTTTCGGCTGGGACCCGGATTATTTGGCAACCTACATTTTTTAAACTGTTAAATAGGCTCTTGGTCCCCCCCAGATCTATGACCACAACTCTGTATTCTATTCTTTCCGGTGCCTTCTCGACGGCAACTTCAGAGATAGTAACTTCACTTATCAAATCTCTTTCTTGATCAGAAAATGCCTTGGCTTTCTTAATTAGATTTCTTGCCTTGAAGTCTTTGGTTGACACTACACCGGTCATTTCACCATTATTTCTAAGGTGTACTACCAGGGCCCGCGTATCGATTCCCTCGATACCTACTACGCTATTCCTCTTCATGAAATCTTCCAGGCTTTCTTGGGCTAACCAATTGCTGTAGACACGGCTGTTTTCCTTGACAATTAAGGCTTCAGCCTGGGCGGCCTCAGATTCATAACCAGCTTCATTAATTCCGTAGTTGCCGATAAGAGGATAGGTCATAGTCAGTAGCAACCCTCGGTAAGAAGGATTAGTTATTAGTTCTTGATAGCCTACCACTCCCGTATGGAAAACTACCCTTCCTATTTTTTCTCCCTTGGCTCCAAATGAACAACCCTCAAATATACTCCCATCCTCTAATATCAAAATTGCCTTCATATAAACTCCACTGGTTAAAAAAGGTGTTTTTCCCTATTTCTTCGATTAATAGGGATTTGATTGAAGATTCTACTGGAAATTCACTGAAAAGTCAAATATAGTTTTGGAGGTATCTTTTAGTTCAACTGACAGCACTACCGGGAATTAGTTTGTTTTTTCAGGACAAAATACAGCCAAGAATCTACTTTTCTTCATTTTTTTCTCATAGTAACAGTTAGGCCACGGATATAGCTCTTTACCCAGAGGAAAACAACTATTGCTCCAATGGTGTTCCCCGCTACAATACCAAACCAGACTCCCACAAGACCCATATCCAACACGAAAGCAAAGAACAAAGTAAAGAGAGATGTCAAGACGACGGTACGAAGAATTGTGGCCATTAGGGAGTTTATTCCCTTCCCCGTACCCTGGAACAGAGCGGAGGAAAACATGCCAAAAGCAGTCGTAGGATAAAACAGACACATTATTCTTAAGAATGTTGTTAAATTATCGGCGATCCGAACTGCACTTTCTGCCCGGGTGAATACTGTGGTGATATGAGAGGAAAATAAGAAAATGCCGGCGGCGATGAAAATTTCAATGATAATGCCTATTTTCAAGGCGTACATAAAGGCGATATCGACGTTCTCGAAGGCCCGCTTACCAAAGGCGGCACCGGTGACTGACACAAGAGCAGTGGCTATTCCCAGTAGCGGTACTATGGAGATCATAGATATTCTCCATCCAGTGGTGTAGACTGCCACTGCGTCGGTGCCCCCGACACGAACCAGGATGAGATTGATGATCAACATGCTGAATGCCATGGAGAGCTGCGCCACCGAGGCGGGTAAACCAACCCGGAAGATATCTTTGACGATTTGTCTTTGGAACCGAAAACCACGGAAGGAAAATGAAATATAGGTGTTCTTCTTCAGGAAAAGCCAGTTAAAGAGGATGGCTGAGGTAACAGACATTGATAATACAGAAGCCCAGGCCGCTCCGGCCACACCAAGCCTGAATACATAGATAAAGATCGGGTCCAGTACAATGTTCATCCCGGAGCCCAACAGCATGGCCAACATAGCTTTCTTGACATCTCCTTCACTACGAAGTATCGCGTTAGCTATGGTGGCGAAAAATATGACTATGCTACCGGCGAACATTATTCTAGCGTAGGATATGGTCATACCAATTGTTTTTCCGGCACCCAAGTGAAGGAAAATGCTCTCAGTGAAGATTAACAGTGGAATGGTAAAAACTACTGTTGCTACCAGCATAATAATAATCGTATGGGCGGCCACGGCGTCGGCGCTCTCTTTATCTCCAGCTCCTATCCAGCGAGATATAGCAGATCCACCGCCTAATCCTAACCCTGTGGCTATAGCTACAGCCACAAAAAAAAATGGGAAGAAGAATCCTACCGCAGATAAGGCATCAGCCCCTAAACCGGATACCCAAATGGCATCAACAAGATTATATATTATATGCAGCGACATCGCGGCGATCATCGGTAAAGCGAGCTTGATAACAGCTTTCTTAGGGTCTCCCAGTAATACCTTGATTCCCTGGGTTGGTGATGGCTCGGCCCCAAGTATAGGTGATACGGACTGTCCGGAAGATTCATCCGGCTTCAATATTTGTCTCCTCTCGCGCAATGTTCTTATGGTATACCAGAATAGTTTCAGGCACAACCAGTATTTTCCAAACTAAAGTCATTGGTCAATAGTTCCTCAAGCATCTGCAAAAAAAACGATTGGTACCCCATATTTCATAATTAGGATATGAAAACTAACTCCTTTTTCTATTCGGCGTATCAATGTTTATTTGGCTGGGGAAGAGATGTTACCTGGAGGGTTGCTTCCCCTGGGTGAGCTTATTTCTCCTCAGAGGGTTCTTTCCTCTGGTTCTTACGTTCTTTCATATGCTTGGCAGCTAACTCGAGGGCTTCTTTCTTAGTGGTAACCTGGTCAGCTATCTGAGCCAGTCGGATCTCCTCCAGAACCTGGGATAGCCATTGACCCCGGGGTAATTGTAGCGACTCGATCAGGTCATCTCCGGAAAGTAATTTTGGGGGACTCATGATGAGAGAGTACTTGTTAAAGAAAGTCCTGAGTAAGCTGCTGGATAGGGCATAGTTATTTTCATCTTGGGGAGCTAAAACTGGAAGAAGAAGCAAGAGCTCGACTGTTTCTTCTTTACTTCGGGAAAGAATCCGAGCATAAGATAGAGAATTGAACGATTTATTTTTTAGTTCTTGGGTTTCTGGTAATAGGGTAAGAATTTGTTCTATCACTCTTTTTTCTTTACCGGCCAATCTTAGCCTGGTAGTTATTTTGTTCTTTTCCTCTTCCCGAGGAGGAAAAGAACAAAAGAGGGCTATCAACTTCAAAAGCCCTTCTCTTTTTCGTCCTCCGGAAAGTATTTTTTTCAGATGAGTACTAATTTTTTCTTTGGATTCTTGAGGAAGAAACTGCTCATTAGAAAGTAACTCTTTTAACTTTATTAGATTATCTGGATGGGGTTCCATCCCGGTAGCCTCTTTTAGAACGGTTTTCATAGCTGGACTATTCAGATATGGAAAAAAGAAAGAGTTTCTGAGCAAGAGAAATAGTTCATCTCGGATTCTCTCCCCAGAACACTGGTTTAGATAAGGGGCTTTCTTAATTATGAGCTTCTGAATTTCATCGTCCAGGTCAAATTTCAACTGGGAGGCCAGTCTAAAAGCACGGAGCATTCGGAGAGGGTCTTCATCAATGGATTGGGGGCGAATTAATCTCATTCTCTTCTCAATTAAGTCTTCCAGTCCGCTGGAGGGGTCTATTAAAAAAAGGGCCGGGTGGTTAACCGAATCCAGATCGAGACTTAGAGCGTCTATGGTGAAATCTCTTTTGATGAGGTCTTTCAAAAGAGTAGAAGAGCTTTGGAGATGAAAATCAATGAAGAAACCACTGGGTAGGACAACTCTTCTAAGCTGGGGCGAGAGAACGACGGATTTCCCTTTTTTTAGACGAGCCACTTCCTCGGCTAACTCGAAGTGAGGATCATCAATAACCAAATCAAAATCTTTAATCTCTTTATTCAGGAGAAGATCGCGTAAGCATCCTCCTACCAAGTAAATCTTTTTCTCATTCTTAATTTGTCTAAGGAGAGTGAGATGAGGATTTTCCCGGAGAGTTCTCTCCAAATTATTCCAGTTCAGTGGGCTATCAGAACCTCTTTGTTTGCGTATTTGATCAAGAATACCGTTAACGAATTTTCCAGAATCGGAAACTCCGTATCGCTTAGCTATTTCTACCGCCTCATTTATACTAACCACAGGAGGAATCTCTGGGAGAAAAAAGAGCTCATACAAAGCAAATCTAAGAATGTTTCGATCTATAGCAGCTATTCGGTCGAGAGACCAATTTCTGGCGTATTTTTTTATGAGAAGGTCAAGGGAGGAGGAATATTGGCCGGTTCCCTGAGTTAGCCTACGACAGAATTGTTCTACCTCAGGTTTGAAAAGGTAACGGCGGAAGAGATTTTCTGACACATCTTTAACCGAAACCCTTCTTATGTCTGCCTGATAGAGAATTTGGAGGGTAAGTTCTCTTGCCTTGCGCCTGTTTTTCATTCTCTTAACATCTAATCAAAGCTATTCCTAAAAGATCTGCTTTTCCAAAGCTTCTTTACCTTAGCACATTGGTAAATTTTGTCAATTTCGTGTTACGCACCAATAGAATAACTTGACCCATTTCTCTAGTTGTGCTATATTCTTCATTTAGGAGATTAGTACGGTAAAACATGCTGGGAAAGCCAAAGAAAGCGGCAGGGATTTGACAGTAAAGATTAACAAAAGAAGAGGGAGATATCGGTTTTCAGTGTTGTAGATCTGTTAAAATGGGCGAAAGGAGGTGAAGGAAGATGAATAAAGCCGAACTGGTGGAAGAAGTGGCTGCCGAAGTTGGTCTGACTAAGAAGGATGTGAATAATGTTCTGGATGCAATGACATCAGCTATTACCGATTCCCTGGCTCGAGGAGAAAAGGTCACCTTGGTGGGTTTCGGTACTTTCTTGGTGCAGTCAAGAAAAGCGCGCCGAGGGGTTAATCCGCAGACAGGTGACAAAATAGAAATCGGTGCTAAGGATGTACCTAAATTTCGGCCGGGGCGTGCCTTGCGAGAGGCAGTGGAATAAAAATGTGGGAATTTATTGAGGGCTGAGGGATTTTTCCCTCAGCCCTGCTTTTGCCAAACCGGTAGGGGAACCCCGAGAGTAGCAAAACATTGATTAATAATTATGAATTTGGAATAATTGTCATCAAAGGGAAAAGCTATTTCTCAGATGTTATTGTTTATCCCGAGTGGGTGAATGATAAATGGTGGAGAAAAGAAGGGCATCTTTTACTTCCTGAGGATTTGACCAGGGTTATTGAGGAACATCCTGATGTTCTGGTAGTGGGTACCGGAAATCCTGGATTAATGAAGGTACCTCAAAGTACACGTTCTTGGCTTGAATCAAAAGGAATTGAGATCAAAATCCAGCCTACCCAAGAAGCCTGCCTTTCCTATAATTGCCTGGTAACTAAGAGAAAAACAATAGCTGTTCTTCATTTAACCTGTTAATCTTAGTTTAACTGTTCTTCAGTTTGACACAAGTCCGTTCCTATGTTATTCTTATGGACAAACTACGGGAGTTTAACTGATGGAAGAAGAAAGATCTTTAAGGCTAAAAGAGCTAAAGGAAAGAATGAATCAGTTAAGAGGGTTTCTTTGAGGTAGACCAGTATGAATTGAAAATCACTGAATGGGAAAACAAGACAAACCAACCTAATTTTTGGACGGATCCAGAGAGAGTCAAGGTACTAAGGGAGCTAAGCCTTTATCAGAACAAAAAGGATCAATGGAAGAAGATAGTTGAGTGTTGGGAGGAAATTTACGCCCTGGAAGATCTATTGGAAGAGGACCTGGATGAAGATTTGCTCCAGGAGTTTGAGAAAAAGGCCGCTTTTCTGGAAAGAGAAATTGAGAAGCTTCAGCTTGAGGCCTTGCTTAGTGGTAGATATGATCAGGCCAATGCTATTCTATCCGTTCATCCCGGTGCGGGGGGTATTGATTCTTGTGATTGGGCTGAAATGCTCCTTAGAACATATCTTAACTGGTCAGAAAAAAAAGGCTACCGGGTTCGAATAGTAGATTGGCTGGGAGGAGCTGAGGCTGGAATAAAGAGTGCCACCGCAGTAATAGAAGGTCGGTTTGCTTACGGATATTTAAAGGAAGAAGTGGGAATTCATCGTTTGATCCGTATATCTCCATTTGATGCAGCTCATCGGCGACATACTTCTTTTGCGGCGGTAGATGTTATACCTGAGACCGAGGAAGGAGAGGTGGAAATAAAAGAGGAAGATCTGAGAATCGAAACATTTCGGGCTGGGGGTCCAGGAGGTCAGCATGTTAATGTGACCGATTCAGCTGTCCGCATTAGTCATTTACCCACTGGAATAGTGGTTCAGTGTCAGGATCAGCGCTCCCAACACAAGAATAAAGCAACAGCCTTGCGTATTCTAAAATCCAGACTTTACAGTCTTCGGGAACTGGAAAGGCAGAGAAATATTCAACAAAGATATCAGGAGAAGGCCAGGATTGAATGGGGTAATCAGGTACGTTCTTATTTTTTACATCCCTATACCCTGGTTAAGGACCATCGCACCGGCCTGGAGACAAGTGATGTACGGTCAGTAATCAATGGAAATCTCGATAAGTTTATTAATGCTTCCCTTAAGCAAAAGATAGCTATGGAGTTTCCGTCACCCCTTCGGGAGGCCCAGGAGCCGAATAAACAGAATAATAATAATCACGCCTGAGGGTTACTCAGGGTGTTGGACCATCGGTAATAGTCAAATAGGGAGGTAAGAATGGGAGGATTTTATATCGGTAGAGAGAGAAAAGCCAGAAAAGCCTACGGTTTTGATGAAGTTGCTTTGGTTCCTGGCAAAATAACTATTGATCCGGCAGATATTGATATAAGCTGGGAAATAGGAGATCTGGCTTTTGAGATTCCCATCCTGGCATCGGCTATGGACGGAGTGGTAGACCCAAACTTTGCTATTCAAATGGGAAAGCTGGGAGGACTATCGGTCCTTAATCTGGGAGGCATTCAGACTCGTTATTCTGAACCAGCCAAAGTAGTTGAGAAAATTATTCATTCTTCTCCGACAGAGGCGGTACAGATAATCCAGAAAGTTTATCGTGAATCTATCAAGGAAGAACTTATTGTTCAGAGAATCAGGGAGATGAAAGAGTCCGACGTTCCGATAGCGGTGTCTTCCATTCCTCAACAGGCAGCTCGATTTGGCCCCTTAGCCGAGCAGGCAGGAGCTGACGTATTTGTGGTTCAGGCTACAGTGGCCACGGTAGAATATGTATCATCTCAACGGGAAAAACTTGATTTGAGGAAATTCTGTGAAGAGATGTCTATTCCCATAATTGTAGGAAACTGTGTTACCTATGAAGCCGCTTATGAGCTGATGAAGACGGGAGTAGATGCTTTACTGGTGGGAGTGGGACCTGGTGCGGCTTGCACTACCAGAGAAGTACTGGGAGTAGGAATTCCCCAGGTGACCGCTACCATAGATGTTTCTATGGCCCGAGATGATTTTTTCAAAAGGGAAAATCGTTACGTTTTAGTTATTACAGACGGAGGTATGAGAATAGGAGGAGATATTTGTAAGGCTTTGGCCTCGGGAGCTGATGCTGTAATGATAGGTTCGGCTTTTGCCCGGGCTAAAGAAGCACCAGGCCGGGGATATCACTGGGGGATGGCTACATCCGATGAAAATCTACCTCGGGGGGCGAGGGTAAAGGTGGGGACGACAGGTACTCTTAAGGAAATCCTTGTGGGGCCGGCCCGACTGGATGATGGTTCTCAAAATCTTGTTTGGGCTATCAGGACTTGCATGGGTTACTGCGGTGTTAAAAACCTGCGGGAAATGCACGAGGTAGAGATGATCATTGCTCCAGCCATCAAAAGCGAGGGTAAATTCTTTCAGGAAGCCGAGCGTCTGGAGAGAAAGAGATAATAATTGTATTTTACTGCACTTTCTCTACTTTTCCTGTACGCAGACAGCGAGTGCAAACATACTCTCGGCTGATCTTCCCTGCCAGTTTTATGCGAAGACGCTGCAGGTTAGGCAACCATCTTCTCTTGGTGCGTCGTCCCGACTTACTCACTCGGTGACCTACGCCACTTCCTTTACCGCAAATGACACATTTGTACATTGTTTCCCCTTTTCTTGACCTATAGGAATCTAATTATAATACATTTATCTTAAATGACAAGGATAATCAGGGAAATTCCTCAGGATAATTTACTCTATTTGAATTCCCCGGTCCGCTACGCTAAGGGGGTAGGGGAGAAAAAAGCCAATATTCTAAGTAAGTTGGGTATTGAGAGTATTGGTGATCTTCTCTGGCACTTTCCTCTTTATTATGAGGACCGAAGCAAAATTGTCCCTATAGAATATACTACTCCGGGCAAACGGCAGGTAATTCAGGGAAAAATTATTTTGGTGGGCAAGACCAAGGTCCGTAGAAATCTTACTTTTATTAAAGTTCCGGTGAGGGATCGTAGTGGTACCATATTTGCCATCTGGTACAATCAGGATTATTTGCTCGGGGTTCTAAAGAGAGGTCAGGAAATTGTATTAAGTGGCCGGGTTCACCTGGGAGTTAAAGGAGAGAAGCAAATCGGTGTTGAAGACTGGGAGATTCTCAAGGGAAAAGATGAGGATCATTTACACCTCAAGCGTATCGTCCCCATTTATCCCCTAACTGAGGGAGTATCTCAACGATTTCTCCGGCGAGTAATCAAGAATAATCTGGATGAAAGAGTTGATAATTTTCCAGACTCCCTTCCGGCCCAAATAAGAAAAGTATATTCTCTTGTTTCTTTTCCGGAAGCTATAAAGAATATTCATTTTCCTCAGGACTTCCTCTGGCAGAAACAAGCTCGCCGACGGCTGGTATTTGAAGAACTCTTTCTTCTTCAAATTGCACTGGCTTTGAAGAGAAGAAATTACAGAAAAGAGAGGGGAATTAAATTTACTGCGGCTAAGGAAATGATTGACCAATTTATCAATCATCTTAGTTTTTCTCTTACCCTGGGTCAAAGAAAAGTGATAAATGAGATTCTCCAGGACATGGGTAAAGAATATTCTATGAATCGTTTGCTTCAAGGAGATGTTGGTTCCGGTAAAACCCTGGTGGCTGTAGTGGCCATTTTAAATGCTATAGGTAATAATTATCAAGCTGCCTTAATGACTCCTACAGAAATCCTTTCTCAGCAGCACTATCTAAGAATAAAAAGAATGCTGAGTATCTTAAATGTGCGACCGACTTTGCTTATAAGTGAGCTTCCGGCTAAAGAGAAAAAACAAATTCTTAAAGAAATAAAAGAAGGCCAGGTGAAACTAATTATCGGGACTCATGCTTTGATTCAGAAAGAAGTTACTTTTCGGTGCCTGGGTCTGGTTGTCATTGATGAACAACATCGATTTGGAGTAAGGCAGCGTGCCTCTCTAAGGGCCAAAGGAGCTCATCCTGATGTGCTAATTATGACAGCTACACCAATTCCTCGCACTTTAGCTTTAACTTCCTACGGAGATTTGGATTTGTCAGTTATAGATGAACTTCCTCCAGGGAGGAAACCCGTTATCACTCGCTGGGTAGCTGAAAGAAGGCAGGGAGAGGTTTACCAATTTCTCAGAGCCAAATTAAAAAAAGGTTTCCAGGCTTACTTTGTTTGTCCCATTATTGAGGAATCTACCGAGATGGATTTGAGACCTGCTCTGGAGATGGCGAAAAAGCTCCAGGAGAATATTTTTCCTGAATTTAAAGTGGGACTTCTGCACGGGAGAATGTCCCGAGAGGAAAAAAACGAGATAATGACTCTTTTTGAAAAGAGGAGAATTGATATTTTGGTTTCTACAAGTGTAATAGAAGTGGGAATAGATATTCCTAAAGCTTTATTGATAGTAATTGAGAATGCAGAACGTTTCGGCTTGGCCCAGCTTCATCAGCTTCGTGGCCGGGTGGGACGAGCGGCTGACCAATCGTATTGTTTCCTTATTACCGGTAGCAATATGTCCCGGGAGGCTACTCGAAGAATGAAGGTTATGTGTGGCACAAATGACGGCTTTCGTATTGCTGAAGAGGATCTGGTCCTGCGAGGACCCGGAGAATTTTTTGGCACTCGCCAATGGGGGATTTTTGATTTAAAGATAGCTGATTTATTAAGAGATAGCCAAGTTCTCCTGGTGGCGAGAAAAGAAGCTTTTAATTTGGTAAAAGAGCATCCCGATCTGGAAGGTTATCCTTTGATAAAACAAATGATAAAATGGCGTTTTTCTTCTCAGACTGAAGGCGTGTCTTGACAACAGTCTTTCCATTTGTTAGCCTATGTTTTTTTGAGAAATTCCTGCAGAAGGTAAAGAGACGAAAGAAGAATTAATCTTTAACTAAAAAGGAGGATGAATTGCCGGGAAAGGAATATCAAATTGCGGTGATTCCTGGAGATGGGGTGGGACCTGAAGTGACCAGAGAAGGACTAAAAGTTCTAAGAGAAGTAGCTGATATTACCGGTTTTTCCTACAAACTAAAAGAATATGATTTTGGAGGTAATAGATATCTTAGGACAGGAGAGATTCTACCAGATTCTGCTCTAAGCGAGTTTAAAGAAATGGATGCTATTTACCTGGGAGCAGTGGGGCATCCTGGAGTCGAAACCGGAATTCTGGAAAAAGGAATACTGTTGAAACTTCGCTTTGAGTTGGATCAATATATCAATCTTCGGCCGGTGAAACTCTATCCGGGAGTATGGACCCCTATTAAGAATAAGGGCCCCGAAGAAATTGATTTTGTGGTAGTTAGGGAAAACACTGAAGGGCTTTATTTAGGCCTGGGAGGATTTGTATATAAAGGAACGGCCGCTGAAGTAGCTATCCAAGAGATGATTAATACGCGTCGAGGGGTGGAAAGATGTGTCAGGTATGCCTTTGAATACGCGGTGAGAAGAAATAAGAAAAGAAAAGTAACTTTGTGTGATAAAGCTAATGTTTTAACTTATGTTCACAATCTTTGGCGAAGAGTTTTTAAGTTAGTAGGAGAGGAGTATCCCAAGATAGAAAAAGATTGTGCCTTTGTTGATGCTACTTGCATGTGGATGGTCAAGAATCCTGAGTGGTTTGATGTTATTGTTACCTGTAATATGTTTGGAGATATCATCACCGATCTGGGAGCAATGATTCAAGGAGGGATGGGCATTGCTGCGGGAGGAAATATCAATCCAGAGGGCGTCTCTATGTTTGAGCCAATTCACGGCTCAGCTCCTAAGTACACCGGGAAAAATGTGATTAATCCATTGGCGGCGATCTGTGCTGTCCAAATGATGCTTGATTACTTAGATGAGGAAAAAGCGGCTGGATTGGTAGATAAGGCAATAACCCAGGCTCTTACCTCTGGTCAGATAAAAGATCTTTCTGTCAGAAGTGGTTTAAAGACCACTCAAATTGGTGATATAGTGAAGGGCAACCTGGCTTCCGAGGTATAGGGAATCTTCAGGGCGACCGAAGTCCTTGGGGGGGGTAGGGGAGGTTTTAACCTCCTATTTTCTGGATTTTTGGCGGGTTTTATTTACGGAGCAAAAAACGAGAGGAGAAAGTGAGTGAGATGATGGGGCCTTCTATAGATTATCATATTCACACTTACCTTTGTGGTCATGCCGATAAGGAAATGACCGTGAAAGATATTGTTCAGCGAGCTGATCAGCTTAATCTTACCCAACTGGCTATTACGGAACATGTAGGTTCTACCCAAGAGTTTGAAAGAATTAGATTTATCAGGGAGGAACTTGGGAAAATGACCGTCAACTCTGAGGTGATGGTGGGGGCGGAGATAGAGACTGATCCTAAGAAAGAAGACGGTTCTTTTAGGGATTCTCTGGAAACTATAATCTATGATAACGCCCAGGAAATCGATTTTATCCTGGCGGCAACTCACCAGTTTCCTGGAAGTGGGTATGTCTGGCACAAAGAATTAAACTTGAACTCTCAAGAAAAAAGGAGGTTGTATGAGAGATGGTTTTGTTGGGCGGAGAAGATAATTCAAAATCCGCTGGTGGATGTTTTAGCTCATCCAGGAGTTTTGATTTCTCGAAATGGTATCATTGAAAGATTCAATGACCCCGGAATTCTCAGGGATTTTCGTGGACTTATTTGCTTGATGAAGTTGCACCAAGTAGCTTTTGAATTCAATGAATACATTTTCACCAAGCTGCATCCACGGCAAATTGAGACTTATCCTTTTCTTTTCCAATTAGCTCTCGAGGAAGGAGTAAAAATTTCCCTGGGTAGCGATGCTCATCACCTCAATCAAATTGGCCGATTTCCCTGGATTAAACAGTGTCTTTGGAAAATTGGAGTAAACATAAACAATTTGCCTCTTTTTCTTGTGCCAGGGAGAAAAAAATGTATGGCCAAGTGAACAAAGAAATTCTGGACAGATTAAGGGAGATTCTGAAGGAACAAGATCTCCTTATCAGCCGGGAGGATCTTGAGCCTTATTCGCACGATGAAACTCTGGGTATGTGTTATTTCCCTGAAGTGGTGGTCAAGCCAAGAAACAAAGAGGCGGTGAGAAAGATTCTCCTTTTGGCTGAAGAGAAGAGAATTCCCGTGACTGCCCGAGGTGGAGGAACCGGAGTTACGGGAGGAGCCTTGCCCATTTTCGGAGGCATTGTCCTTTCTTTGGAAAAGATGGATAAAATACTCGAGTTAGATATGGGCACTTCTATGGCGGTGGTCCAACCCGGGATTATTAACGGAAATTTCCAGCGAGAACTGGAAAAAGAAGAACTGTTTTATCCGGTGAATCCAGCCAGTATGGATAGTTGTACTATTGGAGGTAACGTAGCTGAATCAGCCAGCGGAGCCAATGCGGTTAAATATGGGGGTACTAGAAATTATGTCTGTGGCCTTGAGGCGGTATTGGCTAATGGAGAGATAATCCGAGCCGGGGGTAAACTGTTAAAGAACGCTACTGACTCTCAACTGATAGATCTTTTGTTAGGCTCAGAGGGAACTCTGGGGGTAATTACTGAAGTAGTTCTTCGAGCTTTACCCTTGCCCAGGGAAAGGATAGATTTGATAGTTCCCTTTGATAAATTGGAGGGAATTACCCAGGTTGTTCAGCAAATACTTTCTCGAAAGATAATTCCTACTAATATTGAATATGTGGATCAGGCTACCCTGAAAGCTTGCCAGAAGTATCTTCAAAAGGAGCTTCCCTTTAAAGAAGCTGACAATCATCTCTTGATTGGGATTGATGGTGACGAAATGGGGGAACTGGAGCGGATTTGTCAGATTGTAGGGGAAATTTGCCTGGATGGTGGAGCATCTGATGTACTGATAGCTAAAGACCGTTTGGAAAGAGAAAGACTGTGGAAAATAAGACAGTCAATGAGGGATGCTTTAATTTCCCTCAGCCCGATTATGGCCGAAGAAGATATAGTTGTTCCCCGTAACCGGATGATCGCTCTTTTGAAGCAAGTAAAAGAAATTATGAGTAAATATTCTTTGTGTGCCGCTTGTTTTGGACATCTGGGAGATGGTAATGTTCACATAAACATTCTCCGGAAAGAAATGGACACTGAAGAGTGGGAAGAGAAAATTTCTTCGGCTCTCCTTGACTTATTCAATTTTGCCGTTGCTTCCGGGGGTAAAATCTCCGGAGAACACGGAATCGGTCTGGTTAAGAAAAAGTACCTGTCCTTGGGTTTATCTTCAAGCGAACTTAGGCTGATGAAAGGAATTAAAAGGTTGTTTGATCCCAAAAACGTCCTTAATCCAGGAAAAATATTTGATTTCTGAGGCAAAAAACATTCCCGGATGAGCAAAAAATAAAAATTGAGGAGGATCGATTATGAAGTTAACCAGCTCCGAATTTGGCAATAATGGGTTTATTCCCCAGAAATTTACCTGCGAAGGAAAGGATATTAATCCTTCCCTGGTGATGGAAAGTATTCCGGCTATGGCTGAGAGGTTAGCCTTGATAATCGATGACCCGGATGCTCCCGTGGGTACGTTCGTACACTGGGTTGTTTATGATATTCCCGTTGTTTCCCGAATTGAAGAAAACAGTATTCCCGGAAAGCAAGGAATTAATGATTTCCGCAGGAAAAATTACGGAGGGCCTTGTCCTCCCTCCGGTACCCATCGTTACTTCTTCAAGGTTTATGCTCTGGATGAAAGGCTTGGGTTAGCCGAGGGAATTGATAAGGCAGACTTGGAAAAGGCCATGGAAGGTCATATATTGGCCAAGACTGAGTTAATCGGACTATACCGAAAGAAGTTGAGTTAACTAATTTAGCCAGAGGTGAGGGAGATTTTAGCCTTTCCTAATCGGACTTTGGTAGCCGCAGGTTTTGACTCCTCGGTTATGATCCGGTAGCCGCAGGCTTTAGCCTGCGTTTTACGGACAAGTTAAAAGAAAGGTAGTGAACGTTAAGATGAAAAAAGAGGCCCGGCTTTATGAAAAATTGGATAATAAATTGGTGCGTTGCTATCTCTGTGCTCATCACTGTAAAATTGCCAATTCGGGCTATGGTGTCTGTGGTGTGCGGCAAAACA
>DAOVGF010000079.1 GCA_030672545.1 Candidatus Aerophobota bacterium
CAGCCATATCGTCCGGAAAAAGAAGAAGGGGTGGCCCGCTTTGCTCCTTTGCCCAGGGAGGGAGTGGTGAAGATTACCCCCGGGATTATCTCGCCTGTTCGGGGTAATGTTTCCTACCAGAGATCGGTGGGAGAATCAGAAGGATTGGGTTCAGGAGCAGGAGGCGAGGATGCTACTGGATTTCGATTCAAAGGATTGGGAGGTCGTCGGGTTTTAAGGAAGGTCAAACCTGGTTATCCTGAGGAAGCAGAGAAGAAAGGAATCACCGGGAACTCAGTGCTCAAATTCTCAGTATTATTCACCGGCGAAGTTTTGGAAGTAACTGTTTTGAGGTCTTCTGGTTGGGCGGAGTTTGATCGAGCTGCCTCTCAGGCACTCAGGCGATTTTTGTTTTCACCCATTTCGGAAGACGAGGGCACCAAAGAGCACGAAGTAGAAGTCTTTTTTGGATTTTAAAAAGAGAACCATCCCCTTTTCTCCAAACGAACCAAATGAACCAATAGGTGTAGGGGAGGCTTTAGCCTCCCACTGTCATTGCGAGCCTACCCTTTGGTAGGCGTGGCAATCTCGGGTTTTGGTGATGTTGGTCTTAACGAGATAAACGGACGCACGGAATCAACGGTTTCAACGGAATAAACGAGGAACTAAAACATGATTTGGAATGAGAAATACGAGTGTATGGGAAGAGAGGAGTTAGAGAAGTTACAACTCGAAAGATTGCAAAGGGTCATTTCTCGAGTATACAATATACTTCCCTTTTATCGGGAAAGATTTCAGGAAAAGGGAGTTTCCCCAGGAGATTTAAAATCTCTCCCGGATCTGGCTGAGTTTCCTTTTGTTAGTAAATCCGATTTGCGCCAGGGCTATCCCTTTGGTTTTTTCGCTGTTCCTTCCCGGGAAATTTTGGAAGTTCATAGTTCTTCAGGTACTACCGGAAAGCCGGTGGTAGATGGTTATACCCGGGGAGATTTAGAAATCTGGTCAGAGGTTATGGCCAGAGCACTGTTTTGTGCTGGAGCCACCAAGAAAGATATTATCCACAATGCTTATGGATATGGTCTATTTACCGGTGGTCTGGGAGTTCATTACGGTGCCCGCCGAATAGGAGCCAAGATCATTCCTGTTTCCGGAGGACAAACTCGGCGTCAGGTGATGATTATGCAGGACTTCGGTTCAACGGTTTTGACCTGTACTCCCTCTTATGCTCTTCATATTGCTGAGGTGGCAGAAGAAATGGGAGTTGATTTGAAATCTCTTTCCCTGAAGGTAGGGATTTTCGGGGCGGAAGCCTGGTCAGAAAATATGCGCCGGGAAATAGAGCCTCGTCTGGGGATAGATGCGGTAGATATTTATGGTCTAACCGAAGTCATTGGTCCGGGAGTGGCTCAGGAATGTCTGAAAAAAAAGGGTCTTCATATATTTGAAGACCATTTCTTACCGGAGATAATCAATCCTGAGACCGGTGAGGTTCTTCCTCCGGGAGAAGAAGGCGAGCTGATTATCACCACCCTCACCCGGGAAGCTCTTTGTCTGGTGCGCTACCGAACCGGTGACATTACCAGTATTACTTATGAGCCCTGTGCCTGTGGGCGAACTTTAGCTCGCATTTCTAAGATTAAAGGGCGCACTGACGATATGCTTATTATCAGGGGAGTTAATCTGTTTCCCTCTCAGATTGAAAATGTCCTGATGCGTATAGACGAAACTGAGCCTCATTATCAGCTCGTTCTGGAAAGAAAGAAAGGTCTTGACGAGCTCACCGTGGAGGTTGAAGCCCGCCCGGGAATATTTTTTGATGAGGTGAGGAAACTGGAGGAAATTGAAAAGAGGATTGCTCGGGAGATAGAAGCAGAGTTAAGCCTGCGGGTAGGGGTAAGGCTGGTTGAGCCCCGGAGGATTGAAAGAAGCACCGGTAAGGCCAAGCGGGTTATTGATAAGCGTCAATTAAAATAACAGGTTGTGGCTACCCTTTTGTCATGGCCGGTAGCGCAGGAACTAAAGAGAAGCAAGATTCGAGGTTACCATGGAACTTAAGCGTATCATCATAACTGCCGAACTAATCGAAGAACAGGAGGGGGGCTACACTGTCTATTGTCCGGAACTTGACATCTACACACAGGGTGATGACGTTGAGGATGCTCTCGCCAACTTAAAGGAAGCAGCAGAACTCCATATAGAGGAAGTAGGACTTGGGGCGGTAAGGTTAAGGAAGGTTGAACGCAGGGAACTGGAACTAAGGATTAATGCCTAAGCTTCCGAGGATTACTGGAGAAGAATTGCTGGCAGTTTTGGAGAAGGAAGGCTTTCGAAGAGTAAGACGACACGGAAGTCATCTACAAGTGAAGAAGTATGTTAATGACCGGAAGATTACTTTTCCTGTGCCTGTCCACCGAGGAAAGATCTTGAAACCGGGAACACTTAAAGGAATACTTAGGAAGGCGGAAATTACCGTTGACCGCTTGATAGAGTTGCTTTAGATGCAAATTATTGCCCGGCTGAGTCCAAGGTGGCAATCTTGAATCCCGGGTAGGGGAGGCTTTAGCCTCCCTGTTGTGAGGCGGTAGGCGCAGGCTTTAGCCTGCGTTCATTGATCTGTCATTGCGAGGAGCACAGGAAAAAAAGAGAACCGTCCCCTTTTTTAGATAGGAGAATAACTATGGCTGTCAATCAAGTTTCTGTATTTCTGGAAAACAAGGTGGGGAGATTAGCTGAGGTTACCCGGATCCTGGGAGAAAAGGGAGTTAATATCCGGGCCCTTTCTATTGCTGATACTACTGAATTTGGTATTCTTCGTATGATCCTCACCCGACCGGATGAGGTTCGTGGTATCCTGGAGGAAGCAGGTTTTACCGTATCGGAAACGGAAGTAATTGTAGTGGAAGTTCCTGATGAGCCGGGTGGGTTGGCCAAGGTTCTGTCCAGTTTGAGGGAAGCCCAAATTAATATGGAGTATCTATATGCTTTTGTGGCCCCCCAGGGAAAGAACGCTCTGGTAGTGATGAAAGTGGAGAAGATAGAAGAGGCCCGAGAGTTGTTAGAGGAAAAGAAGGTAAAGATTCTCACTTCCCGGGAGATTGAGACTCTGTAAGCAGACAAACGGAACTAAGGAGAAAAGGTGACAAAGATTACCTTTAAGGTTGAGGTATTTAGGGAGGGGAATGTGTATGTGGCCATTTGTCCCGAACTAGACGTATCAAGCTTTGGAGATACTGTTGATGAGGCAAAGAAATCCTTGCTTGAGGCTGTCGAAGCATTCTTGGAAGAGTGTGAAAGAATGGGAACATTGGAGGAGGTTTTAGAGGAAGCGGGATTCACGAAAGGAAAAGAGATGTGGGTGCCACGAGAGCCTATCACAGAAGAGAAAGTAGCCTTACCTTTTTAAGAAAGTATGATGAGCAGAAGGATTACCCCTGTTCCTCACACTGTTCTCCTAAAGGTTTTTGAGATGGATGGTTTCGCTGTGGTGAGGAGAAAGGGAGACCACATAATAATGACAAAACCGGGAGTTAGACGGCCACTTGTTATTAAAAGTAGCTCAAAACCCGTGCCAGTAACACATATCCGTACAAACATGGCAACAGCAGGTATGAGCAGAGAGTATTATTTTCAACTTTTGGAAAAGGTAGGGTGAAGTAAGGCAGTAATTGACAGGCCAGATAGACTAAATGGATGAGATAATCGAGTTTATTCCCTTAGACAAGCTAAAGGAGCTGCAGGTTTCCCGGCTAAAGGGTGTGATAGAGAGAGTTTACCAGGGGTCTGATTTCTACCAAAAGCTTTTTCAAGAAAATAACCTTCATCCTTCCCAAATTACCTCACTGGAAGACATTCTTAGATTTCCCTTGGTTACCCGGGCAGACCTGCGGGCTAATTTCCCCTACGGTTTTCTCTCTGTAAGCCTGGAAGAAGTAGTCCGGCTTCACACTTCCACCGGAACCACCGGTAAACCCAAGGCCATTTTCTTCACGCAAAATGATATAGAAGCTTCCGCAAAATTAATTGCCCGCTCTATGAAGCTCACCGGAGCCCGCCCGGGAGATGTATTCCAGAATATGATGAGTTACGGTCTTTTTACTGGTGGGCTAATCTTTCATTACGGAGCCGAAAAACTTGGTCTTCTGGTAATCCCGGCGGGAACAGGAAATACAGAAAGGCAAATTGGACTGATGCGGGATTTCCAAACCACCATTGTTCACCTTACTCCCACTTACGCTCTCTATTTAGCCGATGTGATAGAGGACCTGGGCTTAAATCCCCGGGATGATCTGCATCTTCGTCTGGCTTATCTGGGGGCTGAGCCTCATTCAGAGGAAACCAGAGCCCGGGTGGAGGAAATTTTCGGGATAAAGGCTTATAACTCTTATGGACTCTCGGAAATGAATGGTCCGGGAGTGGCTTTTGAATGTCCTTACCAGCAAGGAATGCACCTCTGGGAAGATAGTTTTCTTATGGAAATAATTGATCCCGACACCGGTGAGCCTCGCCGGGAAGGTGAAGAGGGAGAGCTAATTCTTACCAGCCTCAACCGGGAAGCTATGCCCATTATTCGCTATCGCACCGGAGATTTAACCTATATCTATCCGGAGAGCTGCCCCTGCGGACGAACTCACCGCCGGATAGCCCGTATAAGGGGTCGGGTAGATGATATGTTTATTCTCAAAGGAGTTAACGTTTTTCCCTCAGAAGTGGAGAGAATTTTAATGGGTATGCCGGAAGTGGGAAGAAATTATCAGATTGTTCTGGAAAGAGAGAAAAGTAAAGATAAAATGCGGGTGAGGGTAGAGGTAGAGAAAAGGTTTTTTGATGGATCCCTGCCGCACCTTAGAGGTCTGGAACAGCGAATTAAGTCTAAAATAAAGAGCGAGATCCTAATTACTCCGGAGATAGAATTGATTGAACCCGGCTCACTGCCCAGAACTTCCGGAAAGTCAAGGCGAGTTATTGACCAGCGCCGGATATAACCAAATGCCACCAATGGAAAACAAATATATTCTTGAATTGAAAAGAGTAGCCCTGGATTTCTTTAAGGATGATCAGGTAAGAATAATTCTCTTCGGCTCCCGGGCCAGAGAAGATAACTATCCATCATCCGATGTTGATATCGGGCTCATTCCTTACGGGAAATTTGAGGAGAAGAAAATCACCCTCTTCAGAGAGAAATTGGAAGACTTAAATATTCCTTATAAGGTAGACGTATGGAACTTTTCAGAAGTTCCCCAGAAGTTGAGAAAAGAAGGTTTGAGAGAGGCAGTGGTATGGAAAGACTAAAGTTGAGGCATGATGATGCCCTGAAAGCCCTAAAAACCCTTGAAGATATTTTAGGGGAGCCCTTTTCGACTATTGTCAGAGATGCCACTATTCAGCGTTTTGAGTATACCTTTGAAGCACTATGGAAGTTCCTTAGAGAATATCTTAAAGACCAAGAAGGAGTTATATGCAATTCTCCCAAGTCGTGTTTCCGGGAGCTGTTCTCTCTGGGATTTTCCAGCGAGGGAGAAACGGTCAAGTGTCTGGAGATGACCGATAGCAGGAATGACACTTCGCATACCTATAAAGAGCAGGTAGCTCGAACCATTTATGGGAAGGTGAAGGAGGACTATTTCTTGCTCATGAGAAACGTAATGAGGAAATTTGAGAGGACAATTTGATGGTGGTAAGATTCAGATATAACCGGATATAATCAAATGAAACCAAACGAACGGAATCAACGAGATAAACGAGATAAACGGAAAGGCTACCGCACCGGACTGGTTCTTAAAGTGGTGGGCATTTCTTATGAGCGGCTTAATTACTGGGCCAAAATAGGATTTATCAAACCAAGTGTCCAAGAAGGCGGCCGACAAGCCAGGAGACTTTATTCCTTTGCTGACCTGATTCGTCTTAAGACAGCCAAAAATCTCCTGGACAATGGAATATCCCTGCAGAAACTAAGAAAAGCCATGGATTACCTGAAAAGATGTGAACCCCAAATTAAGGAGCCTTTATCTCAGCTTAAATTTCTTACCAACGGAAGGAGTCTTTTCACCTTAACCGGAGATTCAGGTAAAGCCATTGACATCTTAAATCAAAATCAACTGGTCTGGAGTATCGCCATAGGGAAAATCTCTAATGAAGCCAGGAAAGAAGTAAAGAAATGGGATTCTACCTCAGATTAAAGCCTAGGAGGTCAGAATGAGGGAAGTTGAGCAGCTTTCCGTATTTGCGGAAAATAAGCCGGGTAAACTAACCAGAATTACGGAGATCCTATCGGATAACCGGATAAATATCCGGGCCATCACCATAGCCAGTGGTGAGAAATACGGAGTTATTAGACTTTTAGTGGATGACCCCTCCCGAGCTTTTAAGACTTTAAAGAAAGCCGGCCTCTCGGTGGTTTTGATGCCGGTTCTGGCTTTTGAAATGAAGGACGAACCGGGAGGTCTCCACCGGATAACCGGAATTCTTTCC
>DAOVGF010000016.1 GCA_030672545.1 Candidatus Aerophobota bacterium
ATCACTCAAACCTCAAACGGGCATTAACGACTGCTACTGATGAAGGCTCAAAAAAAATGTTCTAACATTGAATTACCTTTGGTAAGATATTTACCATAATTTCGTTATGTGGTCAAGCCGGCGCTCGGGATATTCTGTCTCGCTCCGGTGATACTCTTTGCAGTTATAACTGGTCAGTCTCCTCGCTTCGGGAAAAAATAAACTCGGGTCTTCGACCCTCAAACAGAATTTTTTCTTTATCCTTCGCTTGGAAGACTTCCTTAAGGTAGATTATCAAAGTCGCTTCACCAGAATATCCCTCGCTAAGAGTGGTACTTCAAATAGCGCTCGGCAGGTTCTTAACCAGATGAACCAAACGAACGGAATAAACGAGAGGAACGGAATCAACGAGATAAACGAGATAAACGGAATCAACCAGAGGAATGGAGTTGCGGTTGACAGAGAAGAGTTGTTTTGCTATTTTAAAAGTGCCGATCATTACTTTGAAATGTGCATTTAAGTTTGAGTAAAGAGATAAGATAAAATAAATGGGAATTTTAAAAAAAAGGTGGATAATTCAACCCCAACTACCCAGACAGAAACTTCTTTCTCTTTCCCAGAAGTTATCGCTATCTCCCCTTTTCCTCCAGCTTCTTTTCAATCGAGAAATAGATGAAGAAAATATAATGTCCTTTCTCCACCCGTGCGTGGATGATCTGTACGACCCTTTTTTAATGAAAGGAATGGACCAGGCCGTTACTCGCTTAATTCAAGCCATCAAGAAAAAAGAGAAAGTGCTGATCTATGGGGATTACGATGTCGATGGTATTACCGCTACCAGTCTTTTACTTCTTTTTCTGCGCCAGATGGGATTGTCGGCTTTCTACTATATCCCTCATCGTCAGAATGAGGGATATGGGCTGAATCGTCAGGCGCTGGACAAGGCACTAAGAGATCAGATTCAACTTATAGTAACTTGTGATTGTGGAGTTTCTTCGCTTAAGGAAGTTGAATACGCCTTTTCCCGAGATATCGAGGTAATTATCACTGACCATCATCGGGTGGAAACGGTTTTGCCGTCCTGGCTAACTGTTCTTAATCCTCAACAGCCCGATTGTTCGTATCCCTTTAAGGAATTAGCGGGAGTGGGAGTTGCCTTTAAACTCTGTCAGGCTGTTGCTCTCAGGTTAGGACTTCCTTCTCAGTCCTTTCTTAAATACCTGGACCTGGTGGCTCTGGGGACGGTAGCTGATGTGGTTCCTCTAAGAGAGGAAAATCGGATTTTGGTTAAGTTGGGTCTGGAACAAATTCAAGTTTCGCCTTGTCCAGGTTTGAGAACTCTGATTAATGTTTCCGGTCTTTCGGGTAAAAAGATGAATGAGACCCATTTGGGGTTTACTATTGCTCCCCCACTTAATGCTTGCGGACGACTTTCTCTGGCTCAAAAAGGGGTAAAGCTTTTTCTTTCTTCTTCTACCGAGGAAGTTTTTTCTTTGGCCCGAAGTCTTAACCAGGAGAATCGGAAGCGTCGGTCTCTGCAAAGGTTAATGTGTAGGGAAGCTGAGGGGTTAATCCCGGCCGAAAAAAATAGAGTAATGGTAGTTTCCCACCCGAACTGGCATGTCGGTTTACTTGGTCTGGTAGCGTCATATTTAAAGGAGAAATATTTTCGCCCTGCTTTGGTTTTCTCTCTGAATGGTCAAATAGCTCGAGGCTCCGCCAGAAGTATATTTGGCTTCCCTATATTTCAGGCTCTGGAAAAATGCCAAGATTTACTTCTGGATTTCGGAGGCCATAAAATGGCTGCTGGGATGACTCTTTATCGAGACAATATTGTCTTTCTTGAAGAAAGGCTGAATTCTCTGGCTGCGGAAACTTTTTCTGAAAAAGATGTTGTTCCTTCTCTGATAATTGATGCCCGGGTTGATTTGGAAGATTTGACTGAGTCATTTGTGGAGGAGCTCAGACTTCTTTCTCCTTATGGTCCGGAAAATCCCTTACCTCATCTGCTGGCCGAGGAGGTATATTTTTCCTCTCCTGAGAGTAAAAGAAGAAGAGTGAGATTGACTGTCTCCTCCTTTTCAGGTAAAAAAAACTTTTCCGCCGTAGGTTTTGGTTTCCCGGGCGGGATAAAGAAAATCCCTCAGGGAGAGAAAGTAGAAGTAGTTTTTGTTCCCCAAGTGAGGGAAGGACAAGATGACGGAATTGAGCTGAGGATAAAGGATTTCCAAGGAGGAAGAAATGGAGAAATTGGCCAAAAAAATTAGAGATATACCGGACTTTCCCAAGAAGGGCATTCTTTTTAAAGACATAACCCCTTTACTTCAAGATGCTAAGTCTTTCCAGCGGGCCATTCGATTGATGGCGGAACACTACCAGGGAGAAAATCTGGATTTGGTGGTGAGTACGGAGTCGCGTGGATTCATCCTGGGCGGGGCTCTAGCCTGCCAGTTGGGGTTAGGATTTATTCCGGTACGTAAACCGGGAAAACTTCCTTTCCTGGTAGAATCAATAACCTACCAGCTTGAATACGGGGAGGATACCATCGAAATTCATCAGGATTCCCTTCAAAAAGGTGACCGAATTCTTGTCTTTGATGACGTCGTGGCCACTGGAGGTACGGCTCTGGCTACCTGTCAATTGGTGGAAAGACTGGGAGGAGAAATTGCTGAAGTATGCTTTTTGGTGGAACTGGCCGGACTTAAGGGTAGAGAGAAATTAAGAGATTATCCGGTTTTCTCTTTGATGAGATTCGATTAGTCGGAAAGCTTCTTCTTCCTGGGAGGAGAACTGAAAAAAGAGGCGGGAATGAAAATCAAGAAATTAGCTGGGGATGAGTTCATGGCGAACTGTTATATTATCTGGGATGAATCCACGGCCAGGGCTCTGGTGATTGACCCAGGAATAGAAGTGGAGAAAATAGTTGGAGCTATCAAGAAAGAAAGGTTGGATTTGCAGGGTATTATTGACACGCATGCTCACATTGATCATATTTTAGCTAATGATTCTCTTCGGGAAATCACCGGGGTGTCCTTGTTTATTCACCCGGCCGAGGTTTCCTCTCTGAGTAATCCAGAGTTAAATCTCTCCGGGATGATAGGGAAGAAACAGACTTTCCGGGATCCGGATGGCCTGATCGAGGATGGAGAGGAAATGGAAATTGGCCGGATTCGTCTCAAAATTTTGCATACTCCCGGGCATACTCCGGGAAGTATATGTCTTTTCGCGGACGGCTGTCTTCTTAGTGGAGATACTGTTTTCGCTGGGTCAGTGGGAAGATGCGATTTCCCGGGGGGAGACTTTCAAAAACTTGAAGACTCTATCAAGAAAATCCTTATCTCAATTCCCGATGAGACCCAGTTTTTTCCCGGTCATGGTCCGGAGACTACCTTGAGAGCGGAAAAAAGATTCAATCCTTTTTTTAGGAGGATAGTTAGATGAGTCTTATTTTAAAAGAAAAGAACGTTCTTTTGGGGGTATGCGGAAGTATTGCTGCTTACCGGGCGGGGGAGATCATTCGTCTTTTGAAAAAAAGAGGAGCGCGAGTTTTTCCCTTGATGACCAAAGCAGCCACTCATTTTGTTCATCCTCGAACCTTTGCTTGCCTGGCGGGAGAAGAAGTTTCTTGGCATTTATTTAGAAAAAGAGAGAGTGAGCTTCCTCATCTTGATCTTTCCTCTCGGGGTGATCTTTTTCTTATTGCTCCCGCCAGTGCTAATTTTATAGGTAAAATTGCTGCCGGAGTAGCCGATGATCTGCTTACTACTACCGTAATGGCCACCCAAGCTCCCGTGGTAATTGCTCCGGCCATGAACAGCCGAATGTATCTTAATCCTATTGTCCAGGAAAATGTGGTTAAACTCAAGGAATTAGGTTATAGATTTGTTGGTCCTGAAAAAGGGGATCTGGCCTGTGGTGGAAAAGGGATTGGCCGGATGGCCGAGCCGGTCAAAATTGTAGAATCTATTGAGAGAATTTTTTCTCTCCAGAGAGATTTTTCCGGGAAGACCTTTTTAGTGACGGCTGGTCCGACCCGAGAACCAATGGATGAGGTTCGCTTCATCAGCAACTATTCTAGTGGAAAGATGGGCTATGCTCTGGCGGAAGAAGGAAGAGAACGAGGAGTCCAAGTTGTCCTTATTAGTGGTCCGACCTCTCTGATTAGTCCCCCAGGAATGAGGGTAGTGAAGGTGGAGACGGTTGCTCAGATGAGATCACGGGTTTTGGAGGAATTTGGCGAGAGTGACGGGGTAATTATGGCAGCCGCGGTAGCCGATTTTCGCCCTGATTACCAGACTCAAGGGAAGATTAAGAAAGGGACCAAAGAGAAATTCGTCCTGGAGCTAAAGAAGACCAGGGATGTTCTTAAGGAATTGGGGGAAAAGAAGGAGAGGAGAATTCTGGTTGGCTTCTGTGCCGAGACAGAAA
>DAOVGF010000007.1 GCA_030672545.1 Candidatus Aerophobota bacterium
GGTTTTGGAGACTCCGTTGATGGTTAAGGTTTTCTCCTTAATTTCTTTACCCAGGGAAGCAAAACTGAAATGAGAGCCTTCGTAAATATATCTCTCATAAATCTCGTCAGAAATAACATAAATATCTTCAGAAAGAATAACTTGAGCAATACTTTCCAGAACTGACTTTCTCAAAACTGCCCCGCTGGGATTATGAGGAGTATTAAGAATAATCACCTTGGTCTTGCCAGGAGTTATGTTTTTGGCTATCTCCTCAGCCTCGAGATAACCCCAATCTTCACCCTTGAGGGAAACATAAATAGGAATTGCTTCCGCCAACCTCACCTGTTCAGGGTAAGAGACCCAAAAAGGTCGAGGAATAATTACCTCATCTCCCGGATTGCAGATAACCTGGAGAGCATTATAAAGAATTTGTTTGGCTCCGGCACTAACTATTACCTCACTGGGAGAGTAATTTAAGTTATTATCCCGCTGAAATTTTTCTCTCACTGCTTCCACTAAAGGAAGACTACCTTGCGTTGGGGTATATTTGGTAAATCCTTCTTTTATGGCTTGAATAGCTGCTTTTTTTATTGAAGAAGGAGTATCAAAATCAGGTTCTCCAGCGGACAGATTAATCACTGGCCTTCCCTCTCTTATCATCTCCTTGGCTCGAGCATTGATACTCAGAGTCGGCGAAGGAGATACCTGGGAAATCCTTCCGGCTAAGTTCACTCCTCCCTCCTTATCGCCAAGAGGTCTTTGGTGCATTCTCTTAGAATTATACCGTCCACCCCCAGGCGACTAACCTCACCCAAAAATCCACCCTCCGAAAGACTACTGCCCGAAGTCTTTACCAGATTATTCAGCTCGAGAATAATGCCTGCGCCAAGCTCTTGCTTGATTTGCTTGAAAAACCAAGGCAATTTGTTGTCTAACAATGAAAAAGCTGAAGAAATAACCAAATGAAGAAATACCTCCTCCCGTAATATGTTATTTTTTCTAATTTTTTCTACTAAATGCTTAACCTGAAGGAACAAATCTGCATTTAAAGCACTTATCTCCTCCTCTCTAAAAGTGAAGGCCCGCGAAACTCCATATTTTCTTATTAAAGAAAATATTTTTCCATTCTCTCCGGGGCAAAAAATCAAGCATTTTCCTTCCACCTCTCTGAGAGCTTCCTCCAATAAAGAAGAATTCTTGATGTCCAAAATCAAGGGAACATCCGTCTCCTCTTGAACTGTATTAATGAGTTTACCTATTTCCTCTTCTCTTAGCGAACTTCCTACTCCCTTCACTCTGATTAGAAGGGCAGAAACTCCCCACAAAAGTTGCTCATCAACCAGTTTCCTGAAATAATCCCAGTCCTGACTTACCAGAGCTTCTCTTACCCGACTCTCAGTAACATCTATCTTCCCCCCAATGGTGAAAGAAAACTCATTATGGCTAATTTGGACAACCCGGCGGCGCGATGAAAGCCGGGAAACAGACAAAATCGACCTTTTAGGAGGAGAAAAATGCTTTAGTCGATCCACTAAAACTTTGATGTGTTCCGAAGTAGTTCCACAACATCCCCCCACAATTCTAACACCCTTCTGGGCAATTTTTTCCATCCAGAGAGCAAATGCTTGAGGCGAAAGAGAAAAACACGTCTGACCATTCTTCAATATTGGCTGACCCGCATTGGGTTGAACAATTAGAGGCAAAGGACAAACCCGCACCATCTCCTCCACTACAGCTAAAAGCTCCTCTGGTCCA
This sequence comes from Candidatus Aerophobota bacterium, assembly GCA_030672545.1. GTDB lineage: Bacteria > Aerophobota > Aerophobia > Aerophobales > Aerophobaceae > Aerophobus. The sequence goes on from DAOVGF010000007.1 coordinate 1,738, forward strand.
CTACTACAATTAGCTCCCAGAACATCAATTTTAAGAGAAGAAATAGTGGTAACCAATCCAGCAGCATCGGTACCCATTAAAGTCCTTCCTTCTTTTTGAAAAGTGAACTGACACACTACGGGAAGATTACCGACTTCTCTAACAGCCTGAATAGCTATTTTAGCTTCTTTAACATAATCCATAGTTTCTATTACTATCAGGTCCGCTCCCGCCTCAGAGGCGGCCTCAATCTGTTCTCTAAAAACATCCAGAGCTTCCTGGGCTGATATCTTTCCCCAGGGAGCCAGAAACGCACCCAGCGGACCAACGGAAGCACCTACCAGGCAGGGGCCAGCAACTTCTTTGGCAATACAAACACCTTCCCGACTCAAAGCCTTCGCTTCTTTAGCCAGGCCGTACCTGGCTAACTTAATCCTATTGGCCCCAAAAGTATTGGTCTCTATCACATCAGCACCCGCCTCCCGATAGGAGAGATGAATCTTCTGAACTTTCTCTGGGTCGGTAAAATTGAGCATCTCTGGTGGTGTTCCCGGGGGAATCCCCATCCTTTCCAGATTGGTTCCCATAGCTCCATCAAAAAATATGATTTTCTTTTGCTTAAGTAGACTCCTGAAATCACCCCTGGTTTGTCTTTCTCCCATAGGCCCCACCGCCATTTTCTTAAGTACCCTACAATGAAAATAATATAATGAAAATAACCCTCCTGTCAAATAAGAAAGAGGAGTCGGTCTCAACATTTGACACTACTGTATCTTTCCACAGCTTTTGATTCTGTAACAGGTAAGCTTTGCTAAAAAGTAAGGTTCGTAAAGCTTTGGGTATCCTAAAGGAAACCTTTTTTAGTGAAGATAGAGTGGTAGCCGCAGGCTTTAGCCTGCGAAAAACAAGCGCAACCCGAAGGTTGCGGCTACCTTTATGGAGTCTAAACTATTACTTGATTCTTAATGTCAAATGTTGAGACTGACCCTTCTTCACTACTTATTGAATATTTGGTGTTCTTTATGCTTTTGAAGGATTGCATCTGCCAGTCTACCTAATGCTCTAAAGTCATTTTCCTGAGGATATCCCCTCACAATAACCGGTTCGATAATCTCCATTTTTAGGTTGGTCAACATACTCGTAATTTGTTCTACCATTTTACCACCCCAACTATAAGAACCGATTATTGAAGCAAATTTTAATTTTGGTCTTAAGACATTGGTAAGGTAGACCGCATAAACGGCTGCCGGATGTGGTCCAACTAATACCGTAGGAGATGCAACAATTATAGTTGCTGCATCTACCAGAGCTATGGCCAGTTGGCCAACGTCTGTTCTGGTCAAATTAAAGGGTTTTACCGTTATTCCTTTTTCCATCAAAACATCTGTAAAATAATGTACCATCTTATCTACACTACCATGCATTGACACATAAGGAACTATTACCTCATTCTTTACCTTATCAGAAATCCAATCTCTGTAAGCGTCAAGAATAAACTTTGGTTTATTATGAATTGGCCCGTGGCTGGGAGCAATTATTTCTATCTCCCGGTCCCTCAACTTTTCCAGATGCCTTTTTATATTGCTTCTGAAAGGCATCATTATCTCGGCATAGTATCTTTTGGCTGCTTCATAAACTTTGACTTCATCCTCTACATACAGGTCGCTGATTGCCAGATGAGAGCCAAAAAGATCACCGGGAAATAGAATTTTGTCCTCCCTTAAATAGGTCAACATAGTCTCCGGCCAGTGCACCCAGGGAGCATAGATAAATTTTAGTCTCTTATTACCCAGAGATATTGTCTCTCCATCATTCACGGTGATAAACCGATCCTCTGCTATCAAGAGTAAACTCTTAAGCATATCCTTACATTTTTGATTGGCTACCACTTTTGCTTGAGGATAGAGTTTAAGCAGCCGGGGGATAGCACCGGAATGATCCTGCTCAGCATGGTTGGCCACAACATAATCAATATTTTTTATATCCAGGCTCTTTAAGTTCTGAACCAGTTCATTTTCTTTAGAGGGATCAACGGTGTCGATCAAGGCTATTTTTTCACTACCCTTGATTAAGTAAGCATTGTAGGTCGTTCCTTCCGGTAAAGGTATCAGTTCATCAAAAAGGCGTCGGTCCCAGTCAATTACTCCCACCGAATAAATATCTGGTTTTATCTCTCTGAATAACATAATACCTCCTCATTTTCTCATATCAAAATCAAATTTACTATTTGGCTAATTTCATTAGGGGAATTTTACTTAGTAGTTCTCCCCCAGGAGTTCAAAATATGCCCTGGGATGAGCGCAAGCAGGACACTTTTCGGGTGCTTCTTTTCCTTCATGAATGTATCCGCAGTTACGGCATTTCCATCTCACTATTTTATCTCTTCTAAAAACTCTGTCCTGTTCTATATTCTCTAAAAGAGTAAGATATCTATTTTCGTGTTGTTTTTCGGCCACCGCAATTGTTCTCATTACCTGAGCAATTTCAGGAAATCCCTCTTCATCGGCTATTTCAGCAAATTCCGGATACATAGTTGTATGCTCGTAATTCTCTCCTGCTGCTGCCGCTTTAAGATTCTCCTCACTGTTTCCAATTATCCCCGCCGGAAAAGAAGCCGAAACTTGCCCTTCTCCTCCCTCCAGAAACTTGAAAAGCCGCTTGGCATGTTCCTTTTCGTTATCAGCAGTTTCCAGAAAAATTCCTGCAATTTGCTCATATCCTTCTTTCTTTGCCTGCGAAGCAAAATAAGTGTAACGATTTCTTGCTTGCGATTCACCGGCAAAGGCCGTCAAAAGGTTCCTTTCCGTTTTGGTTCCTTTTAAACCTTTCATGTTACCCCCTTGTTTTTATAAATCTAACCTTTTTATCAGCCGTGAACACGGCAATATTCTCTTGCTTTAGTTTCCTCTATATCTAGACTGATTTAATCTATTTTCTCAAATTCATCTTTACTCGCACCACAAATTGGACAGACCCAATCATCGGATAAATCTTCAAAAGCAGTTCCCGGTGAAATTCCAGAATCAGGATCTCCTTTTTCCGGATCATAAACATATCCACAAATAAGACATTTGTACTTGGCTATTTTCTTTTCCTCTTTTTGCTTTTCTTCTCTATCTTCTCTAATATAGGTAGGAGCATTCTTGGGTGACCTGCCCCCCTTTATTTGATAATAATAAGCATAGGTCATAGGTTCTCCCTCTTTAATCACTCGAGCATCAAGAATTTTCCCCACAAAAACAGTATGAGTCCCTACATCTATGCGGTCCACTACTTCGCATTCTAAATAACCCAGGCAGTTCTGAACAACTATAGGTGCCCCGATCATTCCTATTTTGTAATTCATCCCTTCAAACTTATTAAACTTCCTGCCTGACTTAAAACCAAAATGGCCAATAAATTTCATTGATGTATTCTCATCTAAAATAGAAACCGTAAAAACCTGGCTATCTTCAATGAATTGATGAGTCAAATTTTCTTTATTAATACAGACGGTAACCTTGGGAGGGTCTGCGGTCACCTGAAAAACAGTATTAGCAATTTGACCATTAAATTTATCTCCTTTTTTGGAACTGACTATATACATTCCGTAACTAATCTTATAAAGTGTCTTAGTCTCCATTATCTCCCCTCTCTCTTTAGACAATCTCTGCAAATACCTTTAAAATACCCATTTTGTAATTAATTCATTATTGTATTATATTCACATTTTAATTTTTTAGGTATACTCAGCAATAAGGCGGATATCGTCTCTCTGGAGCTCGTATTTTGCCGCAATTCCCAATTTCATAAATCA
>DAOVGF010000003.1 GCA_030672545.1 Candidatus Aerophobota bacterium
TAACCATTTTCACTGAGAATGGTTTGGGCAATCTTGCGTACCTCATCCTCATCTTCTACCAAGAGAATCTTCTCTCCGGAACCTTGCAAGTCTTTTAAGGAAATAGTTTCTTTTAGCTCATTCTCTGTCTTGGCAGAAGAAGCGGGTAGGTAAACTTTAAAGACTGAGCCTTGATTTACTTCACTGTAAACATTAATCCAACCAGAATGTTGTTTTACTATTCCGTAGACTACCGATAGACCCAGACCAGTTCCTTTTCCTACCTCTCGGGTGGTGAAAAAAGGCTCAAAGATATGCTTGATGATCTCTTTATCTATTCCTACTCCACTGTCCTGAAGGGAAAGGCGAACAAATCTTCCCGGACGGGCCTCATGGTGAATTCTTGAATAGGCCTCATCTATTAAGACATTTTCTGTTTTAACGGTTAGTCTGCCCCCTTGGGGCATAGCTTCTCGGGCATTAACGGCTAAATTCATAATTATCTGTTCTATTTGTCCCTTATCCGCCTCTACTGTCCAGATATCCGGGGCCAGCTCAGTCTCAATCATAATGTCTTCCCCAATGAGACGCTGAAGCATCTTGCTAAGATTCTCAACCGTTTCGGTTAAGTTAACCGGGCTAAGGATCATAGGCTGTCTGCGAGAGAAGGCTAAGAGCTGTCTGGTTAGATCGGCGGCCCGGGAGGAGGAGACTCTGATTTGCTTTAAGTCTTTATATAAAGGATCAGCTTCATCAACCCTCATCATACAAAGATCCGTGTAGCCTTGAATAGCCGTAAGAAGATTATTAAAATCATGAGCTACTCCTCCGGCCAGTATCCCAATAGCCTCCAGCTTGCTTGCCTGAAGGAGCTGGGCTTGGAGCTTTTCTTTTTCCTCTTCTGCTTTTTTGCGTTGGGTGATGTCCCTTACGACAGCCTGCATCCCAACTATTCTTTCTTCTGTCTGGATAGCGGTGGAATTATAATCTACATAAATTACCTCTCCTAACTTGGTCAACACCCGAAACTCGTAGTTTCCAAGCACCTCCTCCCCCGATAGCCCTTTCTTGAAGTTTTTCGTGACCATGGCTAAGTGTTTCGGGTGAACTAGCCTGCTGAGATGAAGCGTTCTTGCTTCCTCTATCGTGTAGCCCGTCATCTGGCAGAATTTCGGATTAACAAAACCGAAATAGCCCTTTGGGTCAATGATGATCACCGCATCATTGGCATTATCCACCAATTGTCTATATTTCTCTTCCGCTTCTCTGAATGCACTGGTGCGCTCCTTCACTTGCTGCTCCAATGTCTTACTGTATGTTAGCAGTTTGTCCTCCAGTATCAGCCGCTTCTTGTTCAGGATGACAATCACCGTGGCGACAACGACAAACATAAATGCTCGTGCAACGTCCGCCCCAATGGGACTCTCAAGTGGGTTTACGATATGAGAAACCAACAGCAACAGAGCAAGAAATACCGCAACTAATACCCCTCCCCGTAACCACCACAAACTGGCGAGGATTATGGGAATATAGAAGAAATGGGTAAAGATGATTTCAGTTTCCAAAATAAAATGACAATAATAGGTTGCCAGCACACATATAGCAAGTAAAAATCCAAGCACGACAATTTTTAGCCATTCCTTTCTATCTAATTTTTTCACCTGATAAGTCTCCAATATCTCTTCCATTTCTTGTATACGGTTTTTTCATAATTTGTCAAATTAGTTGTTCGTTCAGAGGTCTCAGTTAAGTGATTTGGGGCCTGTCTAACAGTGAGACTAGTTTAATTTCTCCGCTTTATGACAGGCCACGTAATGACCTCCTCCTACATCTTTAAGTGGGGGCTCAATTTGCCGGCAAATCTTATCAGCATAGGAGCAACGGGGGTTAAATCTGCAGCCTGAGGGTGGGTTGATGGGACTGGGCACCTCCCCTTTGAGGATTATTCTCTTTTTTTGAGCGGTTGGGTCAGGTAGAGGGATGGCAGAAATAAGAGCCTGGGTGTAAGGATGAAGAGTATGGGTGAAAAGCTCCTCCGTAGAGGCCATTTCCACTATTTTCCCCAAATACATCACGGCTACCCGATCACTAATATGCTCTACCACCAGGAGATGATGAGTAATGAATAAATAGGTGAGGCTAAAATCCCGCTGTAACTCCTGAAGGAGGTTTAAAATCTGAGCCTGCACGGAGACATCCAGGGCCGAGGTGGGCTCGTCCAGAATGATAAAGTCCGGATTGGTGGCCAGTGCTCTGGCGATAGCAATTCTCTGTCTTTGTCCTCCACTAAACTCGTGAGGATAGCGGAAAAGGTGATCTTCGGTTAGCCCTACTCGATAGAGAAGGGAGAGAACTTTATTCCTTAAGTCACCGGCGCCCACGAGCCGGTGAACCTGAAGAGGCTCACCCACAATGTTCTTAATAAGCATTCTTGGATTGAGGGAAGCCGAGGGGTCCTGAAAGACTATTTGCATTCTTCTCCTGATGCTTTTTAACTGGCCTTTCTTAAAGACAGCCAGGTCATATTTTCTGGTTAATTTTGAAAGCTGCTGAGGAGGGGAGTTATTAGAAGTTTCTATCTGAGAGATATTATTTTTAACCTTCTGAGGAACATCAAAGTAAATATGACCGAAAGTCGGCTCGAGCAGACGCAGGATTGTCTTGCCCAAAGTAGTTTTCCCACAACCTGACTCACCTACCAGACCAAGGCATTCTCCCCGGTATATTTTCAGGTTAACTCCATCAACCGCCCGGACATCACCAACAGGTTTTTTAAATACTCCCCCTAAGATAGGGTAGTACTTCTTGAGTCGGCTGACTTCCAGCAGTGTTTTCACTTATTTTTCTCTCCATAATAATGACAGGCCAAAAAATGTTCTTTTGCTCTTTCCAACAAAGGGGGGTTAACCTGGGAACAGACGCTTAGAGCTAGGGCACAACGGGGATGAAATCGACACCCGGAAGGTGGATTGATTAAATTAGGAACATTTCCTTCAATACTTTCTAATTTTGTCTTGCCTCCCCGGGGGACGGCGTTAAGCAAGGCCTTGGTATAAGGGTGTAAGGGGTTCCGGAAAAGTTCCTTCACCTCGGCAATTTCACAGATATTACCGGCATACATTACGGCTACTCGATCACACATCTCTGCCACTACCCCCAGGTCGTGGGTGATGAAAAGAACCGAGGACTTAAATTTTCTTTTCAAGTCACGAATGAGATCAAGTATCTGAGCCTGAATAGTCACGTCCAGATTAGAAGTCGGCTCGTCAGCAATGAGGAGGTTAGGGTTGCAGGCCAAAGCCATGGCTATAACTACTCTTTGTTGCATCCCCCCGCTGAGTTCATGAGGATAACGATCAACGATATTCTCCGGATTAGCAATGCCCAGTTGAGCCAGAATTTCGATACTTTTTTTTCTGGCCTGTCTCTTGATCCGACCCCGATATTTCCATCCTCCGGGCAAAAAGCCCAAAATTTTAGCCGGAAGAGATGTTTGGTTGTTCAGAAGGGCTTGAAAAATAGTTTTTTCCAGACCAAGAGTTCTTTTTTTCCAGGAGATTCTTGCCTGATTAATCTCCTGATCAATTTCCCGGATGGCCTCCTGGTATAATTGGGACTTTTGATGAAGAAGAAAACTTTCCGAGATCTGCTCATCCACTGTATAGACAGGATTGAGGGCTGAGCTGGCTTCCTGAAAGATCATGGATATTTCATTCCCTCTAATAGTTCTCATGAATTTCTCAGATTGAGACAAAAGATCTACGTAATTATCTTTAAACCGGGATTGTTGTTTTAGTTTGAAGATAATCTTTCCCTTTTCTATGCGACCAGGAGGAAGAATGAGTCTGAGAATGGAGAGAGAAGTTACACTTTTTCCGCAGCCGGTTTCCCCTACCAGTCCTACCGTCTCACCTTGGTTTACTTCTAACTGAATTCCGTCCAGAGCCTTCACTACGCCCTCGTAGGTATAAAAATTGGTCTTAAGTTCCTTTATCTCAAGAATTTTTTCCGTCACCTTTATCTCCGCCGTAGCTTGGGATCAAGGATATCTCGGAAAGCATCACCCAAGAGATTCCATCCCAGGACAAAAAGAAGGATAAAAAGGCCAGGTATGGCTACTGTATACCAGTAGGCCAGTGGATTTCCCGGGGGACCGACAATCCAGTTCCGGGCAAAACTGATCATTTGTCCCCAATCGGCGTAGCCTACCGGGGCACCCAGTCCCAGAAAGCTCAAAGCGGCCGCCGTAAGAACCATAGCCCCTATGTCCAGAGAGGCCATTATTAATAGAGGGTAAATGGCGTTGGGTAGGACATGTTTGGTAATTATGAAAAAATCAGAACATCCCACTGCCCGAGCCGCTTCCACATACTGTTCTTCTCTCACGCTAAGTATGTCTCCTCTAATGAGGCGGGCATAAGCCGGCCAGCCCACAATAATTAAAGCTTTCATAACATTATCCAGGCTATGTCCCAGAGCGGTAACCAGAGCCATGGCCAAAATAAGAGTGGGCAGCGACATAAAAGTATCCACTACCCGCATAATTATCTCATCTACCACTCCTCCATAATATCCGGAAATACTACCCAATATTATTCCGATAAGCAGAATAGTACCCACTACCATAAAACCGATGCGGAAAGCCGTCCTGGTTCCCCAGACTACCCCATAGTAAATATCATACTGGCCTTCAGTGGTACCGAAGAAATTAGTCTGACTGGGAGGTTTGGGAGTGGCACTATATCCGTAGCGGGGAATCTGGTAGGGATTATGGGGATACTTGGGGGGAGCAAGATAGGGTGCCATCAGGGCAATAAGGGCAAACAGGATAATCAGGGAAAAACCCACCAGGGAAAGAGGGCTCTTTCTAATACGATTAAATGAAAATTTCAATTCTTTGAGTCTTGGTCGGGTTGCCTTTTTTAGATCTTCCCATTTTCCTTTACTGCTAAGGGAAAAGAAATTCATCCTAGCCTCACTCTCGGATCAACATAAGCATAAAGTAAATCAACTATCAAGTTAGTGATCACGAATATCAAAGCACTGAAGATCACTGATCCCAGAACAGCCGGAACGTCCAGGTTGACGGCAGCCCTGGCCCACCACCATCCCAGTCCCTTGCGATTGAAAATTGTTTCCGTAATTACCACCCCCTGTATTAGAAGAGCAAATAAGTACCCAGAGACCGTGATGACTGGAATCATAGCGTTTCGTCGGGCATGTTTTCTCACCACTGTTTTTTCGTCAGCCCCTTTGGCCCGAGCGGTAGCAATGTATCCCTTAGCCAAGGCCTCCAACATACTTGAACGCATAATTCTCATTACCATAGCACACTGAACTACGGTAAGGGTAATTACCGGCAGGATTAAGTGTCTTAAGGCATCGAAGAAAATGAAAAAATTGCCGTTTAATAGGGCATCTAGGGTGTTGATGTGAGTGTAGCGAGTGAAAGCCTCTGATCTTACCAGAAGACCGGCTTGGGTTCCCAGGGCCTCCGGAGGGAGAAGGCCTCGAAAGTATCCGTAGAAGATCATCAGCAAGAGAAGACCGAACCAAAAGGTAGGAAGAGACCAGCCCACAATGGCCCCAGTACGGGTTAAGTGATCAATGAGCTTACCCTGGTGTACGGCCGAGATAGTTCCCAACCAGATTCCCACCAGAATAACCAAGGGAGCAGAGAAGAGAGCCAACTCTACGGTATTGGGAAGAAAATAAAAAAAAGCTGTTAACACCGGTCTCTGGGCCGTCTTTGACCAACCCAAGTTACCGTGAAAAACTTCTTTGAGCCAGTTGAAATATTGAACATATACCGGAGCATCCAGTCCGTGGCTTCTAATTACTCCCCGAATGTCTCTGAGCTGCCTGATGTCGGTAATGAAGGCGGCCGCACGTTGTTCGGGACTGAACAAGGCCAAGATAGCAAAAACAATGAGACTTACGCCAACCAATACCGGTATGATTAAAAGTACCCTACGGATAATGTAGGCCCGCACTTCCATTAAATAAATCCTCCTGAATAAAGTCTAACCTCCCGGGGAGAGGATTCTCATCATCAGGATTAGGGCGGGGTCAGCGAGACCCCGCCCTACCAACATCCAATCTAATGATTGGTCCATCTCAAATTACCAGCCCTTAGAGATAGAGTACAGGTATCCAGCAATATCTCCGTTAGGCAAGATAGGATTGTAATACCAGCCCTTTACCCAATCTCTCTCGTAGTGCCGGCGGAGCATCTGATGCAGGGGAACACTGGGACAATCGTCGTGGTAGATTATCTGAAGTTGATGGTACATCCGCTCTCGTTCTTTGGATTCGGTGGTGTTGATGGCTCGCCAGATTAACTCATCAACCAGGGGATTGTTGTAGCTCTGAAAACAAGAAAAGTCGCCCTGGCTGTGCATAAAGGGATGAACAAAATTATGGGCATCAGCAAAATCAGCTACCCAGCCAATGAGAAAGAGAGTTAATCTACGCTGAATCAACTCCCTTAAGTAACTTGCCCACTCTACTGATCTTACCTCAATGCGGAATTTGGGATTAAGAGACTCCACATTTTCCTTAAACATAAAAGCGGCCACTTCTCGCTGGGCATTGCCGGTGTTGTAAAGCATGTTAAACTGAAATCCCTTCTCCCAGACCTTTCCGCCCCAGGCTTTCTGGAAGTACTCTTTAGCTTTTTCCGGATCAAAGTGGAAGACCTTTTGCTTAGGATTCCGGTAAGCCAGCCCGGTTGGTATGGGACCCACGGGTTGCTCAGCCTCATTGAAAAAAACATCTTTGAGATAAGTGTCCCAGTCAAAGGAATAGGCAAATCCTGATCGGACATCCTTATCCGAGAAGAAGTCAGAAGGAATTCCTTTACCATCAAGTTTTCCACTGCCGATGTCCGTATTTCCTTCCGGATTAATGTCCAGGTTAAAAAAGGCCGCGGCCAAATCAATAGTGGGGAGATTTTTGGTGACCCTGATTCCTTTAATTTCCTCCAGCTCTAACATATACTGCCGGGGAACGTAAACGATGTCCGCATCTCCGGCCATAATCATTAGCTTTCGGGTAGTCCACTCATCAATGACTTTCCAGATGGCCCGTTTTAGCTTAGCTGGCTCTCTCCAATAATCATTGTGTCTCACCAGGACGGTCTCTACTCCCGGCTCCCATCTTTCCAGTTTGAAGGGCCCGCTTCCGCAGGCAATTCCATGGAGACCTTCTTCGCCTGGTTCGGGATTATTATATTCTTTCCAGGTCTCGGCGGTTCCCGGCCAGTCTCCATTTTCCACACAAAATTCTTTGCTCACGATAGAACCCCAAGTATTAGCCCAAACGGCTAAAAAGGGTGGATAAGGCTGTTTGAGATGAAATACTACGTCGTTACCGACTACCTCTATGGTGTCGTCAATATCTTTAAAGTCTATGACAATGTTGCCCTCACCATCTCGGCTACCATGACTTCCCAATAGGGGTTCGTAGAGCATCCAGATCGGTCCTCCATCTCTGTCCTGGACCATAGCTCTTTCAAAAGAATACTCTACATCTTCAGGGGTGAGTTCGGCCCCGTTATGGAATTTTATCCCCTTTTTGATGTGAAAAGTATAAGTCAAGCCGTTGTCCGAGATACCTCCGTTCTCTACTGTGGGAACCTCAGTGGCTAATACGGGAATGAACTTGTCGGTATTTTCTCCGTCATACCAAATAAGAGTTTCATAGAGATTCATAATTCTGGCGCCACTGGCTGTGTCGTAAGCCCAGGCTGGATCCAGGGAATCCACTGTTCCAATATCAGCTATTATCAGGGTATCGGGATTTTTCACTGCCTGGGCTGCCAGGACAGCCGAACCCGAAGCTACCACCAAAACCATAGCTAACAATAACCACCATTTTATTTTCACTTTTTTACCTCCTTGGCCATGAGAACTGACTTACTTAACTGCTATTCCTGTTCCGAGCTCCACCTCCTTTCTCCAAAAATATCATTGAGAGAATCATACCTACTACAGCTCTAAAGTCAATACCAAGATTTTTTCCGTTTAGTGCGGAACAAAGGAGATTAGCTAACCTTTTTCCCGACGCCACTTGTCGAAAAAATAAATGCTTTTTTGTTTTTTTGAGAAGGTAGTTTATCAACCATATTCAATAAACTTTTATGATGTTTCCCCCAGTAAATGCCTGAACCAAAACCAATCAAATCATATTCTGCAACAGTGCTTATATCTAATTCTTGCGGCTTCACTAATTTTGCTTCCAGAACATTGGCCATCACTTTAGCAATTTTTTCAGTATTATCATGATGTATTGACTGATAAATAATTAGTGTTTTCATATTAACACCTCCATTGACCGAGAATTCTAAACTCTGTTCTTCATTTTTATTTAGCTTTTCTATGAAGATTTGTCAACCAAGTTTTACAGGAAAAGAATGGTAGTCGCAGGCTTTAGCCTTGTCTGATTAAACTTTGGTAGCCGCAGGCTTTAGCCTGCGTTTATTGGTGCAAGTTAAAACTTGTGATTACCAGGACGCTTTTGCGCAGCTTAAAAGCTGCGGCTACCAAAGCCTCTTTGAAAGCCTCTTTGCGCAAGTTAAAACTTGTGACTACCAGGATAGCTCAGTCAAAGGTATTCCGAGAAAGGAAATAGAGTATGTTTCCTGCAAAACTCTGGTTGTTAACATTTAGTAAAAAGATGCCAAGATGGCATCAATTTGTAATGTGGGATGCTGATAAAATGGAGATTTTTGGTCAGAGAAGTTTGGTCAACGGCACACTTTTATACAGAAGGCGACATATGATTTAATTGACTGCAAGGAGCTTGAGCAGAGTTGTCAGAAGAGAAAAGCCCAGGGGAGAAAGGCGGCCACTTCGGTTATTTCGTTGAGGGCTCCCAGAGTGTCTCCGGTGATACCTCCCAGTCTTTGTTGGAGATACTTCATCCAAATAAAGGTAATTCCA
>DAOVGF010000083.1 GCA_030672545.1 Candidatus Aerophobota bacterium
CAGCCACCCTTAAATCCTTTAGAGGTCTCTCTTTTATGAAACGCTCTTCAATCATTCTTAAAACCGCCATCTTTGTCCTGGCCCACTCTATTTTTTTCTTCCCCTCAGAAGCAAGAGAGATTTCTTTAACGTCATAAGACAATTGTTAGCCTCCTTTGTTCTTTCCTCAATAATACACCAGGGTAAAGTTTAGATTCCATAAAGGTAGCTGCATTGCGCAAATGAACGCAGGCTAAAGCCTGCGGCTACCAAAGTTCAATTAGAGAAGGTAAAGCCTGTGGCTACCAAAACCTGAGATTGCCACGTCGCTACGTTCCTCGCAATGACACACTAACGAACACGAGGTAAAGCCTGCGGCTACCCACCATAAGCATAGCCCATAATGTCCTTATTATATTGCATAAAACCCCCGTGTCAATCTCACCTTCCGCTGATTCTCGTTATTCCGTTGATTCCGTTGGTCCCGTTATTCCGTTTATTTCGTTGGTTTGGCTGGGGAAAATGGTTCAAGAAGATAGTTGGGAAAGTGAGTGGAAGTCTTCTTTCAGATGAGAATAAAGACCAGCAAAAATCGGGTAAAGTTGATCATACTTTTTGACCCGTTCCGGGACAGGTTCTATCCTGTCAACTTCCTTTATCCATTCCTGGCAAGCTTCCTCAACGGATGAAAAGAAACCTGTGGCCACAGCTCCCGTTAGAGAGGCACCATAGGCACTCTGCTCTCTGGAATTGAGAGTTAGTATGGGTAGGTTAAATACATCGGCTTGAATTTGCCTCCAGAGCTTACTTTTTGCCCCACCACCGGAACTGACTAGGCCGGACAGTTTTACTCCGGACTGCTTGAAAATCTCCAGGCAATTCCGCATAGCCAGAGTAACTCCTTCCATTACCGCCAGAGCCAGATCAAAACCAGTATGGTCAAGAGTAAGGCCGACAAAAACTCCTCTGGCCAGAGGGTCAAGATAAGGAGTTCTCTCTCCTCCCAGACAGGGAAGAAAAAGTAATTTACCATGATGCGGTGAAACTTCTTTCTTGTTCAGAAAAACCAAGGATAGTTCCTTTTCTACCTGTCTTGTATTTAACCTTAAAATCTGCCGACAATACCAGTCAAAGGACATTGCTCCGGAGAGTATAGCTCCCATGTGGATCCACTTTCCGGGGATGGCATGAGGAAAAGTATGAAGACCAACCTGGGGTTTTATCAGGCACTTGTTTAGTGAGGTAATGAATTGACCTCCAGTTCCCAGAATACAGGCTCCCACGTCGTTCTCAATAATAGCATTCCCAATTGCTCCCATAATCTGGTCTGCTCCTCCGGCGGCCACCGGAATACCCGCTGGAAGAAGAGTTTGGCCAGAAGCCTCCCGAGATACCGTTCCGGTGATCTCAGTAGATTCATAAAGAGAAGGAAGATAGGAAGGGGAAATCTCTAATTCTTCCAGGATTTTGGAGGACCAGGCTCTTCTCCTGACGTCAAGAAGAAAGGTTCCGCCAGCATCGGTTACATCTGTAGCCAGCTCTCCCGTGAGCCGGAGACGAAGGTAATCCTTGGGAAGAAGAAACTTAGCTGCTTTTTCCCAAATCTCTGGCTTATTTTCTCTGAGCCAGAGTAAAGTAAAAGCCATAAAACCGCAAGCCGGAGGTATCCCGGCAATTTGAGAGAGAAAATCTATTTTGTCTTCTTTTTTCAAGCGGTTGATCTGGGGAATACTCCGCCGATCCATCCAGATAATGGCCCTATTTAGAGGTTGCCATCCTTTATCCAGAACCACTGTTCCATGGGTCTGCCCCGACATCCCTACTGCCTTAACCTGAGCCGGATCTATTTTGGACGGCCCAATAACCTCTTTTATAGCTTCCCTAACCGCTTGCCACCACTGAGCAGGATCTTGCTCAGCCCATCCCGACTGAGGAGAATAAACTGCATAGGAACGAGAAGAAACTGCCAAAATCTCGCCCTTTAAACTTGTTAAGACTACCTTAACACTGGAAGTCCCCAAATCTATCCCTAAGAAACAAGGAGGTTTCATATTAAAAGAACTCCCTGAACCACCCCTTAATCCTCATCCCCAGAGTGTTCTGGCCGCTGGCCTCCCTTTTTTGCTTGAGAGCGTAAAGAACCAGGCCAACCACAGTAGCATAAACAGGGCTGTTTAGACGCGAAGTTGACTTGATTCGGGGGTAACCAATTCGGACCGGTAAATTCAATTGCTTTTCAGTCTTTTCCTTGAGGCCATTTAAAAGAGAACTACCACCACTCAAAACTACTCCAGAGGTTATCAAACCTCTTAAACCACTTTTCTTTAAGGCTATATCCACCAGTTCGAATATTTCCTCTACCCGAAGCTCAATTATCCTGGCCAGTGTTTTCTTTTTCACCTTAGTTTTACCTCGACCAGCTACTCTCTCCACCTCAATCTCCTCATCCTCTCCTATCCCATCAGTCAAAGCAGTACCTTGATTAATCTTTAGAATCTCTGCATTCTCCCGAGTAATGTGTAAACCCACCGCTACATCATTAGTAATGTGATTACCCCCCACAGCCAGGACCTCGGTAAACCTCAACCCCTCCCGGAGAAAAATAGCTACATCAGTGGTTCCACCGCCGATGTCTACAATGGTTACTCCCAGATCTTCCTCCTCGGGAAGGAGAGTAGCCATTCCTGAAGCCAGAGATTGTAGGACCATCCCGGCCAACTGACACCCGCCCATCTGAAGCCCCATTTCCATATTCTGGCAATATCCCGAGGCAGCGGTAACCAGATGAACCCGAGCTTCTAAATGAGCTCCCCTCATTCCCAGTGGCTCATTAATTTGATCCTGCCCATCCACCACAAATTCCTGAGGGAGCTTATGAATTATCTCACGACCCTTGGGCATAGCAACCCGAGAAGCATCTTCCAAAACTCTCTCCAGATCTCTAACTCGTATTATGCCGTCCTCCCTATTAATCTTAAGGAAACCTCTATTATCTTGACTCTGAATATGTTCGCCGGCTATACTCACCCAGGCTTCCTTAATCCTCAGTCCAGCATCGAATTCTGCTCTCTTTATCGCCTCTTTAACCATCCTGGCTGTCTGAGGTATATCTACTATCACCCCCTTTTTTACTCCTAAAGAAGGAACTTTGCCCAGTCCCATAATCTCCAAACCCTCATTTTCTTTAAATTCGGCAATTAAAACACAAATTTTCGTGGTCCCAATATCCAGTCCTACCAACAAATTTTCTCTCAATTCTTCCCTCACTCCATAATTATCTCAAACATAACTCTTTGACTCTCTACCCAAGTTAAAAAGCAATTGGGAGGCTAAAGCCTCCTCTACCCGGAGGGAGAACTTTAATAAGCTCTTACTTTCAAACAAATTTACCGGTTACCCCCTACCCAGGTAGAGAACTTTAATGGACTCATAAATACTTTTTAATTGGAAGCAGACTCATTTCTTGTAAGGTAGTTTGACTACAATCTGGTCAGAAAACCGGAAATCTATCCGGCTAACCTTCTCACCCCTTTTTTCCAGATCTTTCAGAACCAAGGGAAGATAGGAAAGTGACTCCATATAACTCCTCTCATTAATCAGAAGAACTATTCCTTCTTTCAAATAAGCTATTATACCCGTAGAGGAGCTGGAAAAATCAATTTTCTGAAGAGAAAAACCTATTCTTTGAGTAAAACGAAGAATATTTAGACTAAGCTTGAGCTGGTCATTTGACTCCGGACTGACTCCAATAATCAAAGGTAGATTGGAGGATTCGGACGCCTTACCTAATATAACTCCCTCATCATCAACTTCCCAGAATCCATCCGGACATCTCCAACAAGCAAAGGGTTCTCTCTCAACAATACGCACCTGAAGAGTGGAAGGTAAAACTCTTCTCACTTCCGCCCGTTTCACCAAATTGAGTGATTCTATTTGTCTGGTAATAGCAGAAAGATTGACCCAAAAAGTGCAAGTGTTCAGGGAAACATTGGCTTTCTCTAAGATTTGTTCCCGGGAGAGTCGCTTCACTCCTTCCACCTGAATCTCTCTGAGCTCAAAATAGGGAATGGTCAGTATATATCTCACCAAGAGGATAACTATGGTTAGACAGATAATTAAAAAAATTGAGAATCGGGCACCTCTTCCGCTTTTCTTCTGGGGCTTTCCCCGGCCCAACTCCCCTCTTTTTCTCTTCATTCCTCTCAGGAAGGGCTTCGTCTCAACGCTGCCCTGACTATTCGCTCAATTAACTGAGCAAAATCTAATCCCTCCGCCCGCGCCGCCAGAGGAAGTAAGCTTCTTTCAGTAAGACCTGGGATGGTGTTTACCTCCAAAAGATAGGGAGTACCTTCCTTGAGTATCATGTCCACCCGAGCAAAATCACGACAGCCCAGGGAACGGTAAGCTTTCAGGGCTACTTCTTTCGCTTTAAGAGACTGTTTTTCCTTTAGATTAGCCGGAACAAAGAATTTACAAAATCCCTGGGAATACTTGGCCTGATAATCAAAAAAAGTGGACTGGGGAACAATTTCCACAATAGGAAAAGGACGTGGCTCCGGGTCATCAATGATACCCACCGTGATTTCCCTTCCTTTAATGAACTCTTCAATCAAAAGATATGAAGAATCGTACCGGAAAGCTTCCTTCATAGCTTCCTCGAGTCCCGAACCATCCATTATCAAATTAGTACCCAGGGTGGATCCGCTACGACTGGGTTTAACCACAACGGGAGGTAAAAGAATCCGTTTGATATCTCTGGTTTCTTCTCTGGCTACGGCCTGATAGTGAGGTTGAGGAAGCCCCTGCCAAGCAAATAACCTCCGGCTACTTACCTTATCCATACCCAGGGTACTCGCCAGAACCCCAGAGCCAGTATAAGGAATTCCGGCCATCTCCAGTAAGCCCTGAACAGTGCCATCTTCACCAAATGACCCATGAAGAGCAATAAAAACCAGGTCTGGTTTTTCCCTTCTTAGATGAGACAAGAAATCGTTACTCTTCGGATCCAGAGCGAAAACCTTATATCTCTTCTCTTTCAGAGCATCTTCTACTGCCTTACCGCTCTTCAGGCTAATCTGACGCTCAGGGGAGAGCCCACCTTTTAAAACACATACCTTCTCTTTCATCTCTTTATACTATTTCCAGCTCAGGTTCAAGAGTAATACCAAACTCAGCTCTGACTATCTTTTTTATCTTATCAATGAGATTCAGAATGTCAGAAGCGCCGGCATTTTCTGTATTTATAATAAAATTACCGTGTTGAAAAGATACCTGGGCACCTCCTATTTTCATTCCCAGACAACCACTTTGTTCGATCAAATATCCAGCAGATTGAGAGGATGGATTCTTAAAAATGCAGCCCGCCGAAGAAAAAGAAATCGGCTGAGTTTCCAGTTTCTTTCTGGTAGCCTCTTGCATTCGGGCATTAATTTTTGCTTTATGCTCTGGGAATAGCTTCAGTCCTACTTCCAGTAACACAAGATTTTTGTTCTCGAAGAAAGTACTGGTTCGGTAACCAAAATTTAAGTTCTTCTGGGTCATAACTAAATGGCTATTGTTTCTATCCAAAACCTTAACCCAGGTAACCCTATTGGAAATGCATTCCCCAAAGGCACTGACATTTCGGACAATACCTCCTCCTACTGTTCCAGGAATGCCGGTCAAACACTCCAATCCCGAAAGACCCTTGTCGGCAGCAAAGTCAATCAAGACAGAAAGGTCCACGCCGGCTCCCACTTTTATTTCATCTCCTTCCTCCACAAGTTGCTTAAAAGAGGAACCTAATTTCACAATTATTCCCCGGAACCCTTCATCACGAACCAATAACTTACTGCCATTTCCCATGACCAGAAAAGGTTTACTTTTTTCCTTGCAGAACACCAAAATTGCTTTAAGATCATCTAAATCATCGGGCATAGCAAAGAAATCTGCAATGCCCCCGGCCTTCAAAGAAATTAGCTTCTTCGTAGACTGGCCAATAACCAACTTCCCCTTGATTTTAGGCCTTCTTTTTCCCGCACTGTGCATTTAGTCCCTCTCTTTGTAGAATTAGCGCTAATACATTTTATCCAAACTCTCCAGGGAAGTCAAGAAGACGCATCAAATTCAGAGAAATTGATGCGGGCGATTGACACAAACTGACTGCGTAGTAAAATAATGTAATAGTGCCACAAAAATAAAGGTGATCAGTTTGAAGACTAAAACTTTCGGTATAGATGAAGAATAATTGAGGAAATTATAAAGATCTCTCAAAAAAAACACACGTTTTTGAGGTGAAAATAATTCGGTTAGTTTTAGAGGAATTTTTTAAACACAAGGTAGATGAAATTCTTATCCGGGCAAAAGATTTTGTTTCTATTTGACAAGGAAAAGCTAAAAATAGAGCCAGGGGGAGGTGAAGAGTGAGAAATAAATAGGCTTGTTAGCTTAGGAAAGAAGAGTTTTCCCAAGAGAAAAATGTTGAAAGATTAATTTCTTTTTTTGGGAGCTTTCCACAGAGGAATAAACTATGTCAAATATATCAAAAAGGAGTTAATAATGTTTACTCGATGCAAAAAATTCCAAAAAGTGAAAAGGGCTTTGTTAATGCAGAGTGTTTTCTTGATGGTTATTTTCTCCACACAGGTAGCTATGGGAGCAGCAGGGTTAAAACTGGCAGATTTTGAACGAGCGAATATTGATTGGCGCCAAGCAGCCGGCGAGAGTATCGATGTTATGGTAACCAAGTACTATGATACTGAGGTCTTGGAAAGCCAGCTGGGTACTTTTGAGGCATTAACAGGCATAAAGGTCGTTTATCATTCACTTCCAGAAACAGAATCACGGCGTAAAACTTTGATTTCTCTCAGTGCAAAATCTGGAGCGTATGACGTGGTCATGCCCGATATAATGGGTCTGCCGAAATTTGTAAAAGCCGGATTTATTGAACCTCTACAGCCTTATCTATCCGATCCTGAGCTCATTGACAAAAAGTGGTATGATCGAGAGGGTATTCTTCTTGCTTCTCGAGAGGCAGGAGAAGTTGGAGAAGCGGCCTATGCTTTCCCCTTTACCTGTGAGGCAAGTCAATTGATGTATAGAAAAGATCTATTTGGGAACGCAGGGATAGCAAAGGCTCCCGACACGTTTGAAGAACTTTGGGATATCGCCAGAAAACTTCATAATCCACCAACGGTAAATGGTATAGCATTGCGTGGTACACGAGGGGAAGGTCTGAATATTTATGTGTGGAGCTCGTTTTTCCGTGGATTTGGAGCGAACTTCTTTCTCAATTTTCCTCGCAACATGACACCCACAGTTGCTAGCCCAGAAGGTATCGCCGCTACTGAGTTTTATGCAAAAATTCTCCAGGATTATGGTCCACTAGGAGCAGCCAGCTGGAGTTGGGAAGAAATCATACCGGCTCTCCAACGAGGGAACGTGGCTATGTCAATAGATGCTGTAGATATTGGACCTCTGCTCGAAGATCCCGAAAAATCACAGACGGCTGGTGAATGGGCATTTTCGGTCATTCCAGGAGGAAAGGGCGGACGGTATCCCGGGATATTTGCCTGGTTGTTAGGGATAGATAAAGCTTCAAAGAAGAAAACCGCTGCCTGGTTGTTTGTACAATTCGCGACCTCTCCCCCGGCTGTATACCAGAGAACCTTAAAGACCGGGGCAGCCAGTAGAGAATCTATTAGAAATGATCCTGAGTGGCAAGGAGACTTGCTCCGTATAGGAAAAGGAACATGGTTGGCATCTGTAACCGAGTCTCTTAGAATAGGAGACGCTAATTATAGGCCAAGGTTTGAATACTGGCCAGAAATGGGTGATACCTTAGGAATAGAAGTAGAAGCGGCAATCGCTGGCCAAAAAGATGCAGAGGAAGCTATGGAGAAGGCTCAAGGGAAAATAGGGACGTTAATGAACAGAAAAGGATTATTAGCTTGGTAGTATTGACTTTCTTTGTATGGGAAGGATACATAGAAAGTTGAGGGCAACAAGATAAAGGATGGGCTGAAAACTCAATTCCAGCCCATCCTTTATAAGGATGTTCATTCTCACCGACTGCTTCACTGATGCTTTGGTTGAATCTTGAAAGTGAGGAAATAAGATGTTACATTTACGAGGGCAATTTCGAAAATTTCTACCCTATATCCTATGTTCTCCTGCTCTTCTCGTGTTACTGGCAATTACTATCATGCCTGTAGGTTATTTATTCTATACAAGTTTTTGTACGTGGGAATTAGAAGGATTCAGGCCAGTATTTACAGGACTCGCCAATTATAAAACACTGTTGTTTCGAGATTCTGACTTTTGGCATAGCATGGGGATTACCCTGATGTATTTAATTATAGGGTTATCTCTGCAATTTTTCTTAGCTCTTGGAATGGCTTTAATCGTGAACAAATCAAATCTTAAACTGCAAGGGATTCTTAGAACCGTGATTATCATGCCTATGATCATAACGCCTGTCGTAATAGGGTTGCTTTGGCGAGTTATGTATAACCCTACGTTTGGTACTATTAATTATGTGCTTCGGGGTGTGGGATTAATAGACCAATCTATACCGTGGTTAGGACAGACGTCTACAGCGCTACTATCAGTTATCATAGTAGATACGTGGCAGTGGACTCCTTTTGTGTTTCTACTACTCACGGCTGGGCTTAAATCTTTGCCTGTAGAACCTTTTGAAGCCGCACAAGTTGATGGAGCGACTCAATGGCAAATGTTTAGGTATCTTACTCTTCCTTTCTTACAGTACATTATTTTAGTGGCAATTCTCTTTAGAGGGTCAGACATATTCA
Organism: Candidatus Aerophobota bacterium; assembly: GCA_030672545.1. Classification (GTDB taxonomy): domain Bacteria; phylum Aerophobota; class Aerophobia; order Aerophobales; family Aerophobaceae; genus Aerophobus. The sequence goes on from DAOVGF010000083.1 coordinate 8,769, forward strand.
ATACCTTTGATCTCATATATATACTGACGAAAGGAGGACCAGGTACTACAACTCAGAGCTTAAATATGTATGGTTTTTATCACATGTTTTCTTGGCTCAATTTATCCTATGGAGCAAGTATAATTGTGAGCCTACTCATCCTGGTAGGGTTATTTGCCGCATTTTTTATGAAGATATTGCGCGTAAGAGTTGTCTAGGAATCTCAGCCTTAGGAGATACCTCATGAATGGCTTCAACAGACGGATAAAGATAAGAATCGAAAAAATTGTATTGTACACGGTACTTGCTGTTTTTATTGCTTTTTGCTTATTTCCTTTATACGTCACATTCAGAATGTCCTTGCAATCACCAAAAGATGTCTGGAAAAATACTTTCTTTTTTTTACCAACCTTAGATAACTACAAAGCAGTTCTACTCGGGCTCAGTCACGTGGGCAAAGCCAGCTATCCGGCAGTGGCAAATTTTCCATATTATCTGCTCAATAGTATCATTGTATCTGTCGCTGTTGCATCTGTCTCGCTTTTGCTTGCGTTACCGATGTCATTTGCTATGGTCAGGTATAAATTTAGTGGTAAGAATAGCCTTCTGATCTACATTTTTTTCATAAAAATGCTTCCCCCTTTAGCTATTTTGTTTCCGCTGTATGTGTTGTTTACCAAACTCAACTTGACGGATACACGTACATCTTTAGTAATTATCTATATGACCTGGGTTTTACCGTTATCTATATGGATGATGTGCGGTTTTATTGAAGATATTCCCGTTGCATTAGAAGAATCAGCAATGATCGACGGTTGTACGAGAGTTGGTGCTTTTTTTAGGGTTGTGCTTCCTCTGGCGGCCCCCGGTATAGCAGCTACTCTTATTTTCAATTTGATTCTTGCTTGGAATGAATTCTTGTATGCCTTGGTTTTAACTGGCAGTCATGCAAAAACCGCACCAGTCGCCATTTGCTCTTTCATCTATTTCCAGGAAATAGCGTGGGGATGTCTGTGTAGTGCCGGTATGATTACGGTAATACCTATAATTTTTCTGGTAATCCCGATCCAAAAATATTTAGTGAGAGGACTAACCTCTGGAGCCGTGACTGGCTAAACTTTAAGAGAGCACTGGGCAAGCTGGTTTGAGAATCAATTTTTTGTACATCTACACATAAATATTATACGAGGAGGAACAGAATGCGTTTACGGAAGTACACCATACTCGCTGAAGACGAAGTATTACAAATACACGAGAGTACCCTGAAAGTTCTTGCTGAAGTAGGGATAACTATTTTTAGCTCAAGAGTTCTAAAACTCTTGGACGATGCCGGGGCAGAGGTCAACCAGGCCAAAAATCTATGCAAGATACCTAAGAATATGATAGAAGAAGCATTGCAATCCGTGCCCAGGCAAATCACTCTTTACGACACCAGAAGTACCCAAGAAGCATTTACTCTGGGTGATGCAGTTACTCATGCAGTGGCTGGACATGATGCACCCTACTGGTATGAGCCTGAGACGGGGAAACGACGAAAAGTTGTTAAAAAAGATGTAGAGGATTTCACCAGGATTGCTGATTTTCTGGAGCACGTAGATGCAATTGGGTCAGCAGGAATGCCCCAAGATGTTTCACCAAAAGGAAGTCTCATTCATGGAATTGAGATGGTCTATAAAAATACCAGAAAACCTCTTTATTTTTCCCCTGATGAACTGGAAGTAACCCGGGCCATATTTGATATTGCCAGAGTGGTGGGAGAAAACGATGATTTATCAAAACTACCGATACTGATATGTCAACTATCTCCTACTGCTCCGTTAAGCTGGGTGAAGGGAGCAGTGGAATCCCTGGTAGAGGTGGCAAAGTGTGGAGTCCCTTGCAGTATTCTTCCTGAGCCAATGACGGGAGTCTCAGCTCCTATGACTTTGGCTGGTCATCTAGTAATGCACAATGCTGAGGTTCTTTCGGGAATATTAATAACTCAGATAGTGAGAAAAGGATCTCCTGTAATTTACGCAGGTGGCTGGACTACTTTTGAGATGAGAGAAAGTACGGCACTATCTGCATCCCCTGAAACTTGTTTATTGAGACTAGCCGGCCCTCAAATAGCACGATTTTATAAAATTCCCTGTCATTCCATTGGATTTGATTCGGAATCATTATCTATAGACGTACAGTATGGATGGGAAAAATCCATTACTGGATTGATGCCCCTTCTTGCGGGTATAGATTTAATGGTTGATCTGGGAGTATCTCAAAGTTTTCTTTCGGCGTCTAGTACACAGCTCATCATTGACCACGAAATATTAGGTTTTCTCAAGTACTTGACCAAAGGGATAGAAGTCAATCCAGAGACCATAGCTTTCGATTTAATCAAAAAGGTTGGCCCCAGAGGAAATTTCTTGGAGGAGGAACACACCTTAAGGCATTTGAAACAAAGTGCGTATTATTGGCAACCTGAAATATCCAACCGTTGTAGCCGTCACAAATGGAATAGTCGTGGAAATCCTGATGTGGTAAAAAAAGCAAAGAAAAGAGCCGAAGAAATCCTTAGGTTTCATCACCCCAAAAAACTAGATGAAACTAAACAGAAAGCGATAAGACGTATCATTGAAGAATTTGATTCACACTATGCCTAAGAAGATGTAAATCTCTTCTGTGCTGATATGGAGCATGGTTTTCTCAAAAAGTTATATAGGTTACGTCATTTTGACCTGTAGTTGAGAGTATGTGCTATGCAAGATATGGTGCTGGGCCAAGAATCTGTGATGGCGACCAGAGCATTTTCCTCTTGCATTTCTCTTATGGACTTAAAGAAATTGCTGTCAGAGATTTAGTTCCATGACGCAGATACTCATAGCTCATTAGGGAGTACAAAGCATATCCGAGAAAGGAAGTTTGGATGTTTAGTTGGAAGAGAGAAAATATAAAACGTTTATGTGAAAAAGTTAATAATTTATCAATCTCAGCTCGTAATCAAGAAAGAATAAAACGTTGGGGGCACTCTTCTTATGTAGATCAGTGGCGAGGTCTACCTCCTGAAGATATGTCCCGTGGTATTCCTATTACCGTAGGATTAGAATATGCTATGTGGGCCAAGGTTTTAAATTTTGATATAAAACGTTATCACACGGAAGGAAGAACATATTTAGAAGCGCGGCTGCGGAAAAAGATTTATGAATTTACGCAATTTCAAGATGATACGCCTATTGATGAGACTATTGATATATGGTTGGGTTCCCCTTTCGAGCTCAGTCTCTTTGGTTTAATGCCTGTCTATGTGGCTGACACCGAACCCTGGATTCCCAGAACACCTATAATTCACAAGGAGGAAGACTTAGACCGACTGCCCTACCCGGACTTCTATATCAGCGGACTGATGCCGCAAGCCCACCAGATGTATGAGGAAATCAAGGAATTAGTAGAAAAGGAAGGGTTTTCGGTTGGTTTCCCCACCTGGATGAGAGGACCTTTTGGAACAGCCGCTTTTCTTCGAGGCATGGAAAATCTTTTAGTTGATATGAAACTAAACCCGGAGTTTGTACATAAACTTATGAGATTTATTGTTGATTCAAGAAAGAAATGGTTTGTAGAGAAAGCTAAGTTTTTGGATGATAGTATTGAAAAAGGAATACTTGACAATGACGACGTTAATTCTCCTATGCTTTCACCTGAATTGTATAAAGAATTTGTATTGCCTTACGAAAAAGAATTATGTGCCTTTCATAGTGGTATTTCTTATTGGCACAGTTGTGGAAATATTACTCCTCTCTTAAAATTAATAAGAGAAATCCCTGAAATTGATATGCTCCACGTCGGACCGGTCACTCATTTAGAGACGGCGGTGAACGTATTCAAAGATACCCCTATAGAGAAGTGTCTGCATCCGCTCAGAGATGTACAGGAAATAACCGAACAACAAATGGAATACAGACTGAAAGAATTGATGCAAGAAGCTAATGGGGTCTCTGTTACGTTTCGCGCTGACGCAATCCAAATATTGCATTCTATGGAACAGGAGTTAGTAAAGATTAAACTGTGGATTTCCACTGCTCAGCACATCGTCAAGCCATAACCAATGGTGTGAAACTGACAATGGTAAAGAGGAAGAACATGCGATTAACTCAATTGACAGTGTTGAACGAGAAGGAAATATCGAGCATCCATCACGCATCGCTCAAGATACTCTCCGAGGTCAGGATAGTTGTTTATAGCACGAATGTGTTAGAGTTACTGCACCATGCAGGGGCTAACGTAGATTTCAAAGAGAAAACCGCCACCATACCAGCCAGTTTAGTCGAGAAGACCTTGGCCGCTGTCCCTGCAAAAATTACCCTTTGGAACAGGAACAAGCAGCTTGCCTTTACTTTGGGTGAGGAACGTTCCTATATAGCCAATACAGAATTTCTTTCAGGTGTTGTGATTAGTCAATTGGTGAGAAAAGCAGCCCCAATTATCTATGGAATAGGTTCTATTGACTTTAATATGAGAGAAGGGAATGCCTTGTATGCTACTCCGGAAACCGCTATTTTGAAAATAGTCGGGATACAACTTGCTAAATCCTACAGAATTCTCTCCAATACGATGGGTTTTGATACCGACTCTCTTTATCTTGATACCCAAAGTACTTGGGAAACGTGTCTTACCGGAATGAATTCCCTTGGTGCGGAAGCGGACATAATAATGGATTTGGGTACCTATGGCACTTCTCTCATATCAAGTAATGAGAAATTAGTTATCGATAATGAAATATTGGAAATGCTTTATCGTTTTCTTCAAGGCGTAGAGATTTCTCCAGAAACGATAGCTATGGATGTAATTAAAAAAGTTGGACCCAGGGGAAACTTTTTGCAAGAAGAACATACCTTGCACTACTTAAGAAGTGGTGAGCATTGGGAAGCAGAGATATCGAATCGTTGCCTCTATCAGATCTGGCTTAAAAGAGGTTCCCCAGATGTGGTAGAAAATGCGACGGCTGAGCATTTATAGAAATTAGAAAAACAAAAAAAGGGGGAGAATGTAATGGAGACTGAGTATTCCGAGAAAGAACTTATAGAAAAAGATGAAAGGTATGTTATCCACGGATGGGGTTACAGTCCTATTGTCTTGGTCGAGGGGAAAGGAGCTATTGTAAAGGATATCAATGGAAGGGAATATATTGATGCTATATCTATGATGGCAGGACCTACATCTGTAGGCAGCTCACATCCAAAAGTTATTGAAGCAGTTAAAAGACAAGTTGAAAAGATCTCCCTTGCTTTTTCTGGAAGTATAAATATTCCCAGAGTGGAACTTTCAGAAAAGCTCGCAAAAATTACCCCTCCAAAGCTTAATAAATTCTTCTTTGCTTGCGGTGGAAGTGAAGCAATTGAAACAGCACTTGAAGGAGCAATGAAAATTGCAGGGAAAAAGGAAATAATAAGCTTATATCACGGTTATCATGGGGGAACACTGGCTACGCTTAGTCTTGGCCAACCTTCTCATAGAGAAGGTTTTTCTACTATGCCTGGTTTTAGGCAAATACCTGCTCCCTATTGTTATCATTGTCCTTATGGCAAAGAGTATCCTCACTGTAATTTTGAGTGTGCCAGAGCATTGGAAGAGATGATAAAATATGGAACCTACAATGATGTAGCTGCTTTTATAATGGAGCCGATGTTGGGTAATGGAGGTCATATAATACCTCCAGATAAAGAATATTTTAGGATTATAAAAGAGACCTGTAAGAAATACGGTGTTTTATTCATCACCGATGAGATCCAAACAGGGTTTGGAAGAACAGGAAAAATGTGGGGTTGTGATCATTATGATTTTACACCAGACATAATGGTTGTTGGTAAGGCTATGGGAGGGGGACTTCCTATAAGTGCTACCATATTCAAAGAAGACATAATCCCTCCAGATTTTGGCAGGAAAGCTTGGCATACCTTTACCTTTAGTGGAAACGCTATTTCTTGTGCTGCAGCATCTGCTGCTATTGATGTGGTAATAGAGGAAAAATTGCCTGATAGAGCTGTCGAAACAGGGCATCTCATGATGGAGCGTTTAAAGTTAATGCAGGAAAAACATCCCTTAATCGGTGACGTAAGAGGTAAAGGGTTATTTATTGGAGTAGAATTGGTGAAGGATAAAAAAACCAGAGAAAAGGCAGTTAATGAAGCAGCTAAGGTACTAGAAAAATCCGAGGGAAAAGGTGTTCTCTTCGGAATATCTACCTTAGTTGGCGTGGGTAATGTAATAAAGATAAAACCACCTTTAAATATATCGAAAGATTTAACCACTAAGATTCTGGATGTGTTTGAAGAAGCAGTCTCGGAAGTAGAGAATGAATCTGTCTCAAAATAAGTAGGGATATTGCTGTCTCGAGAGATAAGCAAGGTGAAGGGTCGCGTGACACTAACTACTCCAGGAATAGAAGCTTGAGGTGATAGAGGAAACCGGAGTGGGGGAAATCAGGAGGAAGAAGGTAAGGGCATGGTGGAGTAGTATCCTTTGGATGATACGATGATAAGGAGACTGAATATGTGGGGAGAAAACTATAGCAAGGAAGAGCTGCTTGCTCTGGAAAGAAAATATACTGTGCAAAGCTGGGATGCGTCCAGATTAAAGGACCCCATCCTGGTAGAAAGAGAAGAAGGAGTGTTCTTCTGGAATAGGAGGGGGAGACGCTATCTTGATTTTTCGGCTCAATATGGGTCCTGCAACGTTGGTTTTCGGAACAAAGAGATGGTCGAGGCACTGCAGAGGCCATTAAAATTTGGCTCGGTTTCAGCGATGTTTGTACATACTCTCCGCATACAATTAGCCGAACTTTTAGCTAAGATTGCTCCGGGCAATCTGGGAAAGTCCCACTTTGAATGTACTGGATCAGACGCAGTAGAGGCAGCCTTAAAATTTGCCCGCAAATACACCAAGAAGTGGAAGATTATGTCCTTATGGGAAGGCTATAGTGGAGAAGGTACCCTAGGTGCCTTAAGTGCCCATGGTCTTCCCGATTCACGGTTTGATTTTGAACCTCTTTTGCCCGGGTTCGTGCATGTCTCACCCCCTTATTGTTACCGCTGTGATTTCGGGTTGAAATACCCCGACTGTGGTTTAGCCTGCCTTGATGTACTAGAGAAAACAATTACCCGAGAAGGTCATATGGCTGGTATGATACTTGAACCAGTTCCTGCCGGAGGAGGAGTGATAATTTTTCCTGATGAGTACTTGCCGAAATTACGAGAGATTTGTGATCGCCATCATGTGTTGCTTATCTTGGATGAAATTGTGACTGGATTTGGAAGAACCGGAAAAATGTTTTGCTGTGAGCACTCTGACGTTGTTCCTGATATGCTGGTAATAGGAAAGGGATTTACCTCAGGATATGGAGCGGCAGCTGCGGTAGTAGTACCCGAGCACTTTACCATATATGATTGTACAAAACCTCAGGAAACTCGGCAGTGCCACTCGATGTCAGGCAGTCCCTTGGCTTGTATAGCTGCCATTACCAATATAAATATTATTTTAAGGGATAAATTAGTAGAAAATGCCAGTGAAATGGGGAAATATCTCTTAGAAGGCTTGAGAGACCTGCAGGAGAAAAGTGACATTATCGGGGATGTAAGAGGAAAAGGCTTACTTGTAGGTATTGAGTTAGTGAAGGATAAGAAGAGTAAGGAACCAGACAAGGACAAGGAAAGGGAAATCATTGAGAAATGCATACAAAGAGGACTTATCGTCGAGGGAAGATGCGGTGGACCACAATCTGTGATCGTTCTTCATCCCTCGCTTATTGTGAATAAAGAGCACATAGATACAGCTTTGGATATTTTAAGTGATGTGATTAAATGAGTGTCTTTTAAAAGAAATAAATGGAACAAACACATTCCAGGGACATTTCATCTCACTTATATCTTCAATAAAGCAAATAAGTCCATTGAATGGATATATTAAAAATATGTTGAGTGGAAGAATACGGATAGTTAGGATATTTCCTAAATCACATTATTTTTTTCTGGAAGAAAGGAGTTCGGCAATTTCTCTCTTACTCCGGTGATAATCGATAATCTTGACTTTTAAATCGACTCAGGTTACAGTAAATAAAGTGAGATCAACAGATATTCTCTGAGGTTGTAAAGACCATGATGATAAATAAAAAAGCTAAGTATGAATACCATATTCTGGAGAAGTGGGAAGCAGGAATTGTCCTGCGAGGCTCAGAGGTTAAATCAATTCGAGAAGGAAGAGCCAGTTTTACCGACAGCTTTGCCCGGGCAAGAAAGGGGGAAATTTTCCTCTATAATCTTCATATTTCTCCTTATGAAGCAGATTCTTCTCCAAGTTATGACCCCAAGAGAGAGAGAAAATTGCTCCTACATAAAAAACAAATTAAATCTCTCGTCGGCACTTTGAGTCAAAAGGGGTTGACATTAATTCCTCTGCGTATATACTTTAAGAACGGAAAAGTTAAAGTAGAGTTAGGTCTGGCCAAAGGGAAACGACTTTATGATAAGAGAGAGAAAATCAAGGAAAGAATTGTCCAGCGCGAAATTAGACGTGTTTTGAAGGAAAGAAGATTTTGAATACTCAAAAAAGGGGGCGATCTGGCTTCGACAGGGATAAGAAAGCTAGAATTGCATACCAAGGTTTGGACACCTTGTAAATCCTGTCCAGAATAAATTAAGCGCCAATAACGATTTAGCTTTAGCTGCCTAAGAGCAGTTACGCTCTGTTGCTTTTTGCTCTACGGAGCAACCTGGGCGTCACAAAGTAGAGCTAACCTCTATCCAAGCAGGGGGGAAGAGGTGACACACAAATCCCTGATAGCTTGTGGTAGATCCCGTCTATTGGAGAAACCTCAGGTAAATCTTAAAAAGTAGACTAAGTATGTAGAAATTCTACTGTTTTTATTCTTGGACGAGGGTTCGATTCCCTCCGCCTCCACCATTATTGTATTTAATAATAGAAAAGAATGATTTAATATCCAAATCTCGGAACCTTCCCGTAAGTTTAAGAGTCTTTTCTCCGGAAGAGATATCTTTTACAGGAAAACCAACTATTGTTTTCGTCAATTCCAATAGAGATCGAGAAAGTGGGAGGCTAAATCCTCCCCCACCCACTAAAATATAAAAGAGGGACTTTCTCTACGGATAGGGATAGCCTGCGCGTTCGCCCCTACCATGTATTGTACAATAAGGGTGAGCGAAGTCGCCCCGGGATAATTCATAAATTTCTATACCTCAAAAATGATACAGGAAAAACTCAAAGTTATTGTGTGTGGTGTTCTGGGAAGAATGGGAAAAGAAATAGTAGCGGAACTTGACAAAAATAAGGAAATGAAACTCGTCGGGGCTCTGGAAGCTCCCAATCATCCTCTCCTGGGAAAGATAATAGCTGGAGTTCCGGTTTGTTCTAACCTGAGAGAAATAACGGAAGAAGCCGATGTAATCGTTGATTTTACCACTCCAGCAGCTACTCTTTCTCATCTTTCGATGGCCCGGCGACTCAGAATACCTCTGGTAATCGGGACAACTGGATTTACAGACAGGGATATTTCCCAGATAAAAGAAGCCTCGAAGACCATCTCCATTCTTCTCTCCCCCAATATGAGTCTGGGAATAAACCTTATTTTTCTCCTGGTAGAACAGGTTGCCAGATTTCTGGGTGAAGAGTTTGACGTAGAAATAATTGAAGCTCATCATCGTAAAAAGAAAGATGCCCCGAGTGGTACAGCCCACAGGATTGCTAAAATTATAACTGAGGTGGGACAAAATGATCTTTCGGAAACTCTCATTTATGGCAGAAAGGGAATGGTGGGAGAACGAGCCAGAGGAGAAATTGGTATTCATTCCCTTCGAGGAGGAAGTGTGGTGGGAGATCATACAGTGATTTTTGCTGGAGAGAAAGAAAGAATCGAGATCACTCATCGAGCTGAGTCTCGGTGTATTTTTGCCCGGGGAGCACTACTGGCCGCTCAGTTCATTGTTAAGAAAAAAAGGGGGCTCTACACCTTCCAGGACGTTCTAAAGGAAAGAATAAAGAGAGAGTATCAGTATGAAAATGAATATTAACAAAGCTAAAAGGTTAACTCAACTTCCACCTTATCTATTTGCTCAACTTGACCTGGCCAAGAAAGAGGCACAAAAGAGTGGTAAGGAGATTATTGACCTGGGGGTGGGAGACCCTGATCTTCCTACTCCTTCTCCTATTATAGAGAAACTTTATCAGGCTGCCCAAGAGTCTTGTAACCATCGTTACCCTTCATATCAAGGTCTGTTTTCTTTTCGCCAAGCAGTAGCCGAGTGGTACGCAAAGCGATTTGGAGTATCCCTGGATCCCGAAGAGGAAGTTCTTACTTTAATTGGCTCCAAAGAAGGTATAGCTCATCTTTCTCTTGGATTACTAAATCCTGGTGACATTGCTCTCGTCCCTGATCCAGCCTACCCGGTCTATAGAGCCGGGGTAATCTTTGCGGGGGCTCATCCGGTAAGGATTCCCCTTAAGGAACAAAATGGATTCCTTCCGGTCCTCGAGGATATAGAAGAAAAGATTGCTCGCAAAACCAGAATTTTCTTCTTGAATTACCCTAATAATCCTACCGCAGCCACTGCTAATATTAACTTCTTTAAAGAGTTAACTGATTTTGCCACCCGGTTTAGAATTATCCTATGCCACGATCTCGCTTATTCGGAAATAGCTTTTGATGGGTATCGTCCCCCCAGTATTCTACAAATTGAAGGAGCCAAAGAAATAGCCGTAGAATTTCATTCCTTATCAAAAACTTTCAATATGACTGGCTGGAGAATAGGCTTCGTGGTGGGAAATCGGCAAGTTATCCGGACTCTTAGAGAAATAAAGACTAACATTGATTCAGGAGTATTCCAAGCGGTACAGGAAGCCGGTATAAAAGCTCTAAATATGGATGGAGAAGTGATAGAGGGAATCAAAAAGGTTTACCAAAAAAGAAGAGACCTTTTGGTAATGGGTTTGAAGAATTTAGGTTGGGAGATTAAGCCTCCTAAGGCTACTTTCTATCTCTGGACCAGAGTTCCAGATAGTTTCTCTTCTATGAATTTTGCCGACAGACTTCTTCGGGAGTGCGGAGTAGTGGTAACGCCGGGGATTGGATTTGGCCCGGCAGGTAAAGGATACATAAGAATGGCTCTTACTGTTGAGGAGAAGAAAATCATTCGGGCGATTGAAAGAATAAAGAACTTCGATCTTGAAAGGAGCTAAAAATGCCCCGACTTAGTGTAAATATTGACCATATAGCTAGGCTTCGACAAAGTAGAACAGCTAAAGAACCAGATCCGGTGGCCGCTGCCGTTCTGGCAGAATTAGCGGGAGCTAAGGGAATAACTGTTCACCTCAGGCAAGACCGAAGACACATTCAAGAGCGTGACGTAAAATTACTACGCCAGACGGTGAAGACTAATCTCAATTTAGAAATGGGTTTAAGCGAGGATGTGGTAAGAATTGCTTTGAAGGTTGTTCCTGACCTGGCTACTCTGGTTCCTGAGACAAAGGGCGAGATCACCACGGGAGGAGGATTTGATCTTTCCAAAAATAACCCCAGACTAAAGGAAGTTATCTCACTTCTTCACCAGGCCAATATTACAATATCTTTATTTATTAACCCTAACCCCAGCACTATCAGAGCAGCCAAGAAACTAAGAGCAGATTATGTGGAGATTCATACTGGAATCTATGCTCGGGCACAGCACCCTTTGGAGACAGCCACTGAAGTTGAGAGAATTGCTGGAGCGGCTATGCTGGCCCGTAAACTCGAGTTAGGAGTAAATGCGGGTCACGATCTTGATTATCGAAATGTGGAGAAGATCTGCCTTATCGAGGAAATAGAAGAATTAAGTATTGGCCACGCCATCATTGCCCGAGCTTCTCTGGTAGGAATTGAAAGAGCCGTTCAGGAAATGCTAAAGATCATCGGAGAATAAAAAACAGTGAAGATAAGGGGAATAGGTATAGATTTAATTGAAATAGATAGAATGAGCAAGGCTTATCAGCGTTGGGGAACCCGCCTGGAAAGAAGAGTTCTCGCTGGAGAAGAGATCCGAATCGGGAGAAGTCTCCAAAAAGAATACCTGAGTTATTTAGCGGGAAGGTTTGCTGCCAAAGAAGCTATATTTAAAGCCTTAGGGCACCAACTAAACTGGCAGGACGTTATGGTTCTTTACGGGAAGAGCGGTCAGCCCACCGTTAGTCTTAAAGGGAGAAGTAGGGACATAGCAGAAAATTTGGGTATAAAAAATGTGTTGGTTAGCATTTCCCACACTAGTAAATACGCGGTAGCTCAGGCCATTGCTTTAAGTAACTAACCAGTGATACTTTAGGGGTTGCTTATGAAGGAGAAACTCAATCTGGTTTAATTACCGGAGACATAATAGAGGACATACCTTTTGTCCTAAGGAGATTAAGAAATGGAGATTACTGAACTCCAAAGAATGCCCATTAGCGGACTTCACCAAGAGGCAAATAAGAGAAATATCCCTGAGTTCAGGCATTTGAAAAAACAAGAGCTTATCTTTAAAGTTATTCAAGATGAAATTGATCGAGAAAAAGTAGTCTATGGTTCAGGCGTCCTGGATATTTTGGCTGAAGGTTACGGGTTTCTCCGTTCCAATTATGTCTCCGGGTCAGACGATATCTATATCTCTCCCTCTCAAATTAAGCGCTTTGACTTAAGAGTAGGAGACACAGTGGGTGGGCAGATTAGACCTCCCAAAGAAAATGAAAACTACTTTGCTCTGTTGAAAGTAGAGTCAATAAATGGAGATAATCCTGAGAAAGCCAGAAATAGGACGCTATTTGAAAACCTTACTCCCTTGTACCCTCAGGAGCGAATTATTTTGGAGGAATCCTCAGGTGACATTTGCACTCGTTTAATTGACTTGATATCACCCGTAGGTAAGGGACAAAGGGGACTTATCGTGGCGCCTCCTAAAACGGGAAAAACTGTGCTTCTCCAAAAAATTGCCAACAGTATTACTGAAAATCACCCGGAGATTGAACTGATAGTTTTGCTGGTGGAGGAACGACCGGAAGAAGTAACCGACATGCAACGTTCGGTAAAAGGAGAGGTGGCTTATTCTACCTTTGATCAACCACCAAAAAATCACATTCGTGTAGCCGAATTGGTGATTGAAAAAGCTAAAAGGCTGGTTGAGCAAAGTCGGGATGTAGTAATTCTTTTAGACAGTGTTACCCGTTTGGCTCGCGCTTATAATCTGCTTATTCCTACCAGTGGTAAGGTTCTCTCAGGTGGAATAGACGCTAATACTCTGCACCATCCCAAAAAGTTCTTTGGTGCCGCCCGCAACGTGGAAGAGGGAGGAAGCTTAACCATACTGGCTACAGCTCTGGTAGAGACGGGTAGCAAAATGGATGAAGTAATTTTTGAAGAGTTCAAGGGAACAGGAAATATGGAACTACGCCTCACCACAGAGTTGGCAGAAAGAAGAATATTCCCAGCCATTGATATTAATCGTTCCGGAACGCGAAAGGAAGAATTACTACTCTCTCCCGAAGAGTTAAAAACAATCTGGCTACTTCGGGATTACCTGAACCGTGAGAACATTAAGGAACCCGTTGAGGCTATCATAGAGGTTATGAGAAAGACGGAAAACAATCAGCAATTTCTGGACATAATCTCTCACTTGCGCGAAAACTCAATAATTAAGGAGAAAAATCGATGAAAGAGAAAATTCATCCCTCTTACCGCCGGACCATAATTAGATGTGTTTGCGGAGCCGAATATGAAACCAGGTCTACTAAAGAAAACTTAAGAGTAGAAATCTGCTCCAAGTGTCATCCTTTTTTTACGGGAAAGCAAAAATTCATTGATTCAGGTGGGCGGATCGAAAAATTTCAGCGAAGATACGGCAAGAAAGAGGAAAAATAGTATTTATGGTGGGTGCTTTGTCATTGTCACTCCTGCCCTAAGCAGGAGTGACAATGAGCCAACAAGATTATTGAGGAATCACTAGTATTTGACCAGGATAAATCAGATTAGGGTCACTGATCTTGTCCCGGTTCATCTCGAAAATTTTCTTCCACTCATCTGGATTGTCATAGATATTCCGCCGGGCAGAAATCTTGGCCAGAGTTTCCCCCCTCCCCACTTTATAAGTTTTCAGGGCAGAAACCTTCTTTTTAGAAGGAATCTTAAGTTTAATGGGAACCGATTTTCCTACCCCTTTCTCCAGAGCTTCTATCCGACTAATTAATTTGTCCACTCGCCGCATGAGCATTTGAGTTTGTCGGCGGCTTTCTGCAGATGCACTCTGAGCTTCCTTTCTTGCCTGATCAGACTGAATCTTGGCTGAGGCAGCCATTTCTTTGGCTAAAGAAACATCTGCTCCAAGTTCTTCCACAGATCCTTTGAGATAATCCGTCTTACTATACAGGCTTCCGATTTCTTCCTGAAGGCCAGCTACTTCTGTATCTATTCGAGATCCAAGGCCACTTATTTCCTTATCCAACCGGTCCATGTCTGTTAAAACCATTTCTTTGGCTGAGGCAGCTGTCTCTTTGGCTGAGGCAGCCATTTCTTTGGCTAAAGAAACATCTACTCCAAGTTCCTCCACAGATCCTTTGAGATAATCCGTTTCACTATACAGGCTTCCGATTTCTTCCCAAAGGCCAGCTACTTCTGTGTCTATTCGAGATCCAAGGCCGCCTATTTCCTTATCCAATATACCCCCAACCACCGCAGCTAACTGCTCGTGTGAGACAAGTTCCTTTTTCAGAGAATCAAACTCGCCCTGCAGTTGTTCCAGGACCCCGCCCAATTCAAAAAGGCGTCCTCGCAACTGCCCCATGGTCGCTCCCAATCCATCCATGCGGGAATTGACACCATTGACCCTGTCTTGAAGCTCACTACAAATTCCAGCTTCTTTCATGGCTCTCTCAGCTAAATCACGCGTTTCCAGAGCCAAGATCAAGCCCTGTCCCAACTTCCCTCGCCAGATCCCCAAGCGGGCCAAAACTTCCTCCTTAAAACCTCCAGTATCTAGGCGGGTAGTCACAGCTATATCTCTCGCCTCTTGGGACATCTCTCCCATCCGAGAAATCTCACTTTCCAGGGTCGTTATCTTATCAAAGATTTGCTCGAGAGAGGGCTCGACACTCATGGCCGTTCCCGGACCGATAGCAAGGAGTAATCCCACGCTAAAAACCAAAACAGCTATCCCCCTCTTTCTTGACATCTTTTTCACCCCCTCAGGTAAGTACTCTCCTGCTCTGTAAATCTGAGAGGTCCTCTTCAAAGGAAATCCCCCTCTGATTTAAGATAGAAATTACCATTTTTCTCTTCTTAGCCATTCCACTTTTAGACTTTTCCATTCGGCTCAACAACTTAGGATTAGGAGGCTCCGACGAAAAATGCAGCAATAATTCCCAGTCCCAAAAGCCACTTCCAAGTAGCATCACTTTCAATTCTGGTCTCTTGTTTGATTGTTATGCTCTCTAATTCTGTTTTGGTTGCCTCGAGTCTATTCAATTTCTGGTCTTTCATCTTCAATTGCCCGTCATAATCCTTGGTTAGTTTAATCATAGCCTTGGATCGCTCATCAGATACTTTTTTTAGCTCTACATTTTCTGCCTTGAGATTGGTGTTAGATGCCTGAAGACCCTCAATCTCTTTATCGAGCTTTCCAGTTACCTCAAAATAATTATCAGTCATCTGCTTGACAGTGTCAGCTTGAACCTGATTAGCGGCTTTTAACTTACTTATCTCATCATTCAACTCCCCGGTAACTTTAAAGTAACTATCGGTGATTTTGTCGATGGTAGCCGCCTGCTCAGCGTTAGCTGTCTCCAAATTGTCTATCCTACTGTTAAGCTCCGCCGTGATAGCAAAGAACTTATCAGTCATCTGATCCATGCTACTGGCCTGCTCGGCATTAGCTGCTTCGAGGTTTTCTATTTCATCAGAGAGTTCCCCAGTTACCTCAAAGTAATTATCAGTAATTTGCTTAATAGTTTTCTTTTGTTGAAGATTGGCTTTCTTTAGAGAAGCAATCTCTTGATTCAACTCCCAGGTTCTGGTAAGATACTTTCCGGTGAGTTCATCAATAAGCTTTTTCTGTTCAGCATTGGTGCCCTCAAGATTGGCATTGGCTGCCTTAAGACTATCTATTTGTTCAGAAAGTTTCCCCGTTACCTCAAAATATTTTTCTGTAAGCAACGAAATTATCTTTTCCTGATCCTCATTAACCGCTCTAAGATTATTAAGTTCTTTATTAAGCTTACCAGTGACGTTGAAATATGTTCCTGTAACCGAGCTGATAGTTTCTCTCTGCTCCTGTTTAATCTCCTCCAGAGAATTAATTTCGTCAGTTAACCGGGCCGTCACCTCAAAATAATTATCAGTTATCTTTTTGACAGTATCAGCTTGAGTCTGATTAGCGGCTTTTAACTTACTCATCTCATCATTCAATTCCCCGGTAACTTTAAAGTAATTATCGGTGACTTTGTCGATGGTAGCCGCCTGCTCAGCGTTAGCTGTCTCCAAATATCCAATCTGCTCATTCAACTCCCCGGTTACCCGGAAAAAGCTATCGGTCATTTTTTTGATAGTTGCTTCGCGTTCCGCATCCTTATCTTTTAATTGAGCGTATGCTTCCTGAATGGTTTTCAGTTCATCTTCCAATTTACCACTTACCTTAAAATAGTTATCCGTAATTTTCTTAAGGAGTTTCTCTTGCTCCAAATTCACGCTCTTAAGCGAAGCCATTTCATCTTTTAATCTCGAAGTAACTTTGAGGTATTTTTCCGTCAGGGTATCTATAAGTTTTGCCTGTTCAGCACCACCCAACTCTAACTTGGATATTTTGGCCTTACTCAACTCCAATTCCCTCTTGAGACTATCTAATTCTGCCGGATAGCCCTGGGAAATCAGCCGAAGTTTCTTGGTCTGCCGGGCGTTAATCGCCTTGAGTTTCTCGATTTCTGCACTTAATTCTCCAGTAACCTTGAAAAAATTATCCCTAAGCTCCCCAATGACTACCATTTGATCAATAATAGTAGCCTTAGCTTCCTTCAACTGTTTATTCAAGACCTCGGTTTGTGCACCAGCTGCTACTCCCCCCCCAAATATAGCAGATGACATTACCCAGGTAGCTAATACTCCGCAGAGTAGCCACTTCTTACTTCTCTTTATTAACATTTTTTAGGTCCTCCTCATCTTTATTTTTTCCAGGAGAATTCTCTCTCCTTATTCACCCCCTTTCCTATCCCTCCTTCTCTTTGTTATACAAATAAATAACCCCCACCGTTTTTTTGGTAACACTCAAACCTATCTTATCTCTATATACTGGTAGTTATGATATTACCATACCTCCTCTAGAATGTCAAGAAAGGCTCGGGATATTTTCCCTGGCTCCGGCGATAATCTTTATAGTCTTCTTTATCCTCGGTATTCCGCCCGTGGCAAAACAGGTTTTGGCTGCTTAAGAAATCTCCCGAGGATGAGTAATTCTACCCTTTATTGCTGAAGCGGCGGCCACGGCCGGGCTGGCCAAATAAACTTCACTTTTCTGATGCCCCATTCTACCAGTAAAGTTGCGATTAGTTGTAGATACAGCTTTCTCCCCTTCGCCCAGTACTCCCATATGTCCTCCTAGACAGGGACCACAGGTAGAAGGGCTGATCACAGCACCCTTGCTTACAAAAACTTCCAGTAATCCTTCCTTGAGAGCTTGATAATAAATGTGAGGAGTGGCTGGAATAATTATGACTCGCACTCCGGAGTGAATCTTTCTGCCTTGGAAAAGCTGAGCTGCCAATCTAAGATCCTCTAGATGACCGTTAGTGCAAGAACCGATAACAACCTGATCAATATCTATCCCTTCAATTTGGCTGACCGGAACAACGTTAGAGGGTAGAGGTGGTAGAGCAATCTGTGGTTCTATTTCGTCAACTCTATATACCTTTATCTCGCTGTATCTGGCATTACTGTCGCTTCGATAGAGTTTCCATTTTCTTCTGGCTCTCATTTTTACCCAGTCCAGAGTATTCTCGTCAGGCTCCACAATTCCGGCTTTTGCCCCAGCTTCCACCGCCATATTGCACATGGTAAATCTGCCAGCCATAGAAAGCTGAGAAATCACTTCTCCACTAAATTCCATGGCAGCATAAGTCGCTCCATCTACCCCGATATCACCTATAGTGTAAAGGATAAGATCCTTGGCCGTAACCCATTTCTGCATCTCCCCCCGATAAATAAATTTTATAGTATGGGGCACTTTCATCCAAAGTTGCCCGGTAATCATGGCCGCAGCCAGATCTGTGCTACCTACACCACAGGCAAAGGTCCCCAGAGCTCCAGCAGTACAGGTATGGGAATCTGCACCGACTACTAAATCACCAGGAACCACCAGGCCTTGCTCCGGCAAAAAGACATGTTCTATACCTACCCTTCCTACTTCCCAAAAATTAGTTCCATATTGACGGGAAAAATCCCGGAGCACCTGACACTGCTGGGCCGATCTTATGTCTTTATTAGGAGTAAAATGGTCCTGGACTAAGGCTATTCGCTCGGGATCAAAAACTCTAGTAGCCCCCCACTCCTTAAACTTCTCAATAGCCAGGGGAGCAGTAATGTCATTACCAAAAGCCAAATCTATCTGGGGCTCAATAAAAACTCCCGGTTCAATTTTATCTTTCCCGCAATGAGCGGCCAGAATTTTCTCGGCAATGGTCATGCCCATTTGATTTAATCTCCTTTCCTAAGATCAGTCAGGACTTGCTTTATTCGGTCCATCGCCTTCCCAATCTCCTTGATAGAAAGAGCGTAAGAAAGTCGAGCCCAACCCTCGATGCCAAAAGCAGAACCAGGAACCACCGCTACTTCAGCTTTTTCAAGCAAATAATTAGCCAAATCCTGAGAATTATTAATCTTCCAATCCCGGTAGTGCGCACCCAGATAAGGAGAAAAATCAACAAACGTATAAAAAGCTCCCGGAGGTGAAGCAAGTTTTATTCCCTCTAGGCTATTTAGTCTGTTCACCATATAATCTCTCCTTTTTTTGAACTCTTCTATTATAACTCCCATTTGCTCTTGAGAGTTTTTTAGGGCCCTCAGGGCGGCATACTGAGAAATCGAGCAAGAACAAGAAGTAGAGTGAGCCTGAAGCTTTCTCATCGCAGAAATTAGCTTCTCCGGTCCTCCAGCATAGCCGATTCGCCATCCGGTCATAGAAAAGGTTTTGGAGACTCCGTTGATGGTTAAGGTTTTCTCCTTAATTTCTTTACCCAGGGAAGCAAAACTGAAATGAGAGCCTTCGTAAATATATCTCTCATAAATCTCGTCAGAAATAACATAAATATCTTCAGAAAGAATAAC
>DAOVGF010000031.1 GCA_030672545.1 Candidatus Aerophobota bacterium
TGAGCTCGTACTCTGGTTAAGGTTTCCAGTCCGGAGCTGTCGGGTAGGGAAAGATCCAGAAGAACCAGGTCAAACTTCTCTTTACTCAGGTATTCCAGGCCCGTTTTAAGTTCATCTACCCAGTCCAGGGTAAGTTTGGCACCTTTGGCCTCCAAGATCATCTCTTTTATTAAGCGGGCATCGCCGGGATTATCCTCGATAAGGAGAACCTTAATGAGGGAAAATAGAGAATGGCAACTGTTGGATTGCTCACTCATTATCTTTTTTCCTTAAGTTAAATTGCTTTTTTGGGCGACTGAACCCGCTCCTACCCGAGCATAGGAGGCCTCCCCTACCCATCTTAGCACACTCAAGTAGGTTTCCCAAAATGACCTTTCTCCACCAGTTCAGGCTTGGCCAAAACGCCATAGTTGAAAGGTAATCTCATAGGATCCACCTAAAAAAATACATTTTCTTTAAAGATAACTCTTTTTGACCATACGTCAACTTCTCTAAACACCAATCCTACGTAATATTATACGAAAATCATAAGAATGCAATGAACCTAAACGTATTTGATATTTAATAGCTAATTTTTGTCGGGAAAAAATGGTGGCCACGGACTTTAACTCCTCTATTGTAATCCGGTAGCCACAAGCTTTAGGCTGTGTTTCACAATAAGGTAAGTTTTCGGGAAAAGTGGAAAAAGTTGGTTGACAAGGACCGCTTGATAGTGTATGTTTTGCTCAATTGACGGCTCACCCTTAAGGTAAACAAATTATTACAGTTATTATAACAAGGAGGGTTAGATGGATGTCTTTACGGCAATCAAGGGGAGAAGGAGTGTAAGAGCCTACCAAGACAAAGAAATTGAAGAGGAAAAACTCAATAAGGTTTTAGAGGCTGGAAGACTGGCTCCCTCAGCCAGTAATAGGCAAGAATGGAAATTCATTGTGGTCAAGGATGAGCAAACAAGGAGAAAATTGGGCCAGGCGGCCAATGGGCAAGGTTTTGTGGGAGAGGCACCGGTGGTAATAGTTATCTGTGCCACCGAAACTCAACACGTAATGCCCTGCGGTCAACTGAGCTACCCCATTGATCTGGCCATAGCCACTGATCATATGACTCTGGAGGCCTACGAGCTGGGTTTGGGGACCTGTTGGATTGGTGCTTTCCACCAAGCCAAGGTTAAGGAGATTCTCAGCATTCCCGATAATATAAGAGTGCCTATCCTCTTTCCCCTGGGTTATCCATCTCATAAGTCTTCTCCCAAACCAAGGAAAAACTTGAGTGAAGTAGTTTCCTACGAAAAATACCAATGAGGTGTCTTAGCCAGACGAGCAGCCAGCTCGATGGCCTGAAGCAGACTATCGGGACTGGCTGTTCCCTGCCCTGCTCTATCAAAGGCTACCCCATGATCTACCGAAGTTCTTACCATAGGAAGACCTAAAGTAACATTAACTCCCTGCACGGATTTCCAGCTCTGGGAGTAAGCATCCCAGTTAAAAGCCAGTAGTTTCAGAGGTATATGACCCTGGTCATGATACATAGCTACTGCCACATCATACCCTTCACTTCTTAACTTAACCAGGGCTGTATCTGGAGGCAGGGGACCCTCGACCAGCATTCCTTCATCTCTGGCCTGGCACACTGCCGGGATGATTTCCCTTTCTTCCTCACTACCAAAGAGCCCTCCGTCACTGGCATGAGGGTTAAGACCGAGAACAAGAATCCTGGGATTTTCAATTTCCAGACCTATCAGGGCTTGATGAGCCAGTCTTACAACCTTCAAAATCCTCTCTTTCTTAATAAGTGAAGGAACCTCCTTGAGAGCAACATGAGTAGTTACGTGAACTACTCGGAGGTCACCCACCACCAACATCATAGCGTAGTCTTTCGTTCCGGTCTCTTGAGCAAACATCTCCGTATGGCCGGGATAGGAAGAACCAGCTAAATAAATAGCCTGTTTGTGAATTGGCCCGGTAGTGACAGCATCAATACAGCCGGCCCTGGCCAGATTGATAGCCTGGTTGATATAATCCAGGGAAGCCTGACCTCCCATCTTGCTCACCTTCCCATAGGTCAGATTTTCTATCTTAACATTACCAAGATCCAAAACATCGATTGTTCCAAATTTATAGTTCCCCTTTCCCAGGCTCTTCACTGGATTTAAGTCAAGACCGACCCTAACAATTTCGCAGGCCAGTTGTATTACTCTGGCATCACCAATGATTAGAGGACGGCAGATTCGGTAAATCCGAGATTCACTAAGAGCTTTGGCCGCAATTTCTGGCCCTATCCCGGCGGGATCTCCCATAGTGATACCAATCAGGGGAAGTTCAGAAGGCAAATTTTCCTCCCAGGTAAAACAATTTGTCGTTTCCACTTATAGGACTGGATGAATCAAATTTACCAAAAGTTTCCTTGTTCAAAAACCTGAGAATCTCAGTGGGATGGTAATCATTAGCTCCAAATAAAGTCAGTGTTTTTGTCGCTCCCTCAATAGCCACCTTTTTCAGGACGGTCTGACTTATAGTTGTTCTCTTAATTTTGGTTGATTTTGCTGGAAATATAGCTATGATGTTTACCCTTCTCTCAGAAGCGATTGTCTTACCCATAACGATATTTAGCTGGTCGCTCAACTTTTTATACTTAGTCATATAAGTTTGGTAGAAATTCTGACTATGTTTTTTCATTCTTGGTTCCACCAGAAATTCGTGGATGATTCCCCGAGGTCTGACCGGGACATACTCCTTCGGTCTGGTAGTTACTACTAATATATCTGTGCATTCTCTGCGGATAGCCTCTTCAATAGGAATAGGGCAAGAAACACCCCCGTCCAGATAAGCTACTCCTTTTATGTCAACCGGGACATCGTAGGCAAAGGGCATAGCCGCAGTTGCCTTAAGAACCTTGAGTAAATCAATCTCTGGGGATCGGTTACTAAAAAGTACCGATTTACCGGTGGAGATATCAGTAAGTATGATATTGAAAACTGTCGAGGAATTCAGAACTTTTTGGATATTAAGAGGCTTCATTTTTGTTATGACTTTGATTAAGAAATCTATGTTGACCATTTTTTTCAGACGGAAGAAATTGACAAAATTGGCGTTATTAATATTTTGATAGTAAATGGTAGTTCCATAGGCGGCCTGGCCCGAGAGAAAGTAGGCCTCATTCAAAGCTCCGGCAGATACCCCATAGACCTCATCAAATCCCTCGGTGTATCCCAGTTCCTCCAGAGCAGTACAGACACCGGCTCCAAATACTCCCCGCATTCCCCCTCCCTGGAGTACCAAAGCAGATTTTATTTTGGACTTTATCCCTTTTCTTCTCTCCTTACGGCGTTTTTTTATGTTATTGAGAGCTTGAATGGGATTTTTTCCCCCGTAATCGGCATCATTTATGCTGTTCGAGGACAAGAGTTTTATAGTCTCTCCCTTTCTAAAATTTCTTTGAACTCACTTGTTACTACCCCTTTTGTTTTTCGCCACCGAGGGAAAAAATGTAAGTTTCAAAAAAAGGAGTAACGAAGACCGACACCATAATCCACGTCAAATTCAGTGGAGGGCATAAACGACATTACCGGGGCAATTTCCATAAAAAAAGTGAGAGGGGAATCCTTAAAAAAGTGCTCCAGGCCGGCTGCTAACCTCAGTCCAATTTCTCCCTCTTTAGGAGCAGCAATGAACCGTACCCCGATTCCGTAATAGATTAGATTCTGAGCTGGTGCCTTTATGACTTCTTTGGCTGCTCGATGCCACAGGTAATCACCGTGAAAACGAAATAGGCTTTGGTCAAAGTCCCAGGCTCCCGCTAAATCAATAGCCCTATCAGAACTCTTCCACATCTTGAAACTTATCCCGGTAGGCTTACCCAGGATGAGTCCTATCTCGTAAGGTGCCTTCTCTGCGGCCAAACAAATTTGCCCACTGAAGATCATCCATATCCCCAGCAATATCACGGCTACTTTTATCATTTTCATCATTAGACCTCCCTTTTCTTCGGTCTGACTCTATTGACTTCCTCCGGGGACTTCTCTTTTTACTCCTCCTGCAATATTCTTAGAATATCCTGGTGTATTTTACTGTTGGAAGCAATGTACTGGTCAACCTGGGGAGTCCAGGGATTACCTTGAAGGTCGGTTACCTTTCCTCCGGCCTCCTCTACAATGAGAGCTCCGGCGGAGAAATCCCAGGGTTTGTCATGATACTCTATTTGTAAGTCAATCTGGCCATTGGCTATAAAGGAAAGACTTCGGGCACTAGAGCCAAACATCCTCACATTGAAAACATTGTCTGCCAACTTACCAAGATTAGTTAGCATAACCTCCTGGTTATACTGTAGGCTGCTGTCGTAAACCATGGAAACCTGGGGCAGGTCTCTTCGAGAAACCGCAATCCTCTCATTGTTAAGATAAGCTCCCTTACCTTTTTCAGCAACATATAACTCCGCCGTAACCGGTAGGAAAATAACTCCTAAAATTATCTCTTCTTCCCATTCCAGAGCTATGGAAACTCCGAAAATTCCCACTTTATGGATGTAATTGTGGGTTCCGTCCAGGGGATCAATTATCCATCTGTATTTTGAGTGATTCTCTTCAGCCGGACTCTCCTCGGATAAAATACTATGATGGGGATATTTCTCCTTGATCAGGCTAATTATCGTTGTCTGAGCTTCCAAATCAACATTAGTTACCAGTTCCCTACCACTCTTCTTGGTAATCTTGTGAATTCTACCAAAGTTATCTATTAGTATTTTGCCGGCCTCTTTTGCAGCTCTAATTGCTAACTCCCTCATCAACATACCTCCCTAAAATAATCATAAACGTTTTTATTTTGTTTTCAGGGCATAGCGAGCTTTTTCTCCCCGAAGAACCCTTATTACTTCTTGAGCGGCCATAACTCCCATTCTCTTGTTTGCTTCTTTAGTGTAACTGCCAATGTGAGGAGTAGGCAGAAAATTATTCAGCTTAAACAGGGGAAACTCATCTCCCGGAGGCTCCTGAGAATATACATCAGTGGCTGCTCCGGCTAAACGGCCTTCCTTCAAAACTTCATAAAGATCTCTCTCGTTAACTATTTCTCCTCGGGAAGTATTTATTAAATAGGCATCTTTCTTAATTTGAGATAATTCCTCCCTGGCCAAAAAATTGCGGGTGGAGGAAGAAAGAGGTAAATGAACAGTAATGAAGTCTGATTCTCTGAGCAATTTTAATAACTTTACTGCTTTTACCGGGAATTTTCTCTCAAGAATAGGTTTTCTTATCGTATCATAATAAAAAACAGGCATCTCAAAACCCTGAGCTCTTCTAAGCACTGCTTGGCCGATGTGGCCTATCCCGATGATACCGAGAGTTTTACCGTAAACCTCTGTACCCATATATTTGTTACCTTCCCAGAGACCTTTTTTGGCTGAAATACTGGCCGGAATTATTTTTCGAGCCAAAGCTAACATCAAAGCAAAGACAAGATCGGCCACAGCCTCATAGTTAGCTCCCGGGGTTCGGGAAATAACTATTCCTCTTCGGGTAGCCTCATTAACATCTATATTATCTAGACCTACACCGTGTTTTACTATTACCTTGAGGTCATTGGCTTCCTTCAAAGTATTTCTTCCTACCTTATCTAATCCAACAATTAAAGCCTGGTATCCCCTAATTCTTCGCGCCAATTCGTCATCATTATGAGGTCCGGGCTCCTGGTTTACCTCACAGTAATGAGATTCTAAGATTCTCAGAGGTTCCCGGTTAGCTCTACCAAAAGACCTGGTGGTCACTAAAATTCTCGACTTCTTCATTTCTTCTCTTCCCAGTAGATTTAGATGTCTGAAAAATCAGGAATTAAGGCCTGACTGATTTAATTTCCTTAATTCGATCAAAATTTCTTTCAAAAGCATAAGGTGAAGACGACGGTAGTTAATCTGGCTTGATAACTTGGCCCATTTTCTTGGATTGTCCTCGGCTATGTAATTCTCCAGGAAATCTAAAATGTCTTTCATTTTGAGAAAACTCCTCTTAATTAATAGATAAATATTATACCCAGGGAAATAGCGCAAGGAATGGAGGTAAGCTCGACATTACGATGAGCTACCGGATATATATCCCATCCCACCTGGGTAGCCAATCGATAGGCATCAATTCCCACTGCTTCCATAGACGGTCTTGCTTTGAGAGGAAATCGACAACGACCACTGTCCAAAAACTGACATATTTGCCCTCCGCAAAGAGCTGTTTTGCATCCACCCGCGGCAAAACCCATAGCCAGATAGTATCCATCGTTGAAAGCTAAAGCTTCAACCTCCGAGACTATACGATGTGTTTTTCCTTGATGCTTCATATGGGCCCTATGCCACTTTTCATTGTCTACAAAATCCTCGACTGGAAGCACGTCATTTCTGGTAAAAATGGCGTAACTGAATTTATTCAAAACTTTTCTCATTTCTTCTGGTTCCGGCGTATACGGAGGACAGTTCGGACTTTCTCCATAAAGGTGACAGAGGGGAACTAAACACTTCATGCGCACCCTTTCATCAACAACTACCTGACCGGCTGAGACAATCTTTGCCTCATCTGCTCCGGCCTCCAAAGCTTTTTGCCGGTATTTCTCCAGGTCTTCCCTCAGTTTTTCCGGAGAGATCTGGAGAGAAATTTTTCTGGCCACAATTTTATCCATAGTTTTACCTCAACTAATTTTTTTCCGGTTTTGGTGACTTTTTCCTATGGTCAACTTAGAGCTATGTTACAAAATCAATCCTCTTGTGTCAAAAACTGGAAGTGTCTTCTTTCGGAAAATGGGAGGTTAAAACCTCCCCTTGTATGTTAAACTATACAAGTGAAACAAGCAAGTACCTACCCAATAGAATAGGGACTTTTTTTGGCGAAGATAAAGTGGAGATAATTTATGAATTCCTATGCCTCAAGGAAAAGAAGATTGACTTCTTAAAAAATTCCCCTAAACTGTTGAAAATGACTCTTGAGTTCATCAAGTTTATCTATGGTCATAGTTAGTTACCAATTACAAAATGAGGCTAAAATATTCTTAATGGACTTACCCAATAGCCAAGGAGGAAAAGATGAAAGACTTTAAATTTGACCCGGCCAGATTCATCCCTTTCCGGGATAGCAAAATCTGTGCCAAAGTGAGAGCCATCAAAAAGGAAGATATTACCAAGCATCCCAACCCTGATTTCAAGATCAGGGTAATTGAGGAACCCCCCCGTTTTTACTTCGAGTTTGCTCTGGATATTCTCACCCGAATCCAGCGCTCACTAAAAGAGAAAAAGAATCTGGTTTTAATTCTTCCCGTTGGTCCCACGCCACAGTTTCAGATACTTGCCCGTCTCATTAATGAGCTTAAAATCTCCTGTCACCATGTGCACACTTTTAATATGGATGAATATGCTGATGAAAATGAGAGAACGGCCCCGGTAAGCTGGGAAGGGTCCTTTCAAAAATCAATATGGGACAACTTTTTCAATTTAATAGATAAAGGACTGCGGCCTCCCACAAAGCAAATTCATTTTCCGACAACTGAGAATATAAATGACTACGGGAAGATGATAGAAGATACTGGTGGAGCAGATGTTTGTTATGGAGGTATAGGGTGGTGTGGTCATATTGCCTTCTGGGAGGCTCATCTGGGATTTGAATTTGGAGAGGATCTGGAAGCCTACAAAAAAGCCGGTCCAAGAATTGTGGAACTACATCCTATAACTATAATGCAAAATGCCCTTCATTCCTTTAGTGGTGATTGGTCCTGGGTACCACCCCGGGCAGCAACTATAGGACCAGCTCAAATTATGGGAGCAAGAAACAGAAGTTTTTGGCTGGACGGGTATCTTGGAGGAGGGGTATCCTGGCAGAGGTTTATTGCTCGATTGGTTGCTTATGGTCCGGTAAACACTTTAGTTCCTGGATCAATCCTGCAGACGGTTCCTACTACCTATACTATTCTGGGAGGAGTGGCCGAAAACTGTCAAATAAATATGAAATAAGGAAAAATAAGTAATTTCAATAGATAATGGAACGATCCATATTTTCAGGTATATGGGGTTTTCCTTCTGAGAAAAGATGAACTCCCGGAGGATAATTTTTTAAAGTATCGAGATGAGCTAAATATTTCTCGCTAACCTGTTTGAACTCCTCAAGATAGGCTGATTTTACCGGCTCGGCCCGGGGGAGCTTCATTTTGAGGAAATTGACAAAACGGCCGTTGGCGACCACTCTAAAGTCGAGGTGGGGTCCGGTGGAAAGACCGCTTGATCCCACATAACCAATCACCTGTCCTTGTTTCACCTTAACACCTCTCTTTATTCCTCGAGCATACCGGGAAAGATGACCGTAGGTGGTAATGATACTACCGGGATGCTTTATCTTGACAAATCTTCCGTAACCACCCTTCCAACCCGCGAAAATCACTTCTCCCTCACCTATAGCCGAAACCGGAGTTCCGATTGGGGCAGCATAATCTATCCCCAGATGGGGACGATATATTTTGAGAATAGGATGGAACCTATGCCAGGAAAAATATGAGCTGATACGGCGGTAGTGAAGGGGGGATCGGAGAAAAGAGAGCCGCAATGACTCTCCCGGGGGGGTGTAGTAATCTGAATGACTTTCTTCATCGCGAAAGAAAATACCAGTATAATTATGTCCGGAATTAATGTAACGAGCGGCTAAAATTCTTCCCTCCAAAATAATCTTTCCTTCCGGAGAAAGAAAATATTCCCAGATAAACTCCAGTACGTCCCCCTTCCTGGGATCGGTAAGAAAATCAATCTGCCAGGCAAAAATATCAGCAAAACGGTTTACCAACTCGGGAGAAAGTTTGGCCGCTCGCATGGACTCGTAAACAGAGGATTGAACAACCAGTTGAGTCCCGGCCAGAACTCGCCGGCGGGGTACTTCTTCTTTCCGAGCGGAGAAGTTTCCCTCCTCGGACTCCTCCACCAAAAAGTATTCCAGGGAGTTGGGAACATACTTGAAGATGAGACTACCTTGGGGACTTCTTTTGACTTCAATTAGGTCACCCGGTCTGCACCTCTTCGGGTTAAAGAGACGACTCAAAGCCTTGACTATATGGTAGGTCTTATCCGGGGAAACTCCGGCCGAAAGAAGAATCTCGTAGATGGTATCCGAACGACGGAGAGTGGTAGAAAGCACCAGGGGGAAATCTTTTTCGGAAATACTCTTCTCCTGATCCTTCTTATCAGGAACTTGACTCTCGGGTAAAGAGGATTCCTGACCGACTGGAGAATCTGACTCGCTTGACCCTGAGATTTTACTATCTTTCCCCGGAAGAACTAAGTCCGGCTGAATTATACGAAACCCAAGATAAATAACCGACAAAACGCAACAGGCCGAAAGAATTATGATGGTCAATCTCATTTTTTTGCTGGTAAAGAATTTCATTTTCCGCTCGCTTCACTTGGTAATATCAGATTAATCTCTCTCTCAATCTTTCCTGGAAAGGACTGTAGGGACATCCTTTTTGATAATAACAAGGTAAAATAATTTTCTTTATTCTCTCTTTGAGACCGAGCTTGGGAAAAAGAACTTGAGTTTCAGCCACCAAAGTCCGCACTTCAGCAACGGCCTCATCAAAATTCAGATATTTTCCCTCTTTTCTCTTCCGCAGTCGAAGCTGTTCAGTAAGATAAAGGTAAATATCCGCCGCCGTGGCATTTCTGAATATTGAAGTAAGATCTTCCCGTCTTATTCTCTCCACCAGGGGCCGATAAATATTGCTGAACCAGTCCCGGGCCGCCTGAGAAAAAGAGAAATCTTTTCCCGTAATTCGGGCAAGGAAATTACGATGTTCCTTGATTTGCCTGATAAGGCGGTCATAGCCATCTTTTCGAGTGAGAATGACTCCTTCAATATTAGTTCGGTACTCAAAGTCGAATCTTTTCCGATAAAGAAGGTTTTCCTGATTATCCGGAGGAGGCAGAAACTCGATAACATGAGCATCAATAAATCTTTGTCCCATCTCTTTAGCCACAGAAATACGATGATGTCCATCAAGAACAAAATATTCATCCTTGATCTTGTAAAGTTCAATTAAGGGAAGGGGACCACCTTGCTCAAAAAGTTTCTTGATAGATTTCAGGCGCTCAATCTCCCCCAGACCTCTAAACTTAAAATCTTTATCCAGACATCTACCCACACTGCCGGTTATTCGGCTTAGGTCAACTGGATATATTCCCAAATCTATGCGGGAAACCAGGTTCTTTTTCCGCCGCTCATGATCAAAACACTTCAAGATTTTCCGAGGCCGTAGCAGCAAATTTTAGCTCCTTTGGCTGGTAAGAAACTTTGTTTTTTCGGGGAGTTTTTCTACTTCAAAAATATAATAGCCGTTAATATTGATTACCCTGGTTTTTTCAATTAAGGTCTCCCGCTCCCGACTATACCCATATCTAAAATGAATATGACCGTGGAGAAAGAATCTGGGCTGATAACGAGAGATAAATTGACGAAAGACCTTAAAACCTTGATGACAGACGTCCTTGCCATCGTGAACTCCCTGGGGAGGAGCGTGGGTGAGAACAATATCGGGAACCCCTTTAAAGAAAATTCTGGGCCTGAGCTTGAAAACCTTCCAGTTCATCTGGCCTTGAGTATATTCCACGCCTCTTCCTCCATACCACATTGATCCTTCCAGGCCCATTATTTTAATTCCTTGGTATTCAACAATTTTCCCATCTATATTCTCACAACCCAGAGGAGGTCTTTTCGTATAAATAATATCATGATTTCCTCGGACATAAAACAGACGTTTGTTGAGCATACTTACCAGGAAAGATAAAAAACGAGGTCTTAGATCTCCGCCGGAAAGAATCAAATCTATATCTGAAAAATTGGACTTATCGAAATAATCATAAAGGTATGGATTAATCTCATCTCCTATAGCTAAAATTTTTATCTTGTTATTCTCCACTTGGCCAACCTGGGTTAATTATTATCCAAATTGGCTTTTCTGTCAAGAAAAAAGAGAACCGTCTCCTTTTCCCCCAGGAAGTTGACTTACCCCATTCTCTAAATATAATAGCATATATGAAATGGGCCAGATGATGCCTGGACTCAAGCCAATGGGAAAACTGCTTACCTTGGCTCTTACTTTGTTACCAAGGAGATAGCTTTTCCCAGAAAAAGAAGGTTGTGTTTATGATGAGAATAAGAACTTCTCTAACCTACGTCTTTCTTACCTGTCTGTTTATAATCCTGGGAGTTAAGGGGGGTTACTATTTGCTCGATTTGTATGAACTTCCCCAAATCGAGCAAATAGGAGAGTATCAACCCAATCTAATTACCACCATGTATTCCCAGGAGGGAGAAGTGATAGCTGAGTTTTTTCTGGAAAGAAGAGAAGTAGTTCTTCTTTCCCGGGTCCCCCCGGAGGTGCAACTTGCTTTTATTGCTGCCGAAGACCAGCGATTTTATCAGCACCGAGGGATTGACATAAGACGTATTGCTAAAGCTGCCTGGATTGACTTGATTACCTGGAGCCGGGCCCAGGGAGCCAGTACTATTACCCAACAATTAACCAGAAACCTGTTTCTTACCCAGGAAAAAACTCTCGAGCGGAAAATAAAGGAAGCCTTTTTGGCCCTCCAGATTGAGAGGAAATATAGCAAAGATGAAGTTTTGGAAATGTATCTCAACCAGATTTACTTTGGAAATGGTGTTTATGGAGTGGCCGAAGCAGCTTCATTTTATCTTAACAAAAAAGTAGAGAAGCTAAATATTGCTGAAGCAGCTTTCCTGGCGGCTATACCAAAAAATCCTTCCCTTTATTCCCCGGTGAGATACCCTGAAAATACTCACCAGAGAAAAAAATTCATTCTGAGAAAAATGTTTCAGCTTGGTTTTATTAGCCAGGAGAAATGGGAGCAGGCCAAGGATTTTACCATCAAGGTTACTCCGGGAATGCCTAAAAAAGAGATCGGAAATATCTATCAGGCTCCTTATTTTGTGGAATGGATTCGCCAACAAATAAACGAGAAATATGGATATGATAGGCTTTGGCGAGGAGGACTCAAAATTTACACCACCCTAAACTTATCTATGCAGAGAGCCGCCGAGGAAGCTCTGATTGACTATTTGAAAGAAAAAAACTTTCAGGGAGCTCTAATAGCCACGGATCCCCATACCGGATATGTCAAGGCCCTGATAGGGGGTAGAAATTTTGAAGAAAGCCAGTTTAATCGGGCTACTCAGGCTCATCGTCAGACTGGCTCAGCTTTCAAAATTGTTACTTATACTGCGGCCATTGATACAGGTAAGTTCAACCCGGTAACTCCCTTTTACGATGGGCCAATTGCTTTCCGCACTAAAAGACAAGGTGGGAGCAGTGGACAAATCGGTCTAAAGGGAAAATATTGGATTCCCTTAAACTACGAGAAACACTTCTGGGGAAATGTGTTTCTTTGGGAAATGCTGGCTCACTCCATTAATGTTTCCTCGATCAGACTACTACAGAAAGTAGGCATAGGAACAACCATTGAGTACGCCCGTAAATTGGGTATTGAAAGTCCCTTGAGTCGAGACCTCACTCTCACTCTGGGAACTTCAGGAGTAACTCTTCTGGAGATAGTCAGAGCTTACAGCACTATTGCTAATTATGGGATAAGAACCAAACCTATTTTTGTTCAGCGCGTTGAAGACCGACAGGGAACTATCCTGGAGGAGAACTTCCCTCAAGCAAAAATAGTTTTGTCACCTCAAAGTGCCTTTGTTATGATTGACCTTCTAAAGAAAGTTGTTGACAATGGTACCGGACGGAGAGTTCGCTGGATGGGATTTGAGAGACCCTGTTGCGGAAAAACAGGAACAGTAGGATGGCCAAAAGAACAAGAGACCAACAAGACTATTGACGCTTGGTTTATCGGATTCACTCCTGATCTGGTGGCAGGTGTTTGGATAGGCAAAGATGACGCTACTCCTCTGGGGGAACATATGACTGGAAGTAAGGCGGCTATCCCTCCCTGGGTAGAATTCATGAAAAAAGCTCTAAAAGAGAAACCGATAAAGGATTTTCCCTCACCTCGGGAAATTGTTTTTAGAGAGATAGATATTGAGACTGGCCTCTTGGCCACTCCTAAGTCTGAGGACACACTGTGGTTTGCCTTTCTCAAAGGAACCACTCCGGAAAAGTACCACAATTATCCGGAGAAAGAAGACACTTATACCAGAGAATTTAAACCTTATTTTCATCTATCCCTTCGTTAGACCAAATGTTAATAAGACTTATTCTTAGATGAAAGGGAGGTGAGATAAATGTTCGGGATGGTACGGGATCCTGTCTGCAAGGTAAAAATCAAAAAAACCGAAGCCTCTGCTACCTCTGAATACCAGGGAAAGCTTTATTATTTTTGCTCGGAGAAATGCAGGGATAAATTTGATAAAGACCCGGACAATTATCGGTAGGTCTCGTTTTTCTCCTGGTAACAAGGTGAGAGAACACTGGTGAAATTTTTGAGTCGAAGAGACACCAAAAGAAGAGGGTTATTTTTCAAATTTTTTGATTCAGGAAACCCGGGAGGCTAAACCCTACTCTACCCTGGTAGCTCCAAAGAGTAAAGATGAAAATAGTTACCTTAATCACTGATTTTCTATCCGATTTGTATATCGGTCAGATAAAGGGAGTAATTCTATCAATCAACCCGGAAATTAACCTCATAGATATCAGTCACCGGGTGCAAAGTTATAATATACTGGAGGCAGCATTTCTGGTGTCCCAAGTCTATGCGGTTTTTCCCACAAATTCTCTTCATCTGGCCGTAGTTGATCCCACAGTAGGGAGTAGGCGCCGGGGGATAATTGTCAAAACTGAGAAATATTATCTAGTTGGACCGGATAATGGGCTTTTTTCTTTAATTTTTACCAAAGAAAAACCTCTGAAGATCTATGAAATAAACCTAAAGAAATTTCCCGAAGCTAGTTTTACCTTCCAGGCCCGAGATATTTTTGCTCCGGTGGTGGGTTACCTTTCTTTGGGATACTTACCCGAGAAGTTTGGCCGAGAAATCAAAAAAATCCAGGGCTTAAAATTGAAGGAGGGTGTGGTCTTGTTCGTAGATGGATTTGGTAATATCATTACCAATGTCAAAAAGAAGTTTCGGTCTGGAGAAAAGTTAATAGTAGAGTATAGGGAAAGGAGAATCCAGGCCCAATTTGTGCGAACTTTTGCTCAAGGAAGAGATAACGAATTTATTGTTCTCACCGGGAGCTCCGGATTTCTTGAATTGGACAAAAATAAGGAATCAGCAGCCAAAGATTTGGGAATCAAAGTCGGAGACGAAATAACGATTAAGAGCGCTTCTGGAGAGAAATTTCCTCTAACTAAGGTAAAATAGTTTTTAAGAAAAACCTATAATCAAAAATTAACTGAGGAGAGGATAAAATGACCCACTTGGAAAAGTTGAGGGTAGGAGTGGTGGGAGTAGGTTTTATTGGTGAGTTACACGCCAGAATTTTTTCTGAGATTCCTACGGCTGATTTGGTTGCCGTGGCCGACCCAGATAAAGAAAGAGCAAAAAAAATAGGGGAAAAATTCCAATGTCGGTATTATCAGGACTACTCAGAATTATTCAATGAAAAAGATATCCAGGCTGTTAGCATTTGTGTTCCTGATCGCTATCACCTTGAACCAGCAATAGCTGCAGCCAAAGCCGGTAAAAACATTTTATTGGAAAAACCTATCGCCAGAACAGTAGAAGATGCAGAAAAAATCAGAAAAGCTGCTGAAGATAACGGCGTAAGATTGATGGTCGCTCACCTACTTCGATTTGATCCCAGGTATGTACAGCTTCATGACAGAATTCAAAGAGGGGATTTAGGAGAAATCATCCATATTAGAGCGAAGCGACAAAATCCTAAATCTATTCAGGATCGCCTGCAAGGACGGACATCTATGCTTTATTATGTTGGCGTACATGACATAGATTTAGTTCTTTGGTATACCAATAGTGAAGTTGAGGAAATCTATGCCAAGAAAGTTTCCAAGATGTATAAGGAAGATTGTATATTTGTTCTTTTCAGTTTGAAAAATGGTGTAGTGGGTAGTCTGGAATTCAGTTGGTCTCTTCCAGAAAGTTACCCGTCCGGGATTTGGAGTGAGGTGGAGATAGTGGGAACAAAGGGAGCGGGTCACATAGACATCTGCGATCAGGGACTCGTTCTATGTACAAATGGATTTAATTTTCCCGATACTCTCCATTGGCCAGAGTATAACGGAAAGATATTTGGTGATCTTAGAGACGAGCTGATGCATTTTGTAGAAGCAATTACTAATCATAAAGAGCTATTAATGCCCACCGAGGATTCAATCAAAGCGGTGGAATTTATTGAAGCTTGCCTGAAATCCATAGAAAAAGGTACTCCGATTAAGTTAGGTTAAGATCTAAGGCTGGTTAATAGTTTCTGACCGGAACAATAATAAAACGGTCTTTATTATTGATTTTTCCTCCACGATGAAAGATTTAGATCATCCAGGGGGAAAATTGGCCGGGGTATCTTCTTATAGGATCTCTTGCTATAATCCCAGTTGGCAAAGCCTGGACTATTAAAAAAAAGTGTTTTCCGGGCCACTGATTTATAAGTGATTAGATTAAGCAGACCATCTTTTAAAACAATAATCTTTTTGTCCTCGGGTTCAATATGTAAACTACGAAGCATAGCCGGATCATGAATTGAGGCACCCTGGGAGATGAGTATTATGTCTATTCCATTCACCTCAAATACTACGGTAGGCCCCATGTCTATTTCTCTTTCGGTGAATTGAAAATCCTTACCCCAGTATTTACCTTCGGAGATGACTTTTACCGTCCCGGTAACCGTAACCGGTTTAGCATTTATTTGATCCATTTTACCGCCTATTTTGACAGTCAGACTTTTATCCACCCCGGCCTCAATACATTTATCCACTGCATCAGGGTCAACGATAGCTGCTATGACCGCATTTTTCACCTTTCTTCTGATGAAACTCCGGAGAAAAAAAGGTACATCGCCTGCTGCTCCTGCCCAAAAACAATCTCCCGTGTCAACAAAAAGTATTGGTCTATCTGACGAAGTAAGAGCCTGATCAATTCCTTGGTCAATAGTGGGAGCGTCCAGGGTAAATTCATGACGCATATCCCACATCAGTTGAGCAAATCTATCGGTCTCAAATTGGGCTAATTGTTCATCTTTTTTGGCTACCACGAGAACAGAAGAACCAACTTCTTTAATATCGGCCAGTGAGTAACCAATGAAGAAGGAAGCCGACAGAATTTCTTCTTTTCTTTCAAGTTCTTTGATTCTTTGTACTAACTTTGCTCTGGGTTTCGGAGAAGACTCTCCCGGTAACAACGCAGGTAGTTTTCTCATACACATTACAGGTCTAATTTTGTTTTTCATTAAAAAACTCATTAGGTGAGCCGCTTGTTGTCCTACTTTACTTTGATCAATATGAGGATGAGTGCGGTATCCAATTAAAAAATCCGCATACTTCACCATATCCGGGGAAACATTAGCATGATGATCTAAAGTGACCCCCACTGGAATGGCATTTCCCGTAATTTCCCTGATTCTACGGAGTAGATAACCCTCTGGATCGTCCAAATCCTCAGTGACCATAGCCCCATGAAGAAACAATAAAATTCCTTCTAATTGCTGTTTTGTCTTTTGTATTCTTTCAAGTAAATTTTGCTCCAGAAACTTGAAAGCTACTGTGGTAACCGGACCTGAGGGTATCGCCGAAGCAGAAATTGTAGGAACAAGCTCTATTCCTTGATTTTCTGCAACTTCCAGAGCACCCTTTAGTTCCGAGTTCTTTTCTCTATGGTAATTCAGAATATCCTCATCCAGTAAAAGTTCATATTCCTGAAAACATTTTAGATCTGTCTTCACCAGAGAAAAAGTATTAGATTCATGACAGATACTCCCTACGGCTACTAGCATCATTTCTCCTCCTGGTCTTTTAAGAAGATATTTACTTCAGGCGTTATTATTATGAGAGAAGCTCTAAGCAGTTTTTCTTAATTTTCCATATAGCTTCCACGATTGTGTCCATATCGTTGGTGGTACCCAAGAGAGCTCGATGAGATATCCAGACCATTTGACGGGAAAGTCGAGAAGCCACCGGAAAATCTGCGGCCTTGGGTTGAAAGTGACCCGGATAATGAGGGCATTCCACCGGACACCCCCGGGGACGAAATTGCTTCTCGGTAAATAGTTCAAGTTCGTGGATGGCCGGGTAAGG
The DNA here is from genome assembly GCA_030672545.1 of Candidatus Aerophobota bacterium. Taxonomy (GTDB): domain Bacteria; phylum Aerophobota; class Aerophobia; order Aerophobales; family Aerophobaceae; genus Aerophobus. Next base: position 17,223 of record DAOVGF010000031.1, read on the forward strand.
TCTTTCAACCGGTATACCCTCTGCCTTTAAAGCTCTGGCAAAAGTCTCCCGCGGTAATTTCTCAAAATATTCTTCTTGGTAGAGGAAGGGATACAAATATAAACCCCTCTTGGTTACTCGACTATCACATTGTTGAGGAATGATCCCCGGAATCAATTGTAGTTGCTGGGTAAGATAACGGGCATTTTTGTTTCGAATATTAAGATGCTCAGGTAATCTCTTCAGTTGAACTCGCAGCACCGCCGCTTGTAACTCGGTCAGGCGGTAATTAGAGCCTAAACGAAAGTGACAATAATCATGTTCACCTTTATGTCTTCCACAATTAATAATGGAAGCACATTCTTCTGCCAGAGTCTTGTCATCAGTAATAATAATTCCTCCTTCGCCGGCAGTCATAGTTTTGCTGGCCTGCATACTAAAAGTGCCTAAATTGGCAAAAGTCCCAATTTTTTTGCTTTTCCACTCTGCACCATGAGCATGAGCCGAGTCCTCGATCCATTTCAATTGGTGTTGGGAAACAATCTTGCCTAGGGCATCTAAATCAGCGGGATGACCAGCAAAATGCACGGGAATAATTGCTTTGGTTCTGTCAGTAATTACTGCCTCTACTTGTTTAGGATCAAGGCAAAAAGTTTTCTCATCCACATCAACCAGCAAAGGTACTGCGTTGGCATAAAGAACGGCTGACGCCGTAGCCATAAAGGTATAGTCCGGCACTATAACTTCATCACCGGGTCCTATATCCAAAGCCGTGAGAGCCACTTCGATAGCATGAGATCCGTTAGTGACTGCTAGGGCGTATGAAGCCTCCTGAAATCGCGCAAATTCAACTTCAAAATCGTCTACCATGTGCCCCTGAGTGCAGAACCAATTTCCACTCTGGATAACCGAGGTAACTGCTTCTAACTCCTGTTGATCCCATATAGGCCACTTTGGAAAGGGTTTCTTTCGTACAGGTACTCCGTCTTTTAGTGCAAGTTTAGCCATAGTTTCTACTCCCTCTGTTACATAATATATTAGTTGATTATTGGTTGATTTTTATCTTGATTAATTTAGGCTATCTCAAATTTTCCATCCTGTCAATCAACACATCAAATCTCTTCAGCTTGGGGAAAATTTTGAGTATTGCCTCAACAAATACCTACATCGGGAGACTTTTCCCGGAACTGAAGAGAGACTGGAAAATTGACAGAGGTGGAATTGACGGTATACTGTCAATGTTGTTTCAGGAAAATATTGCCGAGCTGATTTCGTGCGCGAATAGATAAAAGAGGAAATATGACCGCTAATTCTCTTTATCGGGATATTTTAGCCGAAATAAAAGAAATCCCTATTTTGGATGTTCACTCTCACATTTCCACCGATTGCCCCCAAGCCAAAGACCTCTCCGATATTTTGTTTTACCATTTTGTGAGAAGAGAAGTATATTCTGCCGGCTTAGGGGACGATAATTTCTTAGTCTCTCAGGCCCCTCTCAGTGAGAGAATGGCTCGTTTCCTTCCCTATCTTGAACATATTGAGCATACTACCACTTTTTGGTGTGTAAGAAAAATTATTAAAGATATTTACGGAATACCGGAAGGTATAAACCGGCACAACTGGCGAGAAATAGAAAAAAGAATTAAAGAGAGAGGAGATAATAACAGTTGGTCAAAGAAAATAATGGTCAAAGCCGGCATTGAACGTTCACTTACTTGCGAGGGCAACTGGGATAAGGAAAATCCGAAAAAACACCCTTTTCTTTCTCCGCTGTTCGAGAACTTGGAAGACTTCAACTTTGACCCAGAGCGGGGAACATCCGTTTTGAACCTGGTAAAAAATCAGTTTGGTTACCTTCCTTCTGTGGCCGGGGAATTTGAAGATCTCTTGGCTAAATTTTTCCAAAAAAAGATAGAAAGTGGGATAGGCTACTTTGTCTGTTTTATCAGTACTGCTCTCCAATTGCTGGGAGCGAAAAGGAGAAAAATAGAAGAACTTTATCAAGCCAGAATTGCCGGTAAAAAACTTAGCTTTGAAGAAGAAAATATTCTGATAACCTGGCTGCTTCATACCTATTTTGAGATTATCAGAGAACACAGGTGCCCGATTCAACTTTGTATAGGGGCCTGGTGGGCAAAACCAAAACTAAGATACGGGGAATCTTATGTATTTTCTGATCATCGTTTTGTTTTTGATTTGATTCCTCTATTCAAAACTTTTCCCGAGGTCAAAATAAACATTATGTGTGCTGCTCATTCTCTTTCTCAAGAGCTTACCATTATCTCCAGAATGCTTCCCAACATTAGTCTTCTTGGTTTTTGGTGGCATACTTTATTTCCTACCTACGTTAAGACCACAATTGCTGAAAGATTGGAGGCTCTTCCAGCTAATAAATGGATAGCTGTGGGCACCGACGCCTACTCGGTGGAGTGGGCTTATGCAAAAGTTAGTCTGATTTTGGATTGTTTAGCCAGAGTCCTCTCGGAAAAAATCGAACAGGGTTACCTTTCCCGGAGGAAGGCTCTTTGGTTGGCCCGAAGAGTTCTCTACGATAACCCAAAGGAAATCTACAAACTTTGAAAATGTCCGAAAGTAAAATAATGTCCGGAAGGAGGTGGTGAGTTAGCAACAATAGCTGAGCAGATTTAATTGATGTAAAGAGTGGTTTTATCGAAAAAGGAGGAGTAAAATGATAAGAAAGAAAGTGATTATGGCTCTGCTACTGACGGCGCTGATTTGTGGTGGAGTTGTTGGCGTCGGCGTGGCTCAGGAAAAGATTATCATCGGGTGTTCCATCATTACCTATGAGCATCCCTTTTACATTGATGTGGTCAATGGAATGAAAAGAGTGGTAGAAAGAGCGGACGTAGATTTCTTGCTCAATGACCCTAAATGCAAGCTTGCTCCTCAAGTACAGGCTCTGGAGACTTATATTGCCCGCGGTGTAGATGCTTTAGTCGTCTACGGAGTTGATCCGGTAGGTGTAGTGCCGGTGGTAGAAGAAGCGACTGCTCTGGGAATACCGGTTATAACGGCGGATATGAAACTGCAGACTGATAAGGTAGTAACCTTTGTCGGCTCAAACAATCTGGAGATCGGCACCAAAGTGGGGAAATGGACCAAAGAATATATCGAGAACAACATGGGAGGGAAAGCTAAGATCGGTATAGTAGCCTGGTTGGTATCAGTAGCTCAACAACAGAGAGTCCAGGGCTTCAAAGATCAGGTCACTCAGCTACCCGGGGTAGAGATTGTTACTATTCAGAATGTTGAGGAAGCTCTGAGAGACAATGCTATGACCGTCACTGAAAATATTATAACCGCTCACCCAGATATCGACTTTATCTACGGTTCAAATCAGACTTGTTGTATGGGAGCAGTATCAGCCGTAGATGCTCTGGGAGCAGGAATCAAGGTTGTGGGCGTGGATATAGACACTGAAATGGTCAAAGCCATTAAGGACGGAAAGCTCTTTGCCACAGTAGCTCAGCAGCCTTTGCTCTTAGGTGAGGCAGCTATGCAGGCGGCTATGATAAAGGTCAAAGGTCTGGAATGCTTGGGCTCCGATTTCGTGGCGGAAAACATCATCATTCCCGTACTTTTAGTATCCAAGGACAATCTTGAGCAAGCCACAAAAGAACTGGAAATATTGGCTTACTAAAATAAAGCCAATTAAACTCTATTCCTTTGAAAACGGAGAGAAAGGTAAATAATAATATGCGTAGAGGTTTGGTTGCATTAATACCAAGCCTCTACGCACTTATTTAGATAGGATACAGTCATGCAAAAGGAACCTTTGTTGAAAATGAAAGGTATTTGCAAGAAATTCGGATCGGTTCAGGCTCTGAACAATGTGGATTTTGAACTCTACGATAATGAAATCCTCGGCCTGGTTGGAGATAACGGGGCCGGGAAAACAACCCTAATTAAAATCGTCTCCGGCGCCTACTCCCCGGATGAGGGAAAAATTTTCTTACGAGGAGAGCAGGTAAACATTTTGGATCCCAGAAGTGCCAAAACTTTGGGAATAGAAACCGTATATCAAGATCTGGCTTTAGCTGATAAACTCAATATCGCTGAAAATATTTTTCTGGGAAAAGAGCGCTTAAAGAACTTTTTAGGAACTCCCATAAGAATACTGGATAAGAAACGTATGGAGGCAGAAACGCTTCCTACCTTAAGAAAACTAAAAATAGATATTGAATCTCCTCGGGCTAAAGTAGCAACACTTTCCGGGGGACAGCGACAGGCCACAGCTATCGCCAAGAGTATTTTTTGGAAAGCCAGAATAATTATTATGGATGAGCCAACGGCTGCTTTGGGAGTTGCGGAGACTATGAAAGTTCGCCAAATAACACTGGATTTAAAGAAAGAGGGGGCTTCCGTTATTTTGATAAGTCACAATCTGGAGGACATTTTTTCCGTGGTCGATAGGGTTATTATCCTGCGCGGCGGACGTCGAGTGGGAGACCGTTTGGTCAAACAAACTACCAGAGATGAAATTGTAAAATTAATGATCACCGGGGAGCGCGCTATCCAATGAGTAAAAATTCCCAAAACACGGCCAAACAAAAGGAAGAAAAAAAAGTAGTTTTCCTACTGCGACATACGGTAGAAACTTACGGACTCTTGGCGGGATTTGTGGTACTGTGTGTTTTCTTATCTATTGCCAGCCCCTATTTTTTGACTCTCTCAAATATATTCAATGTGGGACGACAAATAGCGGTAACTGCTATTATTGCCTTTGGTATGACCTTTGTCATTACGGCTGCCCAGATTGACCTGAGTGTAGGTTCAGTGGTGGCTTTGACTGGAGTTATTACAGCTGCCTTGGTGACCCGAGCTGGATTTCCGGTTTGGATCTGGTTGCCTTTGGTTTTACTGACCGGAATCACCATTGGCTTAATGCATGGATTCTTTGTAGCTAAGCAAAAGATACCCGCATTCTTACTAACTCTGGCTACTATGGGAGTGTTACGCGGTATAGGATTTATCTATACCCGAGGTCATCCCATTTATATAGGCTCCCGTGGATTTCGGGCTATCGGGCGAGGATTTATAGGACCTGTTCCCATTCCTATAATCATCATGGTAATTATCTGGCTAATTTGCTATTTTATCCTTACCCAATCCAAAATCGGCAAATATATTACCGTAGTAGGTGAGAGTCAAAGGGTAGCCAGATTATCAGGTATCAACGTTGATCGAGTCCTCATTTTTGTATTCGTGATAGAGGGAGTACTCACCGCCATTAGTGGTATTATAATGGCCTCTCGTCTGGGAACGGGTTCACCGCAGGTAGCCCTTGGTCTGGAACTAAATGTCATAGCTGCCGTTATATTGGGGGGTACCAGTTTGTTCGGAGGCGAAGGTCGAATGTTTGGAACCTTATTGGGAGCTATGGTGATAGGGACTCTGGTTAACGGAATGACTTTACTTAACATCTCGCCCTACGTACAAATGGTTGTCCGAGGACTGGTAATTCTTGGTGCTGTATGGGTAAACATGGCCCGATACAGAGTTAAGAGGTAGGTCTTAAATTCCCGCCAGGCGACAAAGTTCCGGAGCTCGATCAGTTTTTTCCCAGGTAAAGTCTTTATCCTCCCGTCCAAAATGTCCATAACAAGCAGTCTTTTTATAAATAGGACGAAGAAGATCCAGGTATTCGATTATCCCTCGGGGAGTGAGATCGAAGTTGTCCTGGATAAGCTTGTTTATCCGGGACTCGGGGATTTTCCCCGTCCCGAAAGTATCTACCATTAAAGATATAGGTATTTTTTTCCCAATGACATAGGCAATTTGAACCTCACATTTGTCAGCGATCCCAGCCGCTACTAAATTTTTGGCAATGTAACGAGCCATATATGAACCAGAACGGTCTACCTTGGTAGGATCCTTTCCTGAGAAACATCCCCCCCCGTGAGAACCTACTCCTCCGTAAGTATCCATTATTATCTTTCTTCCGGTAAGTCCTGTATCTGCCTGAGGTCCTCCTATTTTGAAACTACCGGTTTGATTAATGTAGTAACTAAGGTCGGTGCTTCTATATTGCTCGGGAAGACAGGGTTTAATAACCATCTCTATTATCTCGTCTTCGATATCTTCCACTTCGACTTCTGGGGAATGCTGGGCTGAAATCACCACCGTGCTCACCCTTCGGGGAACTCCATTTTCATACTCAACGGTTACTTGAGATTTGCCATCAGGACGAAGATAAGGGAGAATCTTTTTCTTTCTTACTTCAGCTAATCTTTTGGTCAGACGATGAGCCAGGATGATGGGCAGAGGCATCAACTCAGGTGTTTCCTTGGTAGCATACCCGAACATCATCCCCTGATCTCCTGCCCCGTCCTTATCTACCCCCAAAGCAATATCGGAAGATTGCTCATTAATGGAAGTAATTACGGCACAACTTTTATAGTCTATTCCATAACTGGCATGAGTATAACCTATTTGCTTAAGAACCTGACGAGCAATGGAAGGAATGTCTATATAGCAGGTAGTGGTGATTTCACCAGCCATAAAAGCTAAACCGGTGGTAACCAGCGTCTCGCAGGCCACCCGGCCTTGGGAATCTTGCTTTAAAATAGCGTCAAGGACTGCATCAGAAATTTGGTCGGCAATTTTATCCGGATGCCCTTCGGTTACCGATTCAGAAGTAAAGAGGTATTTCTCTCTGTTCATTTTTTTCGCCTTTTCTTTGACTTCAAAAATCCGTTTAAAATGACTTTACCCAGACTATTTCATAATTCCTCTTTCTGAATGATTTTTTCGATTTTTTCTACTGTTTCTGCGTTCATAAGATCATCACGAGCTCTTTTCCGCCTCAACAAACGAGATATACTGGCTAAAGCTTTCAAATAATCTCCCGAGGCCTCTGGTGGAGCACCCAGCAAGAAGAACAAATAGACCGGTTCTTTATCTAAAGCATCGAAATCTATACCTTTTTTGGAGATACCAAAAGCACCGATTAGGGACTTTATTCCTGAGGAACGAGCGTGAGGAATAGCAATATTATAACCTATTCCAGTACTACCTAACTTTTCACGCTCACGAATTACTCTTAAGAACTCTTTTTTGTCCGTAACCTCACCTGTTTTTTCTAACAAACTGACCAGTTCTTCCAAGACTTCTTCTTTAGTTCTGGACTCCAGTCTGGATATAATACTCTCTCTACGCAAAAAATTTTTTACTTCCACTCCACCCTCCTTATTTTTGTTTTATCTGAACATCTATAGGAAAAGTTAATACTTTATATTTCTGGTTGGATAAGACCAAAGTTACCATTTTCTCTTTTGTAAATCACATTAATATTATTATTCTCTGCGTTGAGAAAGACATAAAACTTATCTCGGGAAATATTGAGCTGGATAATAGCTTCCTCAACACTCATTGGTTTAACCAGCTCCTTGGTTATCTGAACTACTCTTGGCTTTTTTTGGTCACTAACAACCTCAGAAAGTTCGGCCAAAATGTTTGACTTCTCACTCTGGCGGGGAGACTTATGAGATTTAATCTTTTCCTTGAACTTCTTGGCCTGTTTAATTATTTTGTTGACGGCCACTTCAACGGAAGTATAAAGATTAGTATCAACAGCATTGCTGTGAAGAATCTGCTTATTGACTGAAGTGTTGATTTCTACCCAATATCTACCTTTTTCCAGTCTAATTATTACGTGCGAAGTGGAAATTTCCTTAAAATACCTGTCCAATTTGCCCAATTTTTTTTCCACTAAAGCATTTATCTCCGGGGTAACTTGCATATGGAATACATTAATTTCTACTTTCAAACACTCACCTCTTGTCTTGGTTCAAGAGAAAAACCCGGCTGGGTTATGGATAGCCAGATTGCAAAAGAAAATATTATTTCTATTTCCTACCTTCTCTGTTTAGCCATTCAGCCGGGTTAATTTCTCAACAGCAGGTCAACCTATTTAACCTTAGCTACATTAACAGCTTGAAGACCACGCTGGGTTTTCTCGATGTCGAAAGACACTTTCTCCCCTTCTTCCAGACTCTTGAATCCTTCCTGAGTTATGTTGGAATAATGGACAAAGACATCTTCGCCATTTTCCCTCTCTATGAACCCGTAACCTTTTCGGTCATCGAACCACTTGACCGTTCCTTCTTCTGACATGCGTTGGCACCTCCCGTACTTAATTACTCCCCAAGAGGAAGACTAAGTAAAGATTATATCATAGACCAGAAACTTGTCAACAAACTTTTGCAGCTAATCCCATCATTTATGAAGCTCTGGCTAAAGCAAATAAATAAATCTTGTCTACCCCGGCTCTTTTAAGTACTCCGGCCGCTTGGTTGGCCGTAACCCCGGTAGTATAAACATCATCCACCAATAGAACCTTTCGTTTCTTCAGAAGTGTCTCATTAGATGTTCTGAAAGCTCTCTTTATATTTTTAATTCGTTCAGATTTTCTCAAATGTGTCTGAGTTTGGGTAGGCCTTACTCTCTTCAAACAGTGGTTAATTAAGGGTAAATGGAAATAATTTGCTATCACTCGGGCAATTAACTCAGCTTGATTGAATCCTCTTTCTTTCAGTCGCTTTCGATGAAGAGGAACCGGAATAACCAAATCAAAATGATAGAGAGAAATGCTATTTTTCCTCAAATATTCTTCAATGATCCTTAGCAGTCCGCTCATAACCCCTGTTTTACCTTTATACTTGAGGAGTTTGATAACTTCCACCATAACTCCTCGGTAAAGAGTGGGGATAAAAGACCGCTCGAAGTTGGGTGGGTTTTGAAGACATCCACCACATTTCTGAGAAGAAGAATCAAGGGATCCAGATAAAGGCCGGGCACACTGCTGACAGTAAGGAGAAGTAATCCACTCAATCTTCGACCAACACTTTTGGCAGACAAAACTCTGATTTAGAGGAGCCAGCTCCTCTTTGCATATTTGACACTCAGCAGGCAACAAAAAGGCCATTAGCCCTTTCTGGATGTCTTTTACAATCACTTACTTCATTCTCCCTTAATATTATAAGTTATACTTCTCTCTTGTCAAATCAATTACACTTGCCTGTCAAAGATAATTCTGTTAAAATCATTCTCAAGAATAGTTTATCGGGAGAACCTAAGAATGTTTGAGGACCTAGGAGTAATATTTGAAAGGGATCCGGCTGCCAGGAATGTCTGGGAAGTACTTCTTTACCCTGGACTACACGCTATTTTTTGGCATCGTATCTCTCACTTTCTTTTCCAACGCAAGTTTAAATTCCTGGCCCGGCTTATTTCCCAGTTTGCCCGGTTTCTTACCGGAATAGAAATACATCCGGGAGCCAAAATTGGTAAAGGTTTCTTCATTGATCATGGAATGGAGGTAGTAATAGGTGAAACCACGGAAATCGGGAATAATGCAACTCTTTATCAAGGAGTAACCCTGGGAGGAACAGGCAAGGAAAAAGGGAAAAGACATCCCACCCTGGGGAATAATGTTACAGTAGCCGCAGGAGCAAAAATCCTGGGAAACATTAAAATAGGAGATAACTCAGTAATAGGAGCTGGTTCTGTGGTAATCAAGGATGTTCCTCCCGATTCCACAGTTGTTGGAGTCCCGGGTAGAATAGTAAAACATAAGGGCAGGAGAATTACTCTGATTAACCTAGATCATGGAGATCTACCTGATCCAATCATAGAACGACTTGAAGAATTTCGTAAAGAGATAGATTACATTGAGAAAATCATTCAGCAAGGGAAAATCAAGAAAATGGGAGGTCCCAAAATCTCTCCTTGACTGAATTGACACAAAAACAATTTGTATTATAATTAAGAGAAGTTTTCGGGGAATTGGTGGAAAATGGCTACAGAAGTGTTAAATAGTAGCGTACTGGTTCTCAATAAGCTATGGGAGGTAACCGACGTTTGCTCGGTAAAAAGAGCCTTCTGTTTGGTTTATCTCCAGCATGCTCAAATAGTTATTAAGGAAGGAGGTTCTTTCTACACCTTTGGATTTGAGAAATGGAAGGATTTCTCTCAGAAAGCTAACGATGACAATGTCATTCGTACAATTAGCTTTCGCCTCAAAATTCCTCGCATAATTCTTCTGCTTCTTTATGATCGCCTTCCTCCGCGAAAGGTAAAGTTCACCCGAAGAAATATTTTTAAGCGGGATCGGAATACCTGTCAGTATTGCGGAAAGAAGTTTAGATCTGAAGATTTGAATATAGATCACGTTATTCCTCTATCCAGAGGCGGTAAGGATTGCTGGGAAAATGTTGTCTGTTCCTGTGTTTCCTGCAATCTTCGTAAAGGAAGCCGGCTGTTTTCCGAAGCCAAGATGCATCTAATAAAGAAGCCTCGGAAGCCAGCCTGGAAAGCCTTTGTCAAGAATAATCTCTCAGAAATGAAGGAAGAGACCTGGCAAGATTTTCTTGATATGGCTTACTGGAATGTGGAGTTAGAGGAAGATACATAGTCAATCTATCTATCCCACCTACCCCAAGAGCTTTTGAGCAGGGAATACTCTAATTTTCTTCTAATCTCAACACTACTTCCAGATAAATCAGGTAAAGGATAAGTAAAATTGAAGCTGGATATTGAAAGATTGGAAAAAATCACAGAGAGATATGAAGAGCTGAATGTTCTACTTGCTCAACTCCAAACATTGAAAGATCCGCGACTTCTTCAGAAATACAACCGGGAACAAAGAAATTTGCAGAATGTAGTTTCTCTGTGGCAAGAGTACCAAAAATTTAATTTAGAGAAGGAAAAAACAGAAGAACTTCTGAGAACAGAAGATGATGATGAGATCAAGGAATTAGCCAGAGAAGAGATAAAGAAACTGATGGTTAACTTAGAGAGAATAACCAGAGATTTAGTCCGCAATTTGACACCTAAAGATAAATATTCCGGACGCAGTATCATTATGGAAATAAGAGCCGGAACAGGTGGCGAGGAAGCAGCTCTATTTGCCGCGGATCTTTACAAGATGTACATTCGTTTCGCTGAGAAAAAAAAATGGAGAGTGGAAAACATTCATTTTCGTCCCACTAAGATAGGTGGTTTCAAAGAAATTATTTTTGCCATAGACAACCAGGATGTTTTCTCCTACCTATGGTTTGAAAGTGGAGTTCACCGGGTACAGAGAGTCCCGGCAACCGAATCCAGCGGAAGGATTCATACCTCCACAGTAACGGTGGCGGTTTTGCCCGAGGCAAAGGAAATAGAAATAGAGATAAATCCGGAGGAACTAAAAACCGAGACTTTCCATTCCCGAGGAGCAGGAGGACAACATGTTAATGTAACTGACTCAGCAGTTAGAATCACTCATCTTCCCACGGGACTGGTGGTCCAATGTCAGGATGAGCGATCCCAACATCAGAATAGGGCTAAAGCTCTACGAGTCTTACGGGCAGAATTACTGCATAAAAAAGAACGGGAACAAAAAAAAGAAATCTCGCAAAAGAGACGAACGCAAATTGGCAAAGGAGAAAGATCTGAACGTATTCGGACTTACAATTTTCCTCAAGGTCGAATAACCGACCATCGGGTCGGTCTTACTTTATTTAATCTCGAAAAAATCCTCGAAGGAGAATTAGAATTACTAATCAACCCCCTGCGTAAATTACTCCAGGAGGAAATAGTTGTAGTTGAAATCTAATGCCTTTGACCATCTTCTTGGAGAAATAATTCAGGGAGTTTCCCCTACCTGGATTTACGGGTTGACTTCTCCGGCCAAGGCTTTTGGGGTAGCCCTGGCTCGGAGACGGAGAAAGGGGTGTTTTGTTTTTCTCTGTCAGAAATTTTCTCAAGCCGAAAATATTTATCGAGATTTGAAAACCTTCCTTCCTCAAGAAAAACAATTGTTTCTCTGGCCCTTTTCCAGAAAGGATTCTTCAGAAGATCGTCTCAGAATTCTTTACCAAATAAAAGAGAAAAATTCCATTTTATTGATAGCTACCCTCCAGACCTTTCTAGGTCAAGTTCCTTCTTTTCAATCACTGACCGACAACGTTTTACATATAGAGCAGGGCGGAAAAATAGGACGGAATGGACTAAGGAATTGGCTTTCTAAGGCCGGATATGAGTTTTCACCGTTGATAGGAGAGACCGGTGACTATTCGGTAAGGGGAGGAATTGTAGATTTATACTGCCCTCTGTACCCACATCCCTGGCGAGTTGAATTCTGTGGGGAGACTATTGAATCAATCCGTGAGTTTGACTCCCAGACTCAACGCTCGATAAAACCGATGAATAAAAGAAAACAAATTATGATTTGCCCGGCTGAAGAGGAATCTCTAAGGCAACAAGGGAATACCCATTTTTCATCTCTGTTAAACCTTTTGCCTCCGGACCCACTATTTTTCCTTGATGAGCCCTTTCTTCTGGAACAAGATGTAAGGAAGGAACTTTCCACCGTTAGAGAATCCTGGAGAGAGGTGTTGAGAAAAGAGATAGTCTTTCTTTCCACTCTTCCCCGGAATATTCCCTGGATGAAACCCAAAATAACTCTTCCGGTTAATGCGTTCTCCTTAAATTCCTATCGAGGACATCTCGGTCTTCTAATAGAAGACCTCAAGAAATGGACTCAGCAGCAACAGCGAGTAGTTATTCTATCATCTAATTCCGGACAAGCGGATAGATTGCAGGAAATTTTGGGAGATAAGGGACTTCGAATAGGGCAAGAGGAAAATGTCAATCTACTGGAAACCGCACCGGCACTTCTAATTACTACGGGTGATCTCAGCAGAGGATTTGTTTTTGGGGAAACGGGAAATGTTTTCGTTACCGATGAGGATATTTTTCAGCGTTACCGGGAAAGAAGAAAACGCTGGGTTGCTCTCCCCGAAGAAAAGAAAATCGCCAGATGGACGGAGCTGAAATCGGGAAACTACGTGGTTCATATTGACCATGGGATTGGAAGATTCAAAGGAGTCAAAACTCTTCAACTGGAAGGGGAAAAAAGCGATTATTTCCAAGTTGATTATAAGGGAACAGATCGTCTTTACATACCCATTGATCAATTGGACCGTCTACACAAATATATTGGCGATACGGATCACCCACCTCCCATCCATAGTCTCGAGGGTGGTCTCTGGAGATGGACTAAAAAGCGAGCCAGAAAAGCTACCAAAGATCTGGCTGTTTCTTTGTTGAAGCACTATTCAATTCGAAAAGTTTCCTCCGGATACACCTTTGAGCCGGACAATCAGTGGCAATTAGAATTTGAGGCTTCCTTCCCCTACCAGGAAACCCCGGATCAACTGCGAGCTACTCAAGAAATAAAACAACGGATGGAAAATCCTGTCCCTATGGATCAACTGGTATGTGGAGATGCCGGCTACGGAAAAACTGAAGTGGCTATGCGAGCTAGCTTTAAGGCTGTAATGAACAATAAACAAGTTGCCGTACTCGTCCCCACTACCATCTTAGGTGAACAACACTACCGGACCTTCAAGGAAAGAATGGTTGCCTATCCCATTAAAATAGAACTGCTCTCTCGGTTCCAGACTTCTCAAAAACAGAAAGAGATTATTCGTGACTTAAAACGAGGATTGGTAGACATTGTCATCGGAACTCATCGGCTTCTGCAAAATGATGTGGGATTCAAAACCCTGGGTTTGATTATCATCGATGAGGAACAGAAGTTTGGAGTTATCCAAAAAAAGAAATTCAGAGAATTCCATCACACAGTTGATGTCCTGAGCTTAACTGCTACCCCCATTCCTCGTTCCTTGTATATGGCCTTGACGGGAGTCTCCGAAATGAGTGTCATCACCAGCCCCCCCGAAGAGAGACAAAATGTTCAAACCCGGGTAATCGAATACAATCAGGAAATCATAAAAAAAGCTATCTATCAGGAATTGGCAAGAGAAGGTCAGATTTTCTATCTCCACAACCGGATTGAAACAATTTATCGGGTAACCGAGAGGGTCCAACAACTTGTTCCTGAAGCCAATATTATCATAGCTCACGGTAGAATCTCCTCAGGTAGACTGGAAGCAATTATGAAAGATTTTCTCTTCAAAAAATACGACATCTTGGTTTGTACTACTATTATTGAATCTGGAATTGATATGCCTAATGTAAATACCTTGATTGTGGAAAATTCCGAACAATTTGGACTGGCAGACTTATATCAGTTAAAAGGAAGAGTAGGAAGAGGAAAAAGACAAGGATATGCTTATTTCTGCTTTAGTCACGGAAAAATGCTCACGGAAGAAGCTCAAAAAAGACTCCAAGTAATCAGACAATTTGAAGGTTCCGGAGCTGGATTTCGTATAGCTCTGCAGGATTTGCAAATCCGGGGAGCAGGTAACCTACTGGGCAAGGAACAACACGGGCACATTTTTGCTGTGGGATTTACCTTCTATACCCAGCTTCTTTCTGAAGAAATCAAGAAACTCAAAGGAGAAAAGGTAACTCCCTCCTTCCCGGTAAATCTGGATCTCAAGGTTGAAGCCAGACTTCCTCAATCTTACGTTCCTTACTTAGAGCAACGTTTTGCTATTTATGCTCAAATTGGAAAAATAAAGACTGAAAGAGAAGTATGGGAGCTAAAAGAAGAGCTCAGAGATAGGTACGGGCCACTCCCCCACCAGGCAAGAAATCTCCTTGATTGTTTGAGGATAAAACTGATAGCCAGGGAGTTAGGGATAGTCTCTTTAGCTAAGAAAGAGGACAAAATATGGCTTAGTTTTTCACCCTTTCATCTTCTTACAGCAGAAAGAAAAAGAACGATTGAAGAAAAGCTTTTTGACCAAATGACAACTTTACCTTTGGACGAAAAAAATTTGATTTTAAAGGTAAAATATAAAGAGGGGAAATTCCTGATTTATTTGAGGCAAATTTTACAAAAATACAAAAATGTGTTATCATAAAAAGCTATGAAGCAAGAGTTTTTCGATACTCGGACAGAAAAAAGGAAGATTTCTGGTAATTCTTTAGCCGGATTAAGAAAATGGATTCTCCTTATTGCCGTGGGTTTTTTATTCGGGCAAATAGGACCAATGGCTAAAGCTGAAGAAATCTTAATAGATGAAATTGTAGCTGTAGTTAACGACCAAGCAATTACCATCAGTGATTTAAAGAAAGAAATTAACCTAATTAAGAAAGAATGGAGAACCAGTAATTTATCGCCCAGCCAGGTCCTCCAGCGACTTATTGATGATAAGATTATCCAGCAAGAGGCCGAAAAGCGAGGTCTGAAAGTTACCAAGGAAGAGGTTGATGCACTCATAGTTCAACTCCAGGGTGATTTATCAAAAGAGGAATTCTCCTGGACTTTAAAGGAGAAGGGACTAAGTGCAGGAGATTTTCGAGAACGACTGAAACACAGAATCATCCGTGATAAACTATTTTCTCAGAAGTTAGAGGAAATAGATGACTACAAAACAAAAGTTTCCCCTGAGGCAGTATCAAAGTTTTGCACCGTTATAAGAAATTATCTGCGAGGAGCTGACAATGCCTCAGCCGAGGTTATCCAATTTTACGAAATTTATAAAGAGAAGTTAAGTCAGACCGAAAGAGTAGAAATTGCTCAAATTGTAGTCGGAAGTGAGGAAACGGCCGAGAAAATTCTCCAACGATTGAAAGCAGGAGAGAGTTTTTCTACCTTAGCTAAGACCTTTTCTGTCGACTCAAACGCCAAGAAAGGAGGTGATTTAGGCTGGTTTGATCCTCGGCAAATTCAACCCCTTCTACGACAGCAAATTGTCTCTCTTGAGAAAAACGGAGTCAGCAGCGTTTTACCTATACAGAAAGGTTATTTCCGCATACTCAAGTTATTAGACGAAAAACAACTTCGTTGTCAAGACTGGGAAAAGGAAATCGTTGATTTTCTTCAGAGGAAAAAACTAGAAGACAACCTTGACCAATGGCTGGAGCAATTAAGAAAAAGTGCGGAAATTACCATTAGGCCGATAAATATAGGATAAAATGCCGTGAGTAAATTTATCATTCAAGGGGGAAGGCGTCTAGAAGGAAAAGTGAGTATAAGCGGGGCAAAAAATTCCGCTCTTCCAATAATGGCCGCCTGTTTATTAACCGAGGAAGAATGTTCGTTAAAAAATATCCCCAATCTCAGTGATATCGGGATAATGGGGCAAACCTTGGAAGAATTGGGTACCCGAGTAAGAAGAGTGAAGGGAAAACTCTTCATTAATGCCGTCAATGTTTCCCAATTTGAAGCTCCTTATGATCTGGTCAGAAAAATGCGAGCTTCAATTTTGGTGCTGGGACCATTGCTGGCTAGAGTACGGCGGGCCCGCGTTGCTTTTCCCGGAGGATGTAGCATAGGAAGAAGACCGATCAACTTACATCTCGAGGGATTGAGTAAAATGGGAGCTCGAATGAGAGTAAAACGGGGATACGTGGAGGCAACAGCACCAACAGGCCTGCAGGGCGCCAATATATGTCTGGATTTTCCCAGTGTGGGAGCTACGGAAAATCTCATATTAGCTGCTTGTTTGGCCAAAGGAACTACGGTAATCGAAAATGCCTCTTGTACTCCTGAGGTAGTCGATTTAGCCAGGTTTCTGGGAAAAATGGGAACGCAAATTGAAGGAGAAGGAACTGACTTAATTAAGATTAAGGGCTCTAAAAGTCTATCCGGGGTTTCTTATTCCATTATTCCTGATCGAATTGAAACAGGAACATTGATCTTAGCTGCTGCTATAACCCGGGGAGAAATTACGCTGGAAAAAGTAAAGCCCAATCATTCAAAAGCCCTGTTCAGTAAATTAAGAGAAATGGGTATTATGATTGAAACATCTGCGGATGAGATAATGGTTAGTTATCGAGGGCCCTTTGATCCGGTGAGGATTAAAACTTTGCCTTATCCGGGTTTCCCTACAGATCTTCAACCCCAGTTGACCGCCCTGGCCTGTTTAGCCCAGGGAACAAGTACCATAACTGAGACAATATTTGAAAATAGGTTCGCTCACCTGGCCGAGTTACGAAGAATGGGTGCTCAGATTGAAGAAATAGGAAGGGGAATAATTGTCAAAGGGATTCCTTTTCTCTGGGGTTGTCCGGTGTCGGTTTCGGATATCCGAGGGGGTGCAGCACTGGTTCTGGCTGGATTAGCCGCCAGGGGTGAAACAGAGCTTATCGGAGTCAGCCACATTGATAGAGGATACGAAGAATTAGAAAAAAAACTATCTCAATTGGGAGCCAAAATAGTTAGACTCGAGGAAAATAATGTTCACCTCAGCCCGTAGAATTGGTATAGACCTGGGAACTACCAGTATTATCATTTATGTCGAGGGACAAGGAGTAGTCTCTAATGAACCTTCTGTGGTAGCTATGGACAATTCCTCCGGCAAAATCTTGGCTATCGGAGAAGAAGCCCGGGAAATGTTGGGCCGAACTCCGGGAAGTATTGTGGCTATTCGACCAATGAAAGACGGAGTCATTGCTGATTATGAAATTGTGGAACAAATTCTCAGTTACTATATAAGAAAAATATGTGGCCGGTGGTTCCTTTTCCCTCCTTATCTAATGATTTGCATACCTACGGGAGGAACTTCTGTAGAAAAAAGGGCGGTAATAAACGCGGCTATCCGGGCCGGAGCGAAAAGAGAGAAACTTTCTTTAATTGAAGAACCGAGAGCCGCCGCTATTGGAGCGAACCTGGATATTATGAAGCCACAAGGTAATATGATTATAGATATAGGTGGAGGAACAACAGATATAGCCGTGATTTCACTTGGTGAGATCGTAACCGGTGTCTCTTTGCGGGTGGGAGGAAACAAAATGGATGAGGTTTGTGCTCGGTACATGAGGAAACAACATAATGTTGCCTTAGGAGAAATCACCGTTGAGTTGATGAAAAAGAAAATAGGTTACGCCATCAATCCTCCCGCCGACGAGAAAATGAAAGTCAAAGGAAGAGATTTAACTACCGGTTTACCTAAGGAAGTGGATATCAGTGCTGTGGAAATATGTCGAATATTATCTGAACCCCTCTCGCAAATAGTCGACGGAATCAAAACAGTTCTCCAAAAAACTCCTCCGGAACTGGCGGCTGACATTATGGAGAGAAAAATTGTTCTTACCGGAGGAGGAAGTCTCTTGAAAAACTTTGGTCTCTTGGTTAAAGAAGCTACGGGTATTCCCGCCCATTTAGCCGAAGATCCTGTTTCCTGTGTGGCTATTGGTACCGGCAGAGCCCTTAAGTCTATAGACTTTGTAGGAAAGACACATTAATGGAAAAAACGAGATTTGTTTGTCAAAGTTGTGGTTATGTTTCTTTGAAGTGGCTGGGACGTTGTCCGGAATGTGGTAATTGGGAGAGTCTTTGCGAAGAAAGAATCAAGCCCTTTCGGGCTACCGTTAATCATAGTCCATCTTCTTTTCCTCCTCAGACGGTGAATGAGATCTCTATTAGTGATCAGAAAAGATACCGGACTAACATTGGTGAATTTGACCGCATTTTGGGAGGCGGAATTGTTCCTGGCTCTCTCATCCTAGTGGGTGGAGAGCCAGGAATTGGAAAATCCACTCTCCTACTGGATGTGGGAAATAAGCTGAGTAGTCAGGGACATTCTGTTCTGTATATCTCGGGAGAGGAGTCAGCACAGCAAACAAAGCTCCGAGCAGTTCGTCTGGACATAAACTCTCCTAATTTGTTGATATTAGCTGAGACCAATCTTTCCCTTATTTCGGAACAAATCGAGAAAATTCAACCTGAAGTGGTAATCGTTGATTCCATCCAATCTGTTTATCTGGAAGAGTTAGGCTCAACACCCGGTTCTATTTCCCAAATTAGAGAATCGACTACCCACCTTATGAGAATAGCCAAGAGTAAAGGTATAACTATTTTCCTGATTGGACATGTGACTAAGAGGGGTGTCTTAGCTGGACCACGTATCCTCGAACATATGGTAGATACAGTACTTTATTTCGAAACAAGCAGTGACTACCAATATCGAATTTTGAGAACCACTAAGAACCGTTTTGGACCAACTTCGGAGATAGGCATCTTTATGATGAGAGAGAATGGTCTGGAGGAAGTTCTCGATTCTTCAAAATTCTTTCTCCATACTTCTCTTCATAATTCACCAACCCCTGGAACAGTGGTGATGCCCACCATGGAAGGTTCTCGCCCTTTCTTAGTGGAGATTCAAGCCCTGGTTACCGTTTCTAATCTAAATTTACCTCGAAGAATTAGTCAGGGAATTGAACATAACAGGCTCTGTTTACTGTTGGCTGTTCTGGAAAAGCAGGGGAAAATCCCCTTTTATAACCGCGATGTTTTTCTCAACGTAGCGGGAGGAATCCGCATAAATGACCCAGCCTGTGATTTACCTATTATCCTGGCGATTGTCTCCAGTTTGTGGGAGCGACCTATCCAGAAAGGACTGGTAGCAATTGGAGAAGTAGGGTTAGGCGGGGAAATCAGGCCAGTGGCTTTTATGGAAAAAAGAATAAAAGAGGCAGTTAAACTTGGATATAGTAGATGTTTAACCTTTCCTTCCTATTCGAAGAGCATCAAAAATCCCGGTAAAATAAGGATAATAGGGATACCTGGGGTTGGGGAGGCTATCAAAAACGGACTTAGGGAAAAGGTAAGTTGACCGAAAAAGTATCTCAGTTGGAAGGGGAACTTCTGGAATTACTTAAGTTGGTGGCACCGGGAACTTCTTTAAGACAGGGATTGGAAATAATTCTGCAGGCTGGAACGGGAGGTCTCATTGTAGTAGGAGATAGTCAAAAAAATTTTAATTTAGTTGATGGTGGATTTAAACTTGATTGTTCTCTTACTCCTATGACCTTAGCAGAATTAGCTAAAATGGACGGAGCGATTATTCTATCGCGGGGTGCAGTAAGAATCTTAAGAGCTAATGCTCAACTTATCCCTGATTATCTTATTCCCTCCGATGAAAGAGGAACCCGTCACAGAACAGCCGAACGAATGGCTAAACAGACAGGGTCTCTGGTCATAGCTATTTCTGAACTGCGAAACATCATTACTCTCTACAAAGGTCAAATAAAGTATGTTTTAAGAAGGCCCCCCGAACTTATCAGTAGAGCAAACCAAGCTATTCAGACTTTGGAGAAATATCGGGTGGCCTTTGACATAGTATTAAACGAGCTGGAAATCCAGGAATTCGAGGACGACGTCCAATTATTCAACGTGGTTAGAGTAGTTCAAAAGGGTGAACAAATAAAAAGAGTAAAAGACGAAATTGACCGATATATTGTAGAGTTAGGGGAAGAGGCCAGACTTATTGAGATGCAGTTGAAGGAAGTGGTCGAGAATACCTTAACCGATCACCGGCTAGTCATAAAGGATTATGTCAAAGAAAAAGACGAAAATGCATCGGCTAAATTGAATGCTCTTGACTCCAATGCATTGTTGGAGCCGACTTCAATTACGGGAGTATTAGGATACGGGATAAAACCAGAATATCTCGATCTTTCCGTTTCACCCCGGGGTTACCGGGTTCTATCGAAAATTCCCCGTTTTCCTGCCGTAGTAGTGGAAAATTTAATAAAAGCTTTTGATGATTTACCCTCAATCATCAACGCCAACATCAATGATTTGATTACCATAAACGAAGTGGGGGAAAAAAGAGCTAATTCCATTAAAAGAGAATTAGAAAGACTAAGAGACCGGGCCCTGTTACGAAAATACTAATTAGCCCGGTTCTCACTGAAACACACAGGAGAAAAACAATTAATGAAAATAGAACAATTTCGGTTAAGAATACTATTTGTTATCTTGGTGGGAGCGGTTTGTTTTGCCGTGGCTTCCAACCTAAATATAGATCCCTGGAAGCCGACTTTGATCGGCGGGTGGCTGGCCACTATCATTTTAGTGATTGAAGCAGGGCTCAGTCGAGTTTCCATAAAAAAGCTAATAGCGGCAGCAATAGGTCTGGGAGCGGGGGTAGTTATAGCCAACATAGTGAGCTATCCTCTTTTGCTAATTGACCAGTTCAAATCTTCAGCACCTCTCATTCTTTTAGTAATCAATGCTTTAGCTGCTTCGATTGGTCTGACGGTAGCTCTCAACCGCGAAGAGGAGTTATTTGATTTAATTTTCCGCATCGTAGGAAAAAAAGGCCGGATGGGCAAAGGAGAGGACTATAAGATTCTGGATACTTCTGTCATCATCGACGGAAGAATAGCTGAACTCTGTGAGACCGGATTTATTGAAGGTACTCTGGTTATTCCTCATTTTGTTCTTAATGAGCTCCAACAAATTGCTGATTCTTCCTCTTCCACCAAGAGAGTTCGAGGCAAGAGAGGTTTGGATATGGTCAATAGACTGCAGAATCAGGATAACATTTCCGTAATGATCACTGATCAAGATTTCCCTCAGATTCTTGAAGTAGACACAAAATTGCTCCAATTAGCTAAAAATATGGATGCCAAAATAGTCACTAACGATCATAATTTGAAAAAAGTAGCCAAAATTCAGGAGGTTCCTGTCTTAAATATCAACGAGTTGGCCACCTCTTTGAAACCTGTTCTTCTCCCGGGGGAGAACCTGAGTATTAATATCTTGAAAGCGGGGGAGAATCCCAACCAGGGGGTGGCTTATCTGGAAGATGGTACTATGGTAATAGTGGAGGGTGGCAAAAGATACATAAGTAAAGAAATAGACGTAACCGTAACCTCCGTTCTTCAGACTACCACGGGCAAGATGATCTTTACTGAGGTAAAAAAGGAAGAAAACGAAAGAGAAAAAAAAAGGAAAAACAGAGGCAGAATTAAGTGAGAGTGGAAGCCATTATTGCGGCGGGAGGAAAAGGCGAAAGATTTGGGAAGGTAAAACCAAAGCAGTTTTGTCTTTTGAGAGGACAACCGGTAATATGCTGGACTTTGGATATATTTCAAAGATGTCCCTTGATACACCGGATAATCCTGGTGATTCCTCAAGGAATGATAGAGTTATCCAAAAAGGTTATTTTGCCGGAAAGATATACCAAAGTTAAGGCTGTGGTTGAAGGTGGCCAAAGAAGAATGGATTCGGTTTCTCAAGGTTTGAAACATCTCACCGGAGATGCTGATGTTGTCCTCATACACGATGGAGTCAGACCTCTACTACCTGTTTCTCTTTTAAATAGAGTTATTAGAATCTCCGAGGAGTACGAAGCCATAACTCCAGGAATCCCTCTTAAGGAAACAGTTAAGAAAGCTGGTCCGGAGGGTTATGTCCTGAATACTCTAAAGCGAGAGAAAATCTATCTAATCCAAACTCCTCAGGTCTTCCAGCCAGACTTGATAAAAAAGGCTCACCAAGAAGCTCAAAAAATGAAATGGGACGCTCCGGATGACGCTTATTTGGTGGAAAAATTGGGTAAAAAGGTTAGAATTATTAAGGGAAGTGAATTAAATATTAAGATCACTACCTCTTTGGACTTAAGGATGGCGGAAGTACTTCTCGGAGAAAATATTTTTATTAAAGATACCTCCAATTATGGAGAAGTATCAAGGTAGATAAGATGAGGGTTGGAATAGGATATGATATTCATGTTTTGGCCCGGGAAAGAAAACTAATCCTGGGAGGAGTAAACATTCCTTTTGAAATGGGATTATCCGGCCATTCTGATGCTGATGTCCTGACACATTCATTAGGTGATGCCCTCTTGGGAGCAGCCGGAATGGAGGACATAGGACATTTTTTTCCGGATACCGATGTCCAGTATAAAAATATCTCCAGTCTAATTTTGCTGGGAAAAATTTATTTTATGCTCAAAAAGGACAACTTTCGGATAATTAACCTGGATGCGGTTATGGTTGTGGACAAACCCAAATTGTCTCCTTATGTTCCACAAATGAAGGAAAATCTGGCTAAAATCCTGGGAATATCTCCCCGACAGATAGGAATAAAAGCCACCACCTGGGAGGGTTTTTCCCCGGTAGAAGGCAAAAAAGGAATCTGTTGTTGGGCAATTGCTAATATAGAAAAAATCTCACCGGAATAGTCGAATGAGCCTGAGAATATATAATACGCTTAGGAGGAAGAAAGAGGAATTTTTACCTCTAAATGATAATCAAGTGAAAATGTACGTTTGTGGGGTGACTCTTTATGATGAATTGCATCTGGGGCATGCTCGAGCAGCGGTAATTTTCGATGTTATTTATCGCTATCTAAAATACCAGGGCTGGCAGGTAAAATATGTCACTAATTTTACTGACGTAGATGATAAAATGATTGATCGGGCTCAAATGCTCAATTTGAGTATCTACCAATTAACCGAAAGATTTATGGGAGAATACTTTCAACAGATGCAGGCCCTGGGTGTCCTACCGGTTCTGTGTTATCCTCGAGCTACTGAGCATCTTCCGGAGATAATCGACTTAATCAAGAGACTTGAGAGTAAAGGACTGGCTTATGTCTCTGAGGGGGATGTTTTCTTCCGGGTAAAGAGTTTCCCTGATTACGGGAAACTTTCCGGACAGGCTATCTCAGAATTAGCCGTGGGAGCAAGAATAGAAATCAATGAGAAAAAAGAGGATCCGCTTGATTTTGCTCTCTGGAAAAAATCCAAGAAAGGAGAACCGGCCTGGGATAGTCCCTGGGGTGAGGGAAGACCAGGCTGGCATATTGAGTGTTCAGCTATGGCTATGAAGTACCTGGGTGAGAGCATTGATATTCATGGAGGAGGACAAGATTTAGTCTTTCCTCATCACGAAAATGAAATTGCTCAATCGGAAGGCGCCACCGGGAAGACTTTTGCCCGATTTTGGGTTCATAATGGACTGGTAACTATGAATCAGGCAAAAATGTCTAAATCCACCGGTAATTTCCTCACCCTGAGAGAGGCTCTGAAGCAATATCCGGGAGAGGTGGTAAGATTCTTTTTGCTCTCGGCCCATTACCGCAGTCCCCTTGATTACAGTCAAACCAGCCTCAAAGAAGCTTCTCTGGCTCTGAAGCGAATTCACACTCTCTTGGACAAGATCAACAATCTGCCTAAACCTCAAGAACATCCCCCGGTTCAAAATGAGGGACAAGTAAGCCAATTTGACCGACAGATTGACAATAGTTTTGACGATTTCATCCGGGCTCTAAATGACGATTTTAACACCCCCTTGGCCATCTCGGCTATTTTCCTACTGGTAAAAAAGGCCAACCTTTGGGCAGAAAAAGTTGAGTCTCTTAATCTCTATTCCTATAATTCCCTCATTAAAGTTAGAGACAGGATTGGGCAAATGGGCCAAATGCTTGGACTCTTTCAGGCAAAACAGCAAAAGGATGGTCCTTCGCTGGAAAGCATAAAGCAGCTTCAGGAAGAGTTAGCCGGTATCTTCAAGGGTAAAACGCCGGGGGAATACTTTTCTACCCAGATAGACCAAATGAAATCTCTTCCCCCAAAACAAGTGATCGATCTCTGGGTAGATTACCGAAACAAACTTCGCCGGGACAGAAACTGGACTCTGGCCGACAAGATTAGAGCAAAATTAGCCGGCTACGGAATAATTATCGAGGATGGCAAAAAGGGAACTACCTGGCGATGGTCAATGAGGAGTAGGTCAGATCAGGAGGTGGCAGATATATGAGTGAATTACTAATTTATGAGACATTTGAAAAGTCAAAATTGGATCCCAGGCTTAATTGGCTCAATCCCCCGGAGAAATGGTCAATAGATACCGCCTCTTCATCCTTAATTGTGCAGCCGAAGGCAAAAACTGATTACTGGCAAAAAACATATTATGGTTTTGCCACCGATAATGGTCATTTTTTGTTTGCCGAGATTGAAGATAATGTGGTTATAACTACTCAGGTCAGATTTAGCCCGGTTCACCAATACGATCAGGCAGGACTGATGGTTCGTGTCTCACCGCAGTGTTGGCTAAAGACCTGCGTGGAATATGAACCTGATATTCCCAGCAAGCTTGGAGTAGTAGTCACCAATTTTGGTTATTCCGACTGGTCGACCCAGGATTTCCCCCCTCACCGTAATGAGCTTCTCCTGAGAATACGACGAAAAGGAGACGATTATATTGTTGAATATCGGGACAATGGTACAAAACCAGGAGGGGAAAAAGAGGGTAACTGGACTCAGATAAGGATGGCTCATCTTCATAACCAGAGTAATAATATTCCCGTCAAG
>DAOVGF010000074.1 GCA_030672545.1 Candidatus Aerophobota bacterium
GACGGCCTTTTGGATAGCATTGCTGGAGGATAAAATATAGCCTCCACCGGGGGCTGCTTTCCTGATAGTTTCCTTGACTACCTCCTCAACTTCCTCCGGTGATTTACGGCAGAGCAAACTTCCACAGTCAATGTTTCCAATCAGGCAGAGGCGATCACCATACTTTTCTTTTGCCTCAGCGATGTCCATGCCGGCCACCGGTTCCAGGGGATTGATGGCGTCAATGCCTGCATCTACAAACAAATCAAGTATTTCCCAGATATTTCCGTCACTGTGCTTAACGAAGGGAGCTCCTTTGCTATGAACCAGATCAATCATTCTTTGATAGTGAGGTAAGAGGAATTCCTGAAAATCCTGTCGGGACATCATCAGTCCGGTCTTATAGGCCAGGTCATCTCCGCACATTATCGCGTCAGCTCCCAGCTCTATAGCTGATTCAGCTAGCTCAAGATGATAATCAGCATTTATTTGCAAGAGTTTCCTGGCGAAATCAGGATTGATCCGAAAAGACACCAATAACTCTTCTAATCCCACCAGAACCCAGGCATAGGTAAATACTGTCTCCAGACAAAAAATAATGGCCTTCTTTCCCTTGTAGTTCTTTACGGCCTTCTTGAGTCGATCAAATCTCCAGGGAGCCTGGGGATCGGGAACGGTAAAATTGCTCAAATCTACTTCTGACTTTATGGGAAATTCAAAGGGGATGGGATATCTCTGCCCCAGGTACTTGCGCTTGGCCCCCCACTCATCAATTATGGCTTCATCACCACAATCTCTCTCCCGGGTATCCTCCCAGGTGGATACGACATCCAGATTTCGCCCCATAAATTCCAGTTCTCCGCTCCCCGGTTCCAAGACCTCAATAACATTTTGAGAAATCTGCCATTCCAAAATGGGAACCCTGTCTGGTTGTTTGACCTTCAGGGCGGTCATAACCCTTTGGTAAGAGTTCATTTATTTACCTCTCTGGTGTTTTTAAGGGCAAGTCATAGGTATCCGAGGTTTCTCAACCTCCGCCAATTAAATAGGTTAATTGCCCTGAACTTATTATATAATCCTTTGTATCAATTGACAACCAACTTCTACCGGAAAGTCATTCCATTGAATCTTTAGAATACCTTTTAATCGGTAATCTTTGAGTTAACTATGACTTAAGTAAGCAAAGAAAGATCAATCTGAAGAATCACCGGTTTCACATTTAATCGGAACCTACTTTCAATTTCTCTGTGTAATCCCCTATAATTTGCCTATTTCGGGGAATCTGTTAAAATTATCTCTATAGGGGCAACAGGTAAGTTTTACCAAAAAGTAAGGTTCATAAAGATGGTAGTATCCTTGAGGAAACATTTTTTTAGCCAGGATAGAGTGGTAGCCGCCGGCTAAAGCCGGCGTTTATTTGCGCAGCTTAAAAGCTGCAACTACCTTAGTGAAATCTAAACTATTACTTGTTAGGCGACAGATGGAAAGGAGGAAGAAGTGGGTAGAGATAAGTATGTGGTAGGGATTGATTTTGGAACTGAGTCAGCCAGGTCTGTTCTGGTCAGAGTAGAGAACGGAGAAGAAATAACCAGTTCAGTTTATGAGTACCCTGATGGAGTTATTGATGAGCGTCTTCCCGGAACAAGGATAGAATTAGAACCGGACTGGGCTCTTCAGAATCCAGCCGATTATTTGGCAACTCTCAAACATACCATCCCTGAGATTCTTAGCCAGTCAGGGGTATCGGCGGAAGATATCATCGGCATCGGGACTGACTTCACCTCCTGTACCATGCTTCCCATCGACAGAAAGGGCACTCCTCTCTGTATGCTCAAGCAATATCGAGATCATCCTCATGCCTGGGTCAAACTCTGGAAACACCACGCCTCCCAACCGGAAGCTGACAGAATAAATGAAGTCGCTCGACAGCGGGGAGAGAAGTTTCTTTCCCGCTACGGAGGCAAAATCTCCTCGGAATGGTTCTTTGCCAAATCTCTTCAAATACTCAATGAAGATCCAGAAATCTACCGGGCCTGCTGGCGTTTGATAGAAGGTTGCGACTGGATAGTCCTTCAGTTAACCGGAAAAGACCGACGGAACGCCTCTGCGGCTGGATACAAAGCTATTTGGGACCCTGACCAAGGATTCCCTTCGCCAGAATATTTCCGGGCGGTGAATCCTGACTTTGAAACCGTGGTCCAAGACAAGATGACTCTGGAGATTTTCCCTTTTGGAACCCGAGCGGGAGGACTAACTGAGGAAATGGCCCGTCTAACCGGACTGGCAGTCGGGACTCCGGTGGCCGTGGCCACCCTGGATGCTCATACTTCAGTTCCCGCCTCTACCATTACCGAGCCGGGAAAAATGCTCATGATAATGGGAACCTCTATCTGCCATATGATGGTGGATAAAGAATTTCATCCTATCCCGGGAGTTTGTGGAATCGTTAAGGAAGGTATCCTTCCGGGATATTACGGATACGAAGCCGGACAGAGTGGAGTAGGAGATATTTTTGCCTGGTTTGTCAGAAACTGCGTGCCGGGAGAATATCGGGAAGAAGCTCGTAGGAGAAGTACGGACATTCACCGGGTACTGGAGGAAAAAGCTTCTTTATTCAGTCCGGGTGAGAGTGGACTGCTCAGTCTGGACTGGTGGAACGGTAACCGCTCGGTGCTGGTGGACACAGATTTAACCGGGCTCTTGATAGGATGCACCCTGGAGACCAAGCCCGAGGAAATGTACCGGGCCTTAATTGAAGCTACTGCCTACGGAACCTACAAGATAATTAATACTTTTGAAGAAAACGGAGTTAGAATCAAGGAACTTTACGCCTGCGGAGGGTTACCGGAGAGAAACAAACTTCTAATGCAGATATATGCTGATGTTACCGAAAGAGAAATTAAAGTAGCTGCTTCACCTCAGACTCCTGCTCTGGGAGCCGCTATGTGGGCAGCAGTGGCCGCGGGCAAAGATAAGGGTGGCTACCAGACTATTACCCAAGCAGCGGAAAAAATGGCTTCTCTCAGAAAAAAAAGATTTGTCCCTATCCCGGAGAATCATCAAATTTATAATAAACTATACCGGGAATATGAAATCCTCCATGATTATTTCGGACGAGGGGAAAATGACGTGATGAAAAGGCTGAAGCAAATCAAAATTAAAATTAAGGAGCGGAAGTAAAATGCTGGAAGAATTAAAAGAGAAAGTTTGTGCTTTAAATCAGGAACTTCCCAAGAGTCATCTGGTGGTCTGGACCAGTGGTAATGTAAGCGGAAGAGATATAAAAACTGGTTATGTGGTGATTAAACCCAGCGGGGTGAAATATGAGCAGCTCAGGCCAAAAGATATGGTGGTAGTGGATCTTCAGGGAAAAATTCTGGAAGGTCAGGGTAAACCTTCTTTTGATACGGCTACTCATTTGCATGTTTACCGTCATCGCTCCGATGTCAACGGTGTAGTTCACACCCACTCCAATTATGCTACCAGTTTCGCTGCCCTGGGAGAACCCATACCGGTTTATCTCACCGCCATCGCTGATGAATTCGGGGGCTCTATCCCGGTAGGAGCTTATTGCCAGATTGGAGGAGAGGAAATAGGTAAGGAAATTATTCGCTCCATTGGAAAATCGCCGGCTATCCTGATGAAAAACCACGGCGTATTTACTATTGGTCCCACTCCGGAGGCAGCTATAAAAGCGGCCGTTATGATAGAAGATATAGCCAAAACTGTCTTTTTAGCTCTCCTGCGGGGCACACCGGTGGAAATCCCCAAGTCAGAGGTGGAAAGAGCCCACCAAGCCTATATGGGAACGTACGGTCAGTAGAAAGGAATTAGTATAGAGATGGGAAAAACTATCGCCGAAAAGATTTTCTCTGCTCATTGTGGCAGAGAAGTGAAAAGTGGTGAAATTGTTATTTCTGAGATAGATTTTGCTCTAGCTCAAGATGGCACTGCTCCTCTGGCCATTCAGTCTTTTGAAAGTATGGAAATAGAGAAGGTGGCTGTCCCGGAGAAATTAGCTTTTTTTGTTGACCACAACGTACCCTCTCCCAGTCAGGAGGTTTCTCTTCTTCACCAACTGATGCGCCATTTTGCCAAGAAACACAAAATAAAGCTTTACGATATGGGAAAAGGGGTTTGCCACGTAGTAGCTACCGAAGAAGGTTGGATAAGTCCGGGAAATCTAATAGTGGGAGCTGATTCCCATACTTGTACTTACGGAGCATTAAATGCTCTGGCCACCGGTGTGGGCTCAACTGACTTGGCCGCCGTGATGGCTTCAGGAAAACTGTGGCTTAGAGTCCCGGAAAGTATCAAAATAATCCTTAAGGGGCTCCTCCCGGAAGGAGTATACGCTAAAGACCTCATTTTATACCTGGTCGGCCGGTTGACCGCCCGGGGAGCAGTATACCAAGCCATAGAGTTTGAAGGAGAAATTATCCAGGAATTTTCTCTGGAAGAGAGATTTACCCTTAGTAATATGGCCGTAGAAATGGGAGCCAAGGCCGGGATAATGAGGGCAGACAATAAGGTCCGGGAATGGCTCAAGAAACGAGGAATAAGAAGTATTCAGCCAGTAGAACCAGATGAAGATGCTTCTTATGCTCAAATCCTCGAGTTTGACATTTCTTTTCTTGCTCCCCAGATAGCCCGACCTCACACCGTAGATAACGTAGTCCCCTTGAAAGAAGTAGAGGGAACTCCTATTCAACAAGGATTTCTGGGTACCTGTACTAATGGAAGAGTCTCTGACTTAAAAATTGCCGCTCGGATATTAAAGGGAAGAAAAGTGTCTCCCGGGGTTCGTTTCATCGTAGCTCCGGCCTCCCGTCAAGTTTACCAGGAAACTCTCCGTCAGGGAATAATAGAGATACTGGTGGAAGCAGGAGCGGCTCTGGTAACCCCAGGATGTGGATGTTGTGTGGGGACTCATAACGGAGTTCCGGCTAAGGGAGAAAATGTCATTTCCACGGCTAATCGCAATTTCCAGGGAAGAATGGGTAACCCTGAGGCCTTCATTTACTTAGCCTCACCAGCTACGGTAGCCGCT
The DNA here is from genome assembly GCA_030672545.1 of Candidatus Aerophobota bacterium. Classification (GTDB taxonomy): domain Bacteria; phylum Aerophobota; class Aerophobia; order Aerophobales; family Aerophobaceae; genus Aerophobus. Next base: position 5,030 of record DAOVGF010000074.1, read on the forward strand.
TCGGTAATAGAAGGAAAAATTACTGACCCCCGAAGATTTCTGTAGTTTTAAGGACAGAGAATAATGCACCTAAAAGACTATTTACTGCAAGGAAAAGCTCACAAATTGGGAGATGATATTAACACTGATTATATCATCTCCGGAAGATACAAGTTTAAGACTCTGGATAGAAACATCTTGGCTCAACACCTTCTGGAGGATATTCTTCCCAACTTTTATCAGCAGATAACTCCGGGTGATTTCATCGTGGCCGGAGAAAATTTTGGTTGCGGTTCCTCCCGAGAGCAAGCCCCTTTAGCCATTAAATATGCTCGCATTGGGGCTGTTTTGGCCCGGTCCTTTGCCCGGATTTTCTACCGTAACGCCATCAATCTGGGTCTACCCATAATCGTTACCGATACCCGGAAAATCAAGAATGGCGATGAACTCAAGATAGATTTATCTCAGGGAAAAGTAATTAATGCCACCGCTGGACTTAGCTTGAAAACCGAGCCTTTCCCTCCGGAAATTATGCAGATTATCGAAGCCGGAGGGCTAATTGAATACTTCAAAAAAGGTAGAGGGTGGACAGAATTAGGGAGGTGATAAAGACTTGAAGAAACTAAGGTTTTTTCTTTCTCTGGCGATAATACTTCTTTTGGCTTCTGGATGTGTTCAACCGCCGGCTATCTCTCCCGATTACGATTTCTCTGAGCTAAGAAAAATCGGGGTGTTGCATTTTACCAGTTACGGTAACCAGCCCAGTTCCGGGGAAGTGATAACCAATCAGTTCACTATTGAGCTTCTCCGGCGGAACTACGAGGTAATAGAACGCAGTCGATTAAGAGCAATCTTGCGGGAAAGAAAACTTCTGGTCAAGGAAAAACTTACCGCCGAGGAGATCAGGACAATAGGCACAGCCCTGGAAGTAGATGCTCTCCTGACCGGAGCGGTGATAAGGTATTCTCCCTCCCAGAGAAAAGTAGTTTACTTTGACCCGGAAAAAGAAAGTGAAGAAATAATAAATGAGCTGCGCCTAGACCCGAATGTTTTCATTATAGCGGAGGGAGCCAATTATGTTTCTTACTTAACTCAGGCTCAGGTAGGAGTAAGTGCTCGCCTGATAGACGTAGATACAGCTCAGGTGGTCTGGGCCACCTCGGCAGAATATACCGCTTTCAGTCTGGAGGAGGCCATTCGCTGGACTGTCTCCGAGCTTCTCTCCCAGCTTCCTCAGGACTGATCAGAACAGATGATGACCATATCCCGTCCGCCAGGCCTCCAAGTCTCCTTATCTCATGTACTGGTTAAAGAGGGCTAAACCACCCTGGGCAATGGCATCGCCACTGGGGGCCAATTTACGCCAGATACCAGCCTTGGCTCCGGAAGCCCCTGGCTCAGGAGTGAAGGATTCAATCGTTATCCAGCGGTCGTAACCGATTTCTTTCAAACAACCGAAGACCTCCGGCCAGTCTATGTGTCCCGTACCAGGCACTCCCCGGTCACTGGCGCAAAGATGGAAGTGGAAAAGCTTATCTCCGGCAAGCCGAATGGCCCTACCCAGACTCTTCTCCTCAATGTTCATCTGGAAAGTATCCAGGTGAAGACCTATATTGGGATGATCCACTCCCTGGCAAAACTCCAAGGCCTCTTCAGCCGTGGCCAAGAAATACGATTCAAAGCGACTCACCGGCTCAATAGCCAACAGGACACCCCGGGGAGCAGCGTATTCACATACTTCTCTCAGAGCTTCCTGCGACCATTTGGTCTCATCAGCGGTTCTCGGTCGTCCGGTCATATATCCCCAGGGAGCGTAAAGAATCCCGGCCAGAATATCTCCATCCATCTCTACTACCGTATCCACACAGCGCTTGAGATACTTTACTCCCTCCATACGGGTGGTAACATCCGGGCTGGCCACGTTGGTATCCTCAGCCAATCCGGCGCAAAAGACGCAAGCTACCCCGGTCTCCTCGGATTTCCTCTTCATTTCCTTCCTGGGTAAACCCTCCAGGATCTCTCTTACCAGAGGCATTTCCAGTCCATCGAAGCCAAGTAGCTTAGCCCGATCAAAAAGACGTAGATGGCGCCGATCAAACGTAGCCTCCCAAATCAGAGCAAATATTCCACACTTAGCCATCAGCTTACCTCCT
>DAOVGF010000058.1 GCA_030672545.1 Candidatus Aerophobota bacterium
GCTAATCTAAGAGCTTCCCTGCCAAAATTTCTGGCCGCCCGGAGAGAACCTTCCGATAAAACATCCCCGATACCCTCCCCATAAGCCACCATCTCTATTATCTTTAGAAGAGCATCTCCATTGCCAAACCTTAATTCCAAACCATCGGTATCTCCCCGGTTGATAATTCCTCGCTCAAAGCATTCCATTCCCAAGGCCATGGTTCCTCCCAGAGAGGTAGGATCCAGAGAATATTTCTGGCAGAGCTCGCCGGCTCTCAGCATAGTAAAAGTATCCGTGATTCCGCAATTGGAGCCCAGAGCCACCGCCGTGTCAAATTCAGGACCACCGTAAATTCCTTCCAGTTCAACCTCTCCCCTCCTGGCTGGCTTAATTATCTGTTTGCAGTTATTGGGACAGGCAAAACAGCCCTGATTCCTCTGGAAAAATCTCTTGTATCCGGGTACTCCCGGTATATCTTTCCACCCCTCGATGGTACCCCGGGCAAAATTGCGGGTAACCAGTTGACCATCCTCCAAAACCATTTTCACCGCACCAGCCGGTCCATATTCGTATTGCAGGCGGGAGATGGGGTTTTCCAAAAAATGTTGGTGGAAATCCTTAGAAATTCTCTCGAGCACCTCCCTGTCCTTAAGGTTTATGGTGCCTTCTCCCCGGACAGCTACCGCCTTAAGATTCTTGGAACCCATTACCGCACCCAAGCCATTGCGATAGCTGGCAAAAATGAGATCATACACTATACTGGCAAATCGAACTCTTCTCTCCCCGGCCGGACCAATTAAAGCAATTCTACATCCCTTATCCCCCAGCTCTTCCCTTATCTGGTTGTAGGCCTGGCCAGTTACCTTTCCCCAGATATGAGAAGCATCCTTAATTCTGAGTTGACCGTTATGAATCCATAGATAAACCGGTTTATCACTTCGCCCTTTAATGATGAGAGCATCAAATCCGGCTAGTTTGAGCTCGCTTCCCCAGAACCCCTCAGACTGAGACTCCCCGATACCCCCGGTTAGAGGGGACTTAGCTAAAACTGAATGTTTGGCCAAGCCAGGAACTGGTACGCCGGTAAGTGGACCGGTAGCAAAAATAAGAAGATTACTCGGTGAAAAAGGCTCTTCGCCACCCTTCATTTCTTTAAGAAGAAAGTAAGCACCCAGGCAGGCTCCTCCCCAATAGGTCCGATAAAAAAGCTCCCCTGGCTCCTCAATTTCATTCTTGCCCGTAGATAAGTCCACTCTTAATATTTTTCCCTGGTATCCAAAAGACATCTTGCTTCTCCTGAAGAAGATTCTCTCAGCTCTCCCTATATTTTATTCTTAGATTGCCCTCCTAATCAGTAGTTCTCCGAGTAGAAGTCTCTTCGCCACAGGATTCTCTGATCATGAGCTTTGGCTTCAAAACTATTTCCTCGTGAAGAGATCTCCCTCTACCCACCTTTCTTATTTTCTGAAGCAGTACCTGGGCCGCAATAGTACCAATGGAATAGCTTGGTTGACGAACAGTGGTTAGGGGAGGATTAAGCAAGGGAGCCCAAACGGGATCATCGAATCCCAATATGGCCATTTCCTCTGGAATCTTAGTCTTATTCTCACCCAAGGCCAAGAGAGCTCCGGTAGTCATAGGCTCGTTAGCCACAAACATAGCCGTAGGACGATCTCTCATATTTAGGAATTCCTGGGTAGCTTGCCGGCCTTTTTCCATTCGAAAATCTCCATACTTTACCAGTCCTGGATCAAAAGGAATGCCCTGTTCTGCCAAAGCTCTCTTATATCCGGAAAACCTTTCCTCGTTGGTCCTAATTCCGGAAAGACCATTAACTATCCCGATTCGTCGGTGACCGAGGCTGATAAGATGTTTAACTGCCTCCCAGGCGCCAGTCTCATTATCTACGGCTACTTCGGTAGTTTGCAACTCACTTACTCTTCTATCTACCAATACTACTGGCAGCCCGGCTCTGATTAGCTTCTTGAGATAGCTGTTATTCTCCCCGGTAGGTGAGATGATGAGGCCATCAATTTTCCTCTGGTAAAGCTCTTTTAGATAACTATTCTCCTTGTCAGCGTCCTCATCACTATTACAGAGAGTAACATTATAGCTATTCTGGCTGGTCACATCCTCGATTCCTCGAACAACCGAGGTAAAAAAGAAAGTAGTGATATCAGAAATTATCACTCCCAGGCTATGAGTCCGGCGGGTTTTCATACTGCGAGCAATAATGTCCGGCTGGTAACCAATACTTTTGGCCTCCTTTAATACTTTGCGGCGGGTCTCGCTGCTGACCGATCCATAGTTACCCAGTACCCTGCTCGCCACGGCAATAGAAACACCTGTCTTTTCGGCTACATCTCTTAGGGTTTTTCGCAATTACGTATCCCCCTTATGTATCCCTTATTGAAAAAATATGTTATCGTTCAACTAAATTATGCATAATTTCTCTTAGTCTGTCAAGAAAAAGTAATTTTTTCCTTTCCGGTAGGCTTTACCCAGGCTTTGAGGTTTTCCAGAGGCCGACTCTGTGACTCCAGTTCCCCTGAGGTTGAGATAAGGTTTCCAAGAGGACCTCAAAGTCCGGGGATGGACCAAATTCATTGTCTTTGGTTAAATCCTCGGGATTGAATTTTCCTTCGAGTACCGAATTCATTGCTTCCAAATATTCATAAGGTCCAAATCATCAGATAACCCCACATAAAAAGCCGTTACGGACTCCAAAGACTCTCATTTCAAAAGGTGAACCCTCATCCTCTCCTAAGATGCGAAGGGAGAAAGCTATGGATCGGGGATGAGCCATCGACACCGGCACCGACGGGACGGACGAGACCCGGGATAATGCCTCGCCGGACGGCTCTCATCGTGGAGCTGGACCAGGACAATCAACAAGACAGGGAAGGGGAAAACTCATGCCGTGGATAAACCAGGAAGTTGAAACCAACCTGGAGTGGGTGAAACAGCTATTGGAACATAACTACTTCTTGCCGGAACAACTCCACTACTTCTTCTTGTGAACCCGGGTGTCCCATATATTGAACCAGGAGAACTTATGGCACTTCGGGCACCGCATATACCTTTTTTTCCCCCACTTAATGGCAACGAAAGACACCGTTGGCACGAAGTTGAAGTCAAATTCGTGATTGCACTTTGGACATTTTAGCTTACTCTTCATGGTATCTCTCCTCGTATAATATGTTAATTAGGTACTATCTTGTGTTCGTTTGATGGTCTTAACGAAAATCGTTCTTTGAAAACTTGCCTTTGGGACCGAACTCATCTGGAAGTCTGCGGCAAGTTTTCGTTCGACCAAGCGAGATCCGGGAGAGAACTTGTCTTCTATGATGTGCTGATGGAGACGGCGATACACCAGGGGGGTCTTATCAAGATATCCCATTGGCCATCCTTTGGTATAAGATATATCATAACCCGAAATAATATATCATACCCATATAATTCTGTCAAACATCGCATTGACACAATGTCAGATACAAATTAAAAGTGCACTGTTTTTTGATGATTTACACTTTAAAAGTGCACTTTTAAAAAACTCCCAACAACATCACATTGACACAACCAAGAAAAGAATGTAGATTATCACTAACTGCTTATTTTACCAGAAAGGTAAAGCTGGAAAAGAGGACAATTATTAAGTGCTGTACTCTCTATCCCGGGCTTCTCCTGCCGGATGCAGCCAGGAATTATCAAAATAGTGTCCCAGAGAATTGCCACCGGGGATACTAAATGGTTAAATGCCTACCGGAAAGAACCTAAAAATTAGAATTGTAAAGGAGGTGGAGAAGTCAAAAGAACAATTCAGTGAACATCAGAAGTTACCATAAAGAGTACCAAATAGTTATTTTCGAAGAAGAGTAGGGTCTCAAGACAATAAAAACGGATTAAAAGTGAGGCGAAAAAATGAAAAAGGTAGTGGTAGTAAGTATTATCATTACAGCAATAACCATGAGCTTAGCCAGTTGGGGATATGCCGCCAAACCTTATGAGGGTACGGTGATTAACGTTATTTCCCAGCCCCGGCCGGAATGGAACGTATTAGATAAATATCTACCCGAATTTGAGAAGGAAACCGGAATAGATGTCCGCATC
>DAOVGF010000077.1 GCA_030672545.1 Candidatus Aerophobota bacterium
ATGAACAGATCGAAAAACGACAAACAGAGGTCTGCAAAAAATATGGTTTCAAGCCTGTTGAGCATAAGTTGGGAATTCGAGGATACTGTGACCAGTGCCAGCGCCGTAACACGTGGCCGGATAATTGAATTCAGAGATGAACAGATCGAAAAACGACAAACAGCCGTCGGCAGGAAATATAATTTCCAGCCTGTCGAGCATAAGTTGGGAATTCGCGGATACCCTAATTGGTTGCCGATAAAGGATTATTTTTTTGCTTGTTTATTGCGATTGCGTCGCACTTGCATAAAGAAGTTTTTATAGACTGGAGTCAATCCCGGCAATCCCCAATAGATCAGTCTATCAATGTTCTTTGATCTGGGTTGATCTGCGAACCGGCTGAACCATACCAGCAAGAGGTGACCATGCAACGACCAGAAATTATGCCCTTGGCTATGGCCTTTCCCGGTCAGAAAGTGAGAGTTGTTTCCATAATGGCTGGAAGAGGTCTAAGACAGCGTCTTGTCGCCATGGGAGTGAATGAGGGATCGGAAATTGAAGTAATTAAGCCGGGAGCGCCGGGGCCTTTTCTTATTGGTGTTAAGGAGACCCGTCTGGCTATCGGAAGAGGAATAGCCTGCAAAATCTTGGTGAGCCCAGGATAGTCAAAAAGGAGCGGCAGACAATGACTCTGAATGAACTGAAACCTGGTCAGGAATGTCGGGTGGTGAAAGTGAACGTAGGGGGCGTTACCGGACAACGACTGCTTGATATGGGGCTTGTTCCCGGAACTCAGATAAAGATTGTTCGTAATGCACCCCTGGTAGATCCGGTCGATCTCCAGCTAAGAGGATACCATCTTAGTATGCGTCATTCCGAGGCCCGAGGCGTGGAGGTAATTTTATTATGAGGAAATCAGCAAAGGAAGTATTGGTGGCTGTGGCCGGGCAGCCTAACTCGGGCAAGTCTACCGTTTTCAACTGCCTTACCGGAGCCAGACAATTTGTAGCCAACTATCCCGGAATTACCGTGGAAAAGAAAACCGGAGTTTACTACTATGAAGGTGACAAGGTAGTTTTGGTTGACCTTCCGGGGACTTACAGTCTCACCTCTTATAGCTTGGAGGAGCGTATAGCCAGGAATTTTCTTCTCCACGGAAACCCCGTTTTGATACTTGATATAGTGGATGCCTCTAATTTGGAGCGAAATCTTTATCTAACATTTCAGCTCTTAGAGATGGATATCCCCCTGGTTATCGCCTTGAATATGATGGATGTGGCCCGAAACCGTGGCTCTCAGATCGATGTCGAGGAGTTGGGCCGGCAACTCCGAACGGTCGTAGTCCCCACAGTGGCCAGTAAAGGTAAAGGAAAAGAGGAGCTTCGCCGAGCGGTATGGGAAAGTTACGAAAAGAGAAATTCCAGGAGTACCTCCTTTCGCATGAATTACGGCGAAAATCTGGAGCCTATCCTGAGCTCCCTGGAAAGAAAGTTGTCCCAGGACCCAACCCTCTCAAAACACTATCCTACCCGGTGGCTGGCAGTAAAGCTGCTGGGAGGTGACAGTGAAGCACAAAAGCTGGTGAGGGAACGGCCCGGCACTGACAAAACAAAGGAGAATGAATAAGCATGGGGGGACAATCCAAAAGGGGAGAAGATGTTTCAAGTTATGTGGCCCGGGAAAGGGATAGGTTTCTCACTGAGCATGGGGAGGCTCCGGAAAAAACTATTGCCCAGCGCTGTTATGAGACTGCGGGGAAGATTGTAAGGAGCTGCGTCAAAAGAGAAAAGGAATCCCGCAAAACCTTAACCGATAGAATCGATCAAATTGCCTGCCATAGGTTTCTAGGGCCGATAGTCCTGCTGGTAACCATCTATGCCATGTATGAGCTCAGCATAGTTCAGGGTTACAATCTCACCAATTATACCTGGCCCCTTTTGGCCGCATTCAGAAACCTTATCGCCTCGATTCTTCCCCCGGAAAATTTCGCTTTTGATCCTCTTCTTCGTTCAATGCCTTTGGCCGTGATCGATGGAATTTTTGCAGTACTAAACTACCTACCTATCTTTGCCATTCTGTTTGCCCTAATAGCAATCCTGGAGGATACAGGTTACATGGCCCGAATGGCCTTTATCCTGGATCGTGTTTTCAGATATTTCGGCCTCCATGGGCAGTCTGTTTTGCCTCTGGTATTGAGTGGAGTGTATATAGGTGGATGTGCCATACCAGGGGTTATGGCCTGCCGGGCCATAAAAGATGAGAAGGCTCGTCTGGCCACCATATTGGTGGTGCCGCTTATGAACTGCCTGGCCAAAATCCCATTCTACGTGTTTCTCATCGGTATGTTTTTTGCTGCCTACAAGGGTTTGGTCATGTTCTTCATAGCTACAATTACCATTGTGGTAGCTCTTACCGTAAGTAAGATCCTATCTCTCACCGTGCTCAAAAGGAAGGAGTCTGCACCATTTATCCTGGAGATGCCCCCCTATCATATTCCTACACCGGGAGGAGTGGGACGTCGCTGCCTGGAAAGACTGTGGCTCTTTGTTAGAAAAATCACAACTATAGTCATTGCGGTGATGATTATCATTTATGTATTTACGCACCTTCCCGGGCTCAACCAAGAAAGAAAAGTCCATTATGAGAATCAGGTAAACCAGGCAACTGAAACATTCCACCAAGGAATGGGAAAAGACAGTGCTTACGCAACGGCTTTGGCCGGGCCTAAATTGATGGAGTTTATCGCATATAACGAGGATTATAAGGGAGCCAAGAGAGGTGTCAAAGGAAAAGAAGCTGAAGAAGCTCTTGATCAAAAATTTCAGGAGAGGAATTCTGAGTTCTTCAAAATTGTGAAAAAAGGGAAATACCGGGTAGACGGAAAGACAGTAATAGATAAAGATGCCCGGAAGGTTCAGAAAGCCTATAAGAAGCTGGAGAGGGAAAGAAAAAAACTGAGAATGAGCATAAAAGATGAGACTATCATAGGGAGCTGGCTGGGATGGTTAGGGCGTTCTCTAGAGCCGGTTACCAGATTTGCCGGATTTAATTGGCGAATAAACATTGGTCTAATCAGTTCCTTTGCCGCCAAAGAGAATGTTGTCGGGGTATTAGGGAGTATTTACCGGTCTGAGAAGGGAGAGAAACTTGAGGAGAGAGTGGCGGAGAAAGAAAAAGATTGGACTCCCCTGCACGCTCTGGCCATGATATTGTTTATGGCTATGTATCCTCCCTGTATTCCAACCCTACTTATGATCCAGGTGGAGGCTGGAATCAAATGGATGCTTTTTGCTGTCATTTATCCCGTTGTTTTAGGAGCCGCCATAGCAATTCTGGTTTTCAGCGGAGGAAATCTATTGGGTCTTAGTGGGTTGCAGACTATGGTTGCCTTCTATGCTTTAGCAGTAGCTGTTATGGTGACAATGGCATTTATTAAGAGAGAACCAAGAATAGCGTAAGAAAGGAGGTAGGAAAGATGTCGAAGAGATTGATGGTCTTGTTTGGGTTGCTGGTGGCGGTAGGACTTGTGTGGGCTATTCCAGCTTGTGCACACACCCCGCTTCTCTCAGTAGAAGATAACGAAGACGGAACAATATATCTTGAGGGTGGCTTCTCTGATGGCTCATCGGCTACCGGGGTTATTATTCTTCTGGTGGAGATTGAGCCTTACGAGGCTGATCCAGAGGCCAAAGATGCCGAGTTGGAGGAGAAAGACCTGTATGAGGGGAAATTAGTGCTCCTGAGGACAGAGCTGGATGAATACAGTGAGCTTACTCTGGATAAACCGGAGGTACCCTATCTCATAGTCCTGGACGCAGGACCAGGTCATGTGGTAGAAAAAGAGGGACCCCCATTAACGGAGGAGGAGAAAGAGTTAAGAGCGGAAGAGGAAGAGTCCGAGGAAGAATCGGAAGAATAAGAGAGTCCTGAAAGGAGAATAGTATGAAACGAATTACAGTCTTGTTGCTACCCGTTGTTATGGTATTGAGCTTGGCGATTAGCCTGCCAGTTTCTGCTCATTTTCAGTTGGTTTTGCCTTCAGACGACTGCATCGCCGAGGGAGAATCAAAAGAATTGGATCTTCAACTGATTTTCACCCACCCCATGGAAGCCTGTCACACGATGGATATGGAACTGCCAACGGATTTTGGTGTATTCCGCAAGGGGAGAAAAGAAAGCTTACTAAATACCCTTGAGCCGTTGAGTTTTCAACATGGAAAGGCCTGGCAGACCACTTATAAAGCCCGAGGCTTTGGTGACCTGGTCTTCTATGTTGAGCCGGCCCCCTACTGGGAGCCTATGGAGAACAAGTACATCACTCAATGCACCAAGGTAGTCGTCAATATCCTGGGCATGCCTACGGATTGGGACGCGGAGATTGGTCTGAAAGCCGAGATAGTCCCCTTAACCAGACCCTACGGCCTCTGGGTGGGGAATGTCTTTCAGGGTATTGTCAAAATGGATGGAGAACCAGTTCCCTACGCTGAGATTGAGGTCGAGTACCTGAATGCTGCTGCCTTCAGTGGTTTTGTAAGTAGTGTCGCCGTTGAGGTACCGGCTGACGCCTTTATCACCCAGGTTATCAAGACAGACGGGAATGGTGTGTTTACCTTTGGCATCCCCCGGGCTGGCTGGTGGGGCTTTGCCGCTCTAATGGAGGGCGAGGAAATTGATGGTAAGGAGCAGGAAGTAGGAGCTGTTATGTGGATTAAAGCGCACCAAATGAAGTAATTCCTCCAATCCACCAGTGTTTGCTTTGAGAAGAAAGGTCAGGAGATCAGGAAACTCAGGCGATATGAAAGGGCCCTCTTTCTTTTCGATGCATCAGAAAGAGGGCCCTGGCGAGATTTTAAATATCTGAATATCTACCCGATAAGCCAAGAACTATCTTAGCTAATCTTAGCGGGGACAAAAAGAGAATTCTCCTAAGGTACCAACAAAATGGAAAAGAAGTTGAGAAAAGGAGAGGAATAAATTGGGTAATAATGGACAACTGGCTAAAAGTAACCTGGGGAGTGTCTACAGATGTATTCATGGAGTAGTCCATATTCACTGTCGAGGAGTATCCCTTCATTTTCCTGAGGATGCTTTCCTCAGTTTTGCCACTCTCATAAAAGATGCATCTTCGAAACTGATGGATGAGACAATATCCAGGCTTTTGGAAAAAGGGGAATAGAAGCTACATATAGGTGAGGGTAATTATTTTTTTTGAAAAGTTTGTTGCAATTGAGTGGCAATTGCAACTCCTTTCTTCTAAAACAGTAGCAGCGATAGAAACTCAAGAAAGTTGGGAACTCTCGACAGAGACTTAAAAAGAGATATTGGCTATCTTGGAAAGGAGATCAGGAAAATGGCAAGGGGGTTGCCGGTTAAGGAAAGAATAATTTTCCCACACTTGCAAAAGATTTTGAAAATCAAAGAAAAAGGACACAAAGGTGAAGCTGATGAATCTTTCAAAAATTGTTTTTGGTATAGCCTTTTTATTCCTGTGTGTGACACTTACTGCAGAAGCTCAAGGAGAGGAAGAAGCATTTTATTTAGGTGAAGTAGTGGTTACGGCTACCAAAAGTGAGTATCTGTTGAAAGATGTGCCGGTGGAGACGCTTGTAATCACCAGAGAGGAAATAGAGAAATCTAATGCCACAAATATTATGGAGCTGTTGAAGTGGCTTCCCGGAATTAAATCGGTAGGAAGATACCGACCTATGGGGAGAGATGAGTACTCCATAAATGGACTGCCCTCTGACTATGCCCTGATTCTTATTGATGGACAACGCGTCAGGGGCCGTCACATATTAACCGAGTTGCCCATAAATATGATCGAGCGAATTGAGATAGTAAAAGGTCCAAATTCCGTTCTTTATGGCAGCGACGCCATAAGTGGAGTAATTAATATCATCACTAAGCCTGCTCCGGAAACCGCCACTCTTAAGTCAACAGTTGCCTTTACATCTTATAGTTCAGATATTGGGAAGGTAAGTCTTGGCTATCGGACAGGTAAACTAAAATACATCCTCGGCGGCAATGTAAACAAGATTAAAGGCGAAACTGAGGAAAGCGAATATGAAAATAGTAACGTAATGGGTAAATTTGAATATGATCTTACTGAGAAAACCAAATTGAAGTTCGGCTTGGGATTCTATCATGAGAAGCCTAAATATTCTGAAACTGATAAGACTAACTACAGCTTAGGCTTAGATTGGGATGTGAATGAACACTCCAGCTTGAAAGCGGGTGGTTATATCTGGAAATATAATGATGAGTCATATCCGGGAGGTGGTCCTGACGTCATTGAGGAAGATAGCCAGGTTGCTCAAGGAGAGCTCCAGTATTCCCATTTGTTTTTCCTTGGGGAGAAGGATTTCTTGGTAACCGTCGGCCTGGAAAGCCTTTATGAAGAAATGGATCGCACCGGCTTCCCTGCAAGAAAGAGCCAGACGGCAAATAGTCTATTCGCTCAGAGTGAAATGAATATTTTGGAATCTTTGACCTTCGTTCCTGCTCTCAGATGGGATTCTCATAGTGAATGGGGAGAGAAAGTCAATCCCAAGATAAGTCTTCTGTGGAAGATTAATGAGAGTACCAGGTTACGGACATCGTGGGGTCAGGCATTCAAAGCTCCTACTTTCAAGGATATGTATCGATTAACTTATCATCCCGTTGGGCCCACCGGCTTCTGGATAAAGGGCAATCCCGATCTGAAGCCCGAAACCTCTGTTGGCTACCGGGTGGGACTGGAACGCCAATTTGCCAAGAACTTTCTGGCCACTTTAGCCTTCTTCAGAAACGATGTCGAAGATATGATCCAGGGCTACTGGGTTAAGATGTTCGAGTTTCCTCCCCCCTTTCCCGTAATAGGAGAGTATTCCTATCGCAATATCGGTAAGGTATTCACTCAAGGGTTAGAAGTTGAGTTAAAGAGATATTTCACTGACAAAATATTGAGCACACTGTCTTATACTTACACGGACACTGAGGACAAGGAAACCCATAAAGAATTAGATGACGTACCCAAGCACCGGGCAAATTTAGGGATCGGTTATTATGATAAGGAAAATGGTTTAATGGTGAAGTTGAGAGGAGAATATGAGGGGGAAGCGTACTACACAGATACTGGCACTGGAATTAGGGAAAAAATCGAGGGGTATTTCATAACTCATATCAGGCTATCTAAGGCCGTTACGGAGCATGCCAAGTTATTTGTGCATGCGGAAAATGTCTTTGACGATAGGTCGGAACAGGTAGGCGGTGGAAGATTGATTACTGGCGGGGCGACTTTGAGCTTCCCGTAATAGAAAGTAAGATGGAGGTATCAAAAAGATGAGAAGGATTGAAAAACCTGTTGTGTGGACTTTAGTTATGGTTTTTTGCTTGTATTTCTCTACTACAGCTAACGCCCACAACCTATGGCTAAATGTCTCAGATTTCTCTCCAAAAATATATTCTCCCAAGCAAGAAGCGAAGACTAAAGTCTATTTCAGTTGGGGCCATAAGTACCCGGTGGACGATTTCTTCTCCCAAGAGAGATGGCTGGCCAAGTTCCACCTGATTACCCCGGAAGGAGAAAAAGAGGAACTGCAACCTGGTCCAGGGGGTTTCTTAGCTACCGAGATAGTGTTTACCAAGCAAGGATCTCATATAGTTGCTGCCTCGTTAAAGCCCGCTTTTTACACCCGGTATGTTGATGAACAAGGAAAGATACACCATAAGAGCGTGCCAAAAACTGGAATCAAGGGAGTCATTTTAAGCCTCTACAGCGCGGTAGGCACCAAGGCCTTGATAAAGGTGGGTGAAGTTAAAGATGACTCTTTTTTGAAACCAGTGGGACACAAGTTAGAGATAATCCCCTTAAAGAATCCCTATGGGCTTAAAGAGGGAGACTTTTTGCCTCTTCAGGTCTTGCTTGAAGGTGAACCAGCCAGGTATTGCAAAGTATTTGCCACCTATAGCGGTTTCTCTACCAAAGATGATTTTGCCTACGCTACCTATACTGATGGAAAAGGAACAGCCCGAATAAGAATCCTGCATTACGGCCCCTGGTTGATAAAGGCGGAAACCAGGCTACCTGCACCCGAAGAATT
>DAOVGF010000096.1 GCA_030672545.1 Candidatus Aerophobota bacterium
GGATCTACAAGGAAAAGGAGAGAAGATTCTCTTGGTAGAAGATGAGGATGAGGTACGCAAGATTGCCCAAACCATTCTCAGTGAAAATGGTTACCGGGTATTTGAGGCTAAGAACATAGAAGAAGCTCATAGGATCTTTGAGAAAGAAAAAGAAGATTTCAATCTTATCTTCTCTGATGTGGTTCTGCCTGATGGAACTGGTCTTGAGTTAGTAGAGGAGCTTTTATCCAGGAAGCCTAATTTACCTGTTCTTCTCTCCAGTGGCTATGCCGATAGGAAATCCCAGTGGCCCCCGATCGAGAAGAAAGGATTTCCCTTCTTGGAAAAACCTTACTCTTTAGCTACCCTGCTTCGAGTCGTAAGCGAAGCACTAAAGCTACCTTGATCGCTACCGAAATAGCAGTATCTTCGCCGACTGGAGGACTGGAGCAGAGAAATTGACTTATTTAACCGTTAGATTATGATGAGAGTGAAAAGGGATCAGTGAAAAAGGGAGCAAATGTCGGAAGAATATTCCGGGGGTATAAAGGACTGGCCGGAAGATGATCGGCCCCGGGAGAAACTATTCAAATATGGTGAGCACACTTTAAGTGATAGCGAGCTCTTAGCCATTATCCTTCGGACGGGGAAAAAAGGCCAGAGCGCTCTGGATCTCTCTCGAAAGATTTTGGACAAGTTCGGAAATTTCCGCAATATGAGTCATACCAATATTTCCCAGTGGAGAGAATTTAAGGGAGTGGGACCGGCCAAGCTAACTCAGATCAGAGCAGCTATTGAAATTGGCCGAAGATTCCTCAGTCAGGATAAAGGTAAAAAGCCACGGGTAAGTTGCTCCCGAGAAGTAGTTGATTTGCTGATGCCCCGGATGAGGGATTTAAAAAAGGAACTTTTCCAGGTTTTGCTTCTGAATAGCCGCAACACTATCCTGGAAATAGCCGAAATAGATGAGGGAGGGGTAAATCAGGCTCGTCCCCAGGTAAGAGAAATAATGAATCGAGCCTTCCAGAACTTTGCTGCTTCTCTAATTGCCGTTCACAATCATCCCTCGGGAGATCCTGCCCCCAGCGAGGAGGACAAAGAGTTTACCCGCAGATTAGTTCAAGCCGGATTACTTATGGAGCTCAAAGTCCTTGACCATATCATAATTGGAGATAACCGCTATTTTAGCTTTGCTGATGAAGGTTTAATGGAAAAATTTAACTCTCAAAGCAAATGATAGAAAAGGAAATCTAAGGAGGAATTATGTTTACTATTATTGCCGAGCGTATCAATATGACCCGGAAGATGGTCAGGAAAGAGGTATGGAAGAGAAATGTCAAATTTGTCACCTCAGAAGCCCAAAAACAGGCTAAGGCCGGGGCCACCCATATTGATATCAATGCCGGAGGAGACCCAAGCAAAGAGATAGAAGACATGAAGTGGTTAACTGAGGTAGTATCCCAAGCCACCGAGCTTCCCCTGGTATTCGATTCAGCCAATCCTCAAGCTTTAGAGGAAGGATTAAAATTATCTAATCGACCGGGCAGCATAATAAACTCTATTACCGGAGAAAAAAAACGCCTAAAAGACATCCTGCCCCTGGTAAAAAAATACAATACTGGGATAGTGGCTTTGACCATGGATGATGAGGGCATGCCCGAGGACTATCAGGGACGCATGGCCATTACCAGAAAGCTAATCAAGTTAATTGAAACCGAAGGGATTTCTCCGGAGAGGATATATATTGATCATCTGGTCCGTCCCGCCTCAACCAACCCAGGACAGGCAAAGTTTATCCTGCAGGCTATTACGGATACCAAAAAAGAGTTCCCTCAAGTTCACATTGCCCTGGGCCTATCTAACATCTCTTTTGGATTTCCGGCCCGCAGTAAATTAAATAAGGTTTTTTTGGCCATGCTTATTGCCGCCGGATGCGACGGGGTAATCATTGACCCCGGCCAGCCGGAAACAATGGCCACTCTTTTCTCGGCCCGGGCAGTATTGGGATTAGATGAATACGGTATAGAATACATTTCTGCTTACCGAGCAGGAAAACTAAAATAATGGAGCCCGTGGGGTCAGGTCTCAACATTTGACCTTACACCCGGAAAGCAGTGTAGGTAGTTGAACCAATATTAGGCTCCAGGACCTAACTTGGTTATACTTAAGGTCGAATGTTGAGACTGACCCCGTTATTGAACATTATAAACAGGTAATGGCTTAATCTTTTTCAAGACATCTGATTCAGATTGCTGTGTAAAATAAAGATCCCATCTAAGTTGAAGATTCATCCAAAAATCAGGTGTTACACCAAAAACCTTTCCAAGCCTTAAAGCCGTGCTAGACGTTATCCCTCTACGACCATTAATGATTTCATTGATACGTTGATAAGGAACATGTATAGCGTTAGCTAAATCCCGTTGGGTAAGACCCATGGGGTTAAGAAACTCCTCTAAAAGCATCTCCCCGGGATGAGTTGGGGCTCTATGTGTTGGTATACGAATCATTTTAATCTCCTTAATTTTAGATATTTTTTAATGATAATTTGTTATTTCAACATAAGTAGGACCTGTTTTCGACCATACGAAACAAACTCGATATTGATCGTTTATTCGGATGCTATATTGTCCCTGCCGTTCTCCTGATAAAGCTTCCAAGTTGTTCCCCGGAGGGACTCGCAGCTCATCAAGTGCTATCGCGGAATCAAGCTGATCTAATTTTCTCACCGCAATTCTCCATATGTTTTTTGCACATATTCTCATGGCAACCTTGGTGGGTTTACCATTGAAAATATCCTCAGTCGCCTTGTTTTTAAATAATTGTATCATGAATATATGATAACAGGGATATCAGGCTAGGTCAAGATACTTAATTTTATATTTATAGACCCCATTATTCCCGGAGACTCGAGGCTTTCTCATATTCCTGAACGGCCAGGTCATATTTCTCCTGCTGAATATAGATGTCTCCTAACAAATTATGGGCCTCTGCATCAGAAGAATCAAGTTCTACCACCCGGCGAAGACACTTCCCGGCCGGCTCAAGCTTTTTCTGGACTAAATAAAGATTAGCCAGATTGAAATGAGCCTGAGAGTTTTCGGGATGGAGCTCAATTTCCTGGAGATAATTAACTTCCCCTGCTGAATAATTCCCCATCTCATAGTAGATATTACCCAGATAGTAGAAGATCCCTTCCAGGGTAAGCTGATTCCTGGCAGCTTGCTCCAGTTCTTGGGCAGCCTCTTTCCACTTCTTTTGTTTCATCAGGACAAAACCCAAATAGTAGTGGGCTGAAGGCTGTTCCGGATCAATCTTTAGAGCCTCTCTCAAAGGAGGAATGGCTTGATCCCACCATCCCTGAAGGAGATAAAGATAACCCAGTTCTATATGAGCGGGAACACTGGTCTTATCCAACTGTATTACGGCAAGAAGCTGCTTTTCCGCCTCGGCAAGTTCATTTTGGACCAGAAAAACTTTGGCTAGATGAAGACGGGAATTCAGGTCATTCTTATTCCTTTTGATCGCTTCTCCTAACATCTTTTCCGCCTCTTTCCATTGGGTTAGTTGCACGTATACTGCCCCCAGTTCAGCATAAGCCGAGGTAAAATCAGGATTAATTCTGAGAACCTCCTTTAGTTTCTCCGCCGCTTCAAGGTAGTCCTTTTTAACCTTGAGGAGAATAGCCAGATTGTACAGGGAGGGAAGATGCGGCGAATTAATCTTCAGCTCCTTTCTATATTCCCCTATAGCTTCTTCGGTTCTATCAAGATAAAAATATATGTTGGCCAACTGAAAGTGGAGTTCGGGAAACTCCGGTTTCAATTGGAGACAGGTCTTCACTTCTTTTTCTGCCGAGCGATAGTCTTTTTCTTCTAAGTATACCAGGATTAGATTGTAGTGAGCTTCAAAGTTATCCGGATTTATCTGGATAACCTGGTGAAATTGCTCTCGGGCTTCCTTTAAGCGACCTTGATGATAATAGGCTACCCCCAGGTTAATGGCTGACTCAAGATGCCCACCAGCCAATAAAATTTTAGACTGGACAAAGAACAAAATGAGCATTACCATTCCCAGAGTGACCACTCTCACCAGTAATTTCAGTGGAGACTTCCCAGATGAAAGTCTTCCTTCAATTCTTTTCTTTGAGTTCATAAATTACCTCCATTTGAATAATTATTCTGTTTTGCTTAATTGAAGAAGGAAAAGGCGGAAAAGGGGATACTTCCCTTATTAGTTTGACCGCTGCTTCATCCAACAGAGGACAGCAGCTTGATACGACGAAAATATCCTCAACCTGCCCGTCTTTCCGGACAGTAATTTCTACCTTTACTCTTCCCTCTTTTTCCCTTTTTCTGGCACCGGAGGGATATTTCTTGGCTTTCTCTATTCTATCTCTTATCTGATTAAGATAGGTGACAAATTCATCATCGGTTTTAGCCAAAATCAGATTTCGCTTCCCGGAGAGAAGAAATTCCTTCCTCGATGAGGAAGATGAATAAGCAGTAACCATAGGGACAATCCCGAGCTCGGCAGGGAAAAGATTATCTGACCTCAACTTTCCTCCTTCCCCAGTTGCCACCGCCAAGGAAGAGGGAAAAGAGGAGACAATCCCCTCCGGTGAGGGTGCCGGAAAGCCCGGGCCGGTGGGAGATATGTCTACTTCTGATTGTTTCTCCCACCGAACCGGCTGCTGGAAAAAGAGGAAGTCAAGAAGGGTTTTCTTTTGTTCGGTCAATAAATCTACCCTGCCGGGGATAGAGGAGTTCATCTCTACCCCCAGGGGATTTTCTCTTTTTCTAATTGGACGAGCAGAGACCTTCCAGGGCAGATTTGAGGGTAGAAAGAAAAGAACAAAAGCCTCTTTTTGACTGGGCCCTCCAAGGGACAAGGAGGAAGGAAAAATTTCTTTTTTCCCCATATGGGTTGAGCTTAGGGATACAAAAAGGGGTAAAGGAGACAATTTTAGGCCAGGAGATTCCGTTTTGCTTACAAAGATAAAATCTGAGCGGGGAGGATCCTCCTCAGCACTGAAGAATTGGGGATGAAAAGAGGAGAGCAAGGCAGGGTTTCCCTTGACCATAAACAACTCTGACTCTACCTTATCGGATAAAAACTTAAAGGGAGAAAGAGAAGAACAACCGCTGTCTTTCGTCATCAGGGAGGTAACCGGATAAGTAGATGGGGAGATATCGCCAGGCAGAGGATAAGAATCACCTTCTGGGGAAGAACCAGGCCATGAAGAGACCTCACTGAAATAGCTAAGGCCGGAACGGCCTTCTATCCTGAGAGACAACTTTACTGCAGTTGTTAGGGAAGAAGGCCAAGTCTTCAACGGTTGAGCATCATTCATTTCAGTACCAAAAAGAACCGGAGGATAGTTTTTCCCATTTCCTTCCGATAAAAATCTTCTTGGGGGAAAAGCTGAGAGTGTCCTTTCCTTCCGAGAGGAACCCTTCAGTTTCTGGAAAAAGTCAGATTTACCCTTCCCGGAATCCTGTTGGGGAAAGTGAGAAATATAGCCTGTATCTCGATATTGTGTCTGGTTAACTTTTTTAAGCCGCGGGCCTAGCCGATGGACAAATATGAGGGAAGAATTTATCTCCGGATCATATGCATCCACTCCTGAACTTTCCCTTCTCGGCGAAATAGACTTGCCGGCCTCGATTCCACTGAAACCCTTACTCGAAGAGGCACTGAGCATTGCACTTTGAGAGACTGTCTTTTTTTTAAAGATAAGGCTCACCGGCCCGGGAAATTCTGCTGTCCAGGGAGAGGAAAGAAATTCTTTTTCTTCTGAGCGAAAAGAGGAGGTAGTTGAGATCAAGAAGCTTCTCCTGGAGGAAGAAATAGGATTGCTCTGGCTCTGAGGTACAAAGGCCGGATTTCCGGTGAGCTCGGATGAATAAGTTCTTTCTCTTAAGGCAACCGAAGATAGAGGAAGTTCAGCCAAGACCGGTTTAATTTCGCTTTGGGGAGAGCGGACTATCTTGCGGGTGGAATCTACTGGAAGGAGGATGGGCGCGGGAAACTTTTCCCTTTTAAGATCAGCGGAGGATGATTTGGTTAAAGAGTTAGGATGGGCACACCCCAGAAACAAATTTGCCTCCGGTAGGGAACTATCCTGAGGAAAAGATGGAGGTGAGCTGTTGGCTTCCGAGTTGAGACTAATGAGATTCTCTTTCGGCCGAGTAACCAATTGATACTCCAGGTACACATCTCGTTCTCTCGCTGGAAAGCGGGGAAAGAAAATATTTAAGGGTATCAGTAGAATTCCCAGGTGAGTTAGGAGGGAGAGCAAAACAAAAAAACGAGTTCCGGAAATAAAGGACATCTATTCCCTCTCCTTTCTCCCCGGCAAACGAGTGGCTATTACTATCCTCTCTATTCCGGCCCGGCTTATCATATCCATCACTTTTACCGGAAGATGGAAGGGAAGGTTCCCGTCGGCTTTAATGATTACTTCCTTCTTGACCCCTTCTTCCAGATAGTTTTTTAGCACCACGGGAAGACTCGTTAGACTGACTGTTTTTCCCTTAACCAAAACCTGGCCACTCTCATCAATGAGAACTACCAGCCCTTCCTTTTGGATAGGAGAGTGCTGAGAGGATGGTAGCTCAAGCTGAACTCCTTTTTGAGCCAGGGAAGTTAAAAGAAAGAAGATTAATAATAGAAAAATGACATCCACTAAGGGAGCAATCTCCAGAGTAAGCGGGATTATCTTGTGTCTTTCCATTTTCATTTTATTCTCCTCCTGATCGATATTCTAAAACTCCCCACCCTCGGGTTCCGCCAGGTAGAGAGGAACCATTTTCATCCGCCGATAAATATGACTAACTCTGCCTTCCAAATAGTGGTACATTACCAGAGTAGGAATAGCTACAGCCAGTCCGGCGGCGGTAGTAAGCAAAGCTTCCCAGATTCCTCCGGCTAAAAGACCGGGGTCTACCGGTCCACCAACTTGTTCTACGGCTATAAAAACCTTGATCATTCCCACTACTGTCCCGAACAAACCCAGGAGAGGAGAAATATGGCTGATAACCCCCAGAGCCGACAGATGTTTTTCCAGTTTCTCCAGTTCCTGAGCTCCTACCTGAGAAAAAATTTCCTCTTTTCGGGAAGATGAAAGATGCCGGTTTATTAAGGTAACTTTAATCAAATGAGCCAAAGGTCCACTCATCCTCTCACAATAATTGAGAGCTTGATCCATTTTTTCTTCCCCAACCAGCGTCCTGATTTTTCCCAACCACTTATTATCTTCCCTCTGAAGACGGTGAAAATAATGGAGTTTTTCCAGAATAATGGTGAGGGAAACCAGTGAGCAAGCCAAAATTGGCCACATCAGAATTCCCCCCTTGAAAATAAGGTTGAGCACGGTGGTCTCCTCCTGAATTTATTTGATGCGGGCAGGATAAAACCTGCCCGCTCATTGTTAGATAACTAGGTTGAAGCCTCCTCTCAAAGTTAAACCGGGCAAGGGATAACCTTCAACCATTTGGTATTCCTGGTTGAAGAGATTATCCAACACCAGGAAGGCCTCTGATTCCTGGCCGGTTTTCCAGCTTACCCGTAACCTGCCAATAGTATAGGGATCAAGTTTATGGGTATTTTCCCGGTTAGTGTACATCCCCCCGACATACTCCCCCTGTAAACTAATTTGCACACCTGAATCTGCTCTCCAGGAGAGGGTCAGATCCGACTTCTGGGATGGAGCATAAGGTAGGTAGTTGCCGGAATACTCCGCTCGATCACGGGAATCCAGATTAGTATAGGACAAACTGCAGGAGAAGTTAGGGGAAGGAGCAAGTTTTACTTCGGCTTCAATTCCTGAAAAAGAAGCATTAGTGAAATTAACTGCCTCCCAGGTCCAACCCACAGTATTAACCCAGACAATGAGATTCTTGGCCTCACTATAGAAGTAGGATACCCGACCCAGTACCAATTTATTAAATTCTCGCTCCAGGCCAATCTCGTAACCGGTGGACTCTTCGGGAATTAGGTCGGGATTGCCGAACATACCGGAACCACCCCCCCAATCTTCATACCAGTACAGATCAAAAACCGTCGGAGGATGATAGCCCTGACCGTAGTTGAGACGAATTCTGGTTCGTTCATCAAATTCCAAGAGAGTGGCAATCATAGGACAAAGCTTGCTTTCCGTGTGAATTCCGCTTCCCTCACGAGAAAATTCATCCCAGCGAGTTCCCAGCAGAACGGTCAAATATGGTGCTACCTGCCATTGATCTTCAAAATAGAGGGCGCGAGTACTGACACTCTTCTTTCCACCGGCCAGACGGGAGCTACCATCAGCCGCGGTTAGGCTAACTTCATCCTCCCGGATGTCTCCTCCCAGAGTAAGCATATGCTTTGGGCTGACCGGCCAGTGATAGTTCAATTCCAGGCCCCGAGCCGAAGCATTAGTAGTATCTCGGGTGGGCCACCCGGGGTCGTGGGTATCAGCAATTAACTGGCGAGACTCGGTGAACAATCGGGCCGATATCTCCGAGTGTTGATTTGGTTTTGCCTTCAAGGCAAGAGTTATCCCCCCGTCGTCGTTGTCCTGAGTTGCCTGGGAAGGTGCCCAGTATATCGAACCAGGCATTCCCAGGTGACGAGTGGCACAGTTAGCCGAGAGGGTTACCTTGATTGAGTCAGTCAATGGTCCATCCAGTCGGGCAGTATAATGATTTCCCTGATAGGCGCTATTTTCTCTCCAGCCGTCCGAGCTTATATTATCGGCCGTGAGAAGCCATCCCCACTTACCTAAGCTCCCTCCCGGAGAAACGCTGATAATGCTGGTGTTAAAGCTTCCGTAAGAAGCACTAATCTTGGCCGTCAACTCGGAAGGGGGCTTGCGGGTAATGATATTAATAACCCCACCCATAGCATTGGCTCCATATACCGCGGAGAAAGGACCCCGCAGGATTTCAATGGCCTCCACGTTATCCAGAGAATAAGCGTTTAAATCTGCTCCGCCCCGCACCGGATCATTGAGCGGTCGACCATCCATAAGTATCAACACCTCACTATCGGTAGAACCTCGAATACTTAGAGATCCAGCGGCACCGATAGTCCCGTATGAGCGAACCAAAACCCCGCCGGTAAATTCCAGAACCTCAGAGATAGTGCGCGCCCCTGACTTTTCAATATCTTCCCTGGTTATGAGAGTGGTAGATACCGGAACATTCTGGAGTAAATTAGGTATCCGGGTAGCAGTGATAACTATCTTACCCAAATCAAAAACATCCTGCCCCTGAGCCTGCAGCGGCGCCCAAACCGTAACGCTTACCACCATTAAAGTAACTAAAATCCATAATTTTCTCATTTTCACTATTATACTCCTCATCTAGTTTGATTTCCTCTTAATCTTTCCCTGGTTTCTTTTCCCCTGAATTTTCTTGTTTACTACTTCATAAAAACACCACCTCCTTTGTAAAGCGCAAAAAAGGATGGATAAGGAGATACGAACAGGTCTTCTGGCTTAGGGACAACCTACTTTCTTACCTTCCCGGAACAACTAAGCTCCGGTGGACTTAAGATTTCGTTTCCCCTTACAGCAGCGCTACTGCCCGGGTTTTTCACCTGGTTCCCTTGGTTCGTCTCCTTTAAAATGGGGTCAGGTCTCAACATTTGACATTGAATGCTCAACATATGACCAAGTCAGGCCTCCAAACTTGGTACTGGTCCAACTACCCAGACCGCTTTTCGGGTGTAATGTCAAATGTTGAGACCTGACCCCGTTATCCAAGCTATCTATGGATAATAGATATTACCTCCTCAATATTTTTCACAAAAGTAGTCTCCCGTTCTTTAAGACAGCGTAATAGTTCCGTAGCCTCACCCTGGGTAAAGTCTCTTTTTTGCTCCGAAGTCATCTCCATCACGATTACTCTTATCCCCTTTTTTGAAGCTTCCAACGTTGCCCTTAGATTAAGCAAATTCCCTGGACCAAAAGGAATATTCGTTAAGACAACTATTTCTGAATTCTTCATCACTTCAAGATTCCGGCGGTGCGCCTCTTCGGTGATGGGAGAAAAAGGAGCTTCAACCACCGTAGGAACTTCCAGAAAATCAGCCGTTTCCTGATCCACATCCAGTACATTTATTACTCCGGCACTAACCCGATATCCTTCATCAATGAGTCTACACATCAAAGCACTCCCTGAACCACCCCCACAGACAAGGTGTACCTGTTTCTTCCTCTCTATGGGTGCTGTTTGATCCTCCCGGGAAAGAGGAATGGTATAAAGAGTTCCGGTTAATGGATGTTTTTTCACCAGAGCATTTATATGATAGAGTCGACGAATGTTTTCGGAAGTGAGAACTTCCTCCGTTTCTCCTTGAGCCAGGATACTCCCATTTTTGAGCAGAATGAGTCGCCGGCAATAGCGAGCGGCCAAATTAAGGTTGTGAGTGACTAAAATGAGAGTAAGCTGAGACTCCTCGTTAAGCCGGGTCAGAAGCGAGAGAATCTCAAACTCATGGTTTATATCCAGGTGAGCCGTAGGCTCATCCAGTAATAACAACTTGGGCTGTTGAGCCAAAGCCCGGGCAATAACTATTCTCTGGAGCTCACCCCCGCTGAGCTCAGTAACCTGACGATTTCTAAAGGACCAGGTAGAGGTTAACTCCATACTTTCCCGGGCCTTTTCTCCATCTTCTTTATCTTCTCTTTCAAATCGGCCAAGATAGGGATTCCGGCCCATCAGGACAACTTCCAGAGCAGTGAAGGGAAAATTGATGAAAGTATTCTGAGGCACCACGGCAATGCGTCGGGCAATTTCTCTTCGGCTCATCTCTTGGAGATCCTTCCCTGCCAGGTAGATTGTCTCCTTATCGGGAGTGATTACCCCACTGATAGCCCGGAGAAGAGTAGTTTTGCCGGAGCCGTTAGGACCAACAATACCCAAAAATTCTCCCCTCTTAAGAGAAAAACCAACTTCCCGGAGTATTTTTCTTTCTGAGAGAGATACATCCAGATTGCTTACTTTAAGTATCATGTTTCTCTCCGGGAAAGGGTCTTTCGCAAAAGATAAATAAAAAAAGGAGCTCCAAAAAAAGCGGTAATCACGCCCACCGGTAGTTCAGCCGGTGAGATAAGAATCCGAGCTAAATTGTCGCACCAGACCAAGAATATGGCTCCGATTAAAACAGAAGAGGGAATGAGAAATCGATGGTCTGGACCTACCAAGATTCTGGTGATATGAGGAATTATCAGACCGACAAAGCCGATAACTCCACTCACTGAAACCGCCGCCGCGGTAATAAGAGAGGACAAAACCAGGAGGATTATCTTGACCCTTTCTACTTCTACACCAAGATTGGCCGCCGATTCCTCCCCTAACTGAATCACATTAAGGTCCCGGGAAAAACAATAAATAGCCGGAATCCCCACCCCCACCAAGGGAAGAATAGTAAATATATGGCCCCAATTTCGGCCGGAAAATCCCCCCATAATCCAGAAAACCAGGAAGTGTAAGCTCTCGGCCCTGAGATACATCAGAAAAGAGGTAAGCGCCGAGAAGAAGAATCCCACCGCAATTCCGGCCAGAAGAAGAGTTTCCATCATTACTCTTCCCTCTCGCTGAGAAATTCGATACACCAGCAAGACCGTCATCAATCCCACAATAAAGGCCAGTAGGGGAACAGAAAAAAGAGCAGAAAAAAGGAAAATAGCCAGGGCCGCTCCAAAGGAGGAGCCGGAAGAAACTCCTATTACATAAGGACTGGCCATAGGATTCTTAAATAGACCCTGCATGACTACCCCAGCGCAGGCCAAGGAAGAGCCTACCAGGACACAAAGAAGAATCCGGGGAAGACGTAGTCCCAGCACTATTATCTGGTGAGGAAGGGAAGAAGGACTC
>DAOVGF010000090.1 GCA_030672545.1 Candidatus Aerophobota bacterium
CGGATAAGTCCCATATTTCTTTACGGCCTGGACCATAGTCCAGAAATTATCAAGTGATACTCCACTGTGAATGCAATTACTGGAATTAAATACGTGGCCTCCTCCGGGAGAGACCATCCTGAGTATATTCTTTACTTCCTCAACGACGGTTTCTTGAGGGGCTGAAGTCAGAACTTCGCCACAGTCAATATTTCCGAAGAGGGTGACTTTATCACCGTAAGTCTTTTTTACCCAAGCAATATCTACTCCGGCTGCCGGCTCCAGGCTATGGATTCCATCAATTCCCACCTCATTGACTAAAATATCCAGGATGGGCTGGACATTTCCGTCCAAGTGCTTAATGAACGGTACACCATAGTTATGACACTCATCCACAATTTTCTTTAAGTAGGGTGCCAGAAACGTTCTAAAATGGGCCGGTGACATCAGAGGTCCCGCATTATAGCACCAATCATTGGCTCCGAGGATTCCATCAACCCCAATTTCCAATTGAGCCTTGACCAACTCCAACATTCCGGTGGTGGTAACATCAAGATACCGATGAACCAGTTGGGGGTCGCTGACCATAAGTTCCAGGAAAAGAGCAATCCAGGGATAAAAGGTGGGAAAGGAAATATCGGCATTGCCACATATAAACAGATCCTGTTCTCTGCCCTGCTTAACCGCCATAGTAAGCCCCTGTAATCCATCTTTCAGGTACTCATTCATTGATGTATCCAACTTTTCAATACAGCTAATATAACGCTTGAATTCGCCCAGACCTCGTTCTTTGATGCAATCATGGATAGTGGGACAGGTATTTGACTGAGCACTATATTGTTCAATTGACCAGAAATCATGTTCTTCATCCACGATTTTGAAGGTATTTCCGCCCAGTTCCTCGATAGTCACCCCAAAGATCATATTGGGAGTTATGAAATCATTCATAGACATCTCTACAGGTGTAAGATACTCGGTGGGACGAATCCAGATCATATCAAAGCCGATTTTTTTGTAGGCTTCTATCATACCCAGTACGTTCTTTTTGATCAGGGATCGCCGGGCCTCAGTACCTTTGCTATTGGCCCGGAGCGCGGCGGCCTTGGATTCTCCAGTCACTATTCCGTCAATTTTTCTACCCAAAACCGCCTCCAAAATTGGGTTAGCTACGGTAAGTTCAAAAATAGGAACCCGATCGGGTTCTCGGTGAAGCAGAGTTTCCCGAACTCTTTCCTTACTGGTCATACCGATACCTCCTTATTGCTGATTTTCATGAATAGCCAGCTCGGAATTAACCTTTCACTGCGCCAAAGGTTAAACCACGAACCAGGCTTCGATGAACCAAAATTACAAAAACAATGACGGGAATTAAAATGATGATTCCGGCGGCGGTTAAGGGACCCCAAGCAATATTCTGAAAAGATATGAAATTATATACAGCCACCGGGGCGGTCTTCGCCCTATACCCGGTAAGCACTAAGGCCGACAAGAATTCATTCCAGGAAAAGATGAAGGAAAGTATTCCCACGGCCACGATGCCGGTGAGTGAAGTAGGCAGAATAACCCGGATAAAGGCCCCCCAGTAGGTGCATCCATCCACCAGGGCTGCCTCTTCCAGCGCGCCGGGTATCTCCAAAAAGAATCCGCGCATAACCCAGATAACCAGGGGAAGACCAATAATTGTGTGCATCATAATCACCGCTAATTTAGTATCCAGTAAACCGATACTTCGAAAAAAGAGAAAATAAGGAATAAGAACCACCACCGGCGGCATCATCCGGGTAGTTAATACCCAAAATTGAAGGTTATTCCGGCCCCTGAACTTAAAACGTGAGAGAGCATAGGCGGCGGGAACACCCACTATTAGAGAAAGAGCTGTGGCGAAAACTCCGATAACCGCACTATTAAAAAATCCCCGAAGAAACTCTCCTCGTTGGAAAACCTCCAGGTAATTGCGCAAAACCGGGAGAAAAAACCACTTAGGTGGTATGGCAAGAATATCCGTTTTTTCCTTAAGTGACATACTTAGCATCCAGAAGATGGGAAAAACCGTCCATACCAGAAACACCAATAATAATACCCACCGGATGAGGTGCTTCCAGGTCTTACAAGATCTTTCATACATTTTCTTGTTATCAACTTTAAACTTGTATTTTCAAGACAAATAACCCTCCCCGCCGGACAATCTGGTCCAGCGGGGAGAAGCTTATCATTAATTCCAGAAATCTATCGGCTCATCATTTCCGTAATTTGTTTAGCGGCTTCGTCCAAGGATTTCTTGACCGGCGCTCCCAGCACAATATTCTGCAGTTCAACTGAAATAACATCAGCAATTTCGGGGTACTTGGGATTGAGATAAGGAACCAACTCCGCTTCCACCAGCGAAAAACTTTCGACCGAAGCATCAATCCATTCCTTATTCTGCGCTTTATAGAATAAGGGATCTTCCCATACCGACAACCTGGCTGCGGAAACTCCGGAGCCCCGAGCAATACGCAGTAGTATGGGCTTACTGGTGGCCCACATCAGAAAGAGAAAGGTGGCATCTTTCCTTTGGGAACGAGGATTCATCCCCAGATTCCAGAACCAGTAGTTGGGAGTAACCTTCTGTCCAGGAGCGGCTGGTATTTGAGCATAACCAACTTTTCCCGCAATGGTACTCTCTTCCGCCTCCAGAGCCGGCAGTGCCCCTGAGGCCTCAATACCTATGGCTACTTTACCCTGCTGGAGACCAGCCAGCACTTCAGGCCATCCATAGCTGATGACGCCCGCAGGTCCGGTATCTCGCAGCATTTTCCCATACATATCAGATGCTTGAACTCCCGGGGGTGAATTGAAAGCCGGCATTCCGCTGGCGTCGAAATATCGACCACCGTGAGATAATAAATACCCTGTCCACTCCCAGACAATAGATAAACCACGTAGTCCCCGGGAGACGTACCCGGCCACCTGGTCAGTCTTAAGTTTTAAGGCTGCCTCATATAGTTCTTCGTAGGTACGGGGTATGGTGATGCCGTTCTCGGCGAACAGGTCTCTGCGATAACACATTAATTCTGCTTCAGTTCCTATAGGTATAACCAGTAGTTGACCCTGGTTAGTCCCTCCCCTGATGGCCGAAGGATACAAATCCTCAAAATCATACCATCCCTTATCAATTAGCTTGGGATTTTCAAAGAACTTATTGAGTGACTCCAACCATCCGGCAGCAGTATATGACCCCATATCCAGACTTCCTACCATGAAACCATCAACGGTGGGAAGACCTCCGGCCAACTCAACTTTTAACTTGGTCCAGAAGGCCTCTTCTGGATAAATGTCAAAAACTACTTTGACCCCGGTATTCTTTTCAAACTCGGC
Source organism: Candidatus Aerophobota bacterium (assembly GCA_030672545.1). Classification (GTDB taxonomy): domain Bacteria; phylum Aerophobota; class Aerophobia; order Aerophobales; family Aerophobaceae; genus Aerophobus. The sequence goes on from DAOVGF010000090.1 coordinate 3,337, forward strand.
CACTTGTGGCTGAAGTCCATCGGTAAACCAGTGTTTATTCATCATCATTCGAACATGCTGTCCGGAAAACTGCTCCCAATCAATGTTCGCTCCAAGGTATGACTCAGCATACAGCGAAGGTATCATTAACCCAGTGGTCAAAACAACTGCGCAGGCTAATAGAACCAACCGATGTCCTCTTCTGTTATTCATGTTATTCCTCCTTGCTTTGATGGTAGTTTCTTCCCACACGCCACTTCCTGGTTGTTCTCCACCTCCTTTTCGCATCTTATTATTTGCTTAATGTATCCCCATAAGGATCAGGTCTCCCTAATCCCTTGCAGTTGGCTGATGAAGGTACAGATTACAATTAAAATTATCAACATCAAAACTGCTAAAGTCGAAGCGTACGAAATATGAAGAAATTTAAATCCTTGAAGGTAGGTCATTATATTGAGTGTTTCCGAGTAACGTCCGGGACCACCTCCGGTGATCACGAAGATGATATCAAATGTTCGGAAGGCATCAATAATTCTAAAAAGAAGTGCCACCAGTATCAGTGGTTTTAGTAAAGGAAGAGCAATGTAAAAAAAACTCTGGAAGGCCGAGGCACCCTCTATTTCGGCCGCTTCGAAAGGCTCTTTGGCCAAAGTCAAGAATCCGGCAAGCAAGATCAACATCATGAAAGGAGTCCAGACCCAGGCATCAACTAAAATCAGGGAGGGAATCACACTAGTTGGGTTTCCCACCCAATCCAGTCCGTGAATTCCCACCAAACTCAGGACATAGTTAATAATACCCAGAGAAGGATTTAGCATTATTTTCCAGACAAAGGCAATGGCGATTGGAGTAGCCCCCATAGGGAGAATATAAATTACTCGAAATATATTTCTCCCCCGAAAGTCATCTTTAAGTAAATAAGCCACTCCTAAACCCAGTAGAAACTCAAGGCTCACCGCGCCCACAACAAAATAGAGCGTTCGCAGGAATGCCTGCCAAAAAAGCTTATCCCCAAGCAAACGAAGGTAATTGTTAGCCCCCACAAAGTAGTAGTTAAAGGGCTCAGTCAGATTATAATGCATCAGACTATTTTTTACATTAGCCACAAAGGGATATAAGCTAAAGAAGGCCAGTAGAATCAATGAGGGGGCCAACATCGAAATCAAAAAGTATCGCTTCTGGGTCGAGCTTGAATAAACTTTCATTACCTTTCCCCCTTGCTGCTCCTCATCTTTGGTAAATAAGTCTTTTCTGGTACGTTTCTCTTTCCCAGATTCTCTACTTTCGCCGAAAGTTGGTCTCTACTGTTCCTTAGCCGTCTCTTCCCATATCGAAACTAAAACAGAATTGAGTGTTAAGAGAATGATTTATCAGAAGCTCTGGACTGCTTCCGGACAAGTATTGTAAACCTTAAGAATCTGAGTAAATCCGGCTACATCAAATACTTCCTTCACATAAGACTGAAGAGAGCAAAGCTTAATCATCCCTCCCTTTTTATTCAGTTTTTTAGTCACGGCCAAGAGAACTCTTAGTCCGGCACTGCTGATATACTCGCATTTCTCCAGATCAATAAGTAATTTCCGGCTTCCCTCAGATATAGCTGAGTTTAGTTTTTCCTCTACCTCTCCGGCACAGTGAGCATCAAAACGCCCATCTAAGGAAAAAATGTAAACCTCTCCTTCTTTTCTTTGAGTTATCTGCATCTAATCTGCCTCCTTTAATTAAACTGTTCCGTAATAATATCATCTTCATCAAAAAAACCAACCAAAACCCGAGATTGCTTCCTCTTCGCTTCGCTCTGAGCTTCGGCTACTATCGCTGACAACGACAGAAAGAGAACGTCATTGCGAGCCTACCAAGGGCAGGCGTGGCAATCCCAGTCACCCGGGGATAATTTATGAATTTCTATCCCTCAAGGTTAACCAGACGAACCGGATGAACCAAAGGAACTATACGAACCAGAGGAACCAGATGAACGAGAGGAACCAGATGAACGAGATTAACCAGACTTCACAAAGAGGGAAACTATTTGGAATTTCTCCACGTCAACCAGCCCTTTATCCGTCAGCTTCAGTTCAGGAATAACCGGCAGAGCAAGAAAAGAAAGGGTCATAAAGGGATCCCTCAGACGGCAACCCAAATCCGTAGCCGCCCGGTTCAACTGTTTAACCTTATCTTCAGTCTCTTCCAAAGAACCATCGGTCATAAGCCCCGCTAGAGGCAGAGGTAGAGAGGCGATTACCTCGTCTTCCTTAACTACCACCTGCCCTCCCTTCATCCTTACCACTTCAATGGCCGCCGTCATCATATCTTCATCTTTGGCCCCCACTATCACTATATTGTGGGAATCATGAGCCACCGAAGAAGCCAGAGCACCCCCTTTTAGTCCAAATCCTTTTACCAGGCCAATTCCTACATTTCCTGAGGCCATATGCCTTTCTACCACGGCCAATTTGAGAATATCCCTCTCAATATCAGTTGCTACCCGGCCTTTTTCCACCCGGGGAGATACTACTAGTTTCTTAGTAACGATTTGCCCCGGGACTACCTCTATTACCAGCACTTTTCCTTCCTGGGCCGGAATATCAAATCCCTTCAATCCCATCCAATCAACATTCATAGAACTTCTAATAGTTACCTTCTCCTTCCTAATCTTTCCCGGAAGAATCTTCCCATTTTGAGCAACCAACTTACCCCGCTTAAAAACCTTTTCTACTTCAAAGTTCTCCAAATCTTTTAGAACTACCATATCTGCTCTATATCCAGGGCCTATTCCTCCCACATCCGCTAATCTAAAGTACTCGGCGGTATTTATGGTAGCCATTTGTATAGCCTTTATGGGATCCAAACCCAGTTTAACAGCTTTTTTCACCAGGAAGTTAATATGCCCTTCCTCCAAGAGATCCTGAGGATGACGGTCATCAGTGACAAAAAAACAATTCCGGGAATTTTCTGAGTTAATCAAGGGTAAAAGATCCTCAAGGTTTCTGGCGGCCGTTCCCTGACGAACCATTATATACATTCCCAACCTTAACTTTTCTTTAGCCTCCTCGAGAGTGGTGCACTCGTGATCTGACCTTATACCCGCCCCAATATAGGCGCAAAGTCCTTTTCCCCCTAAACCTGGAGCATGTCCATCTATTCTTTTTTCTCGGGCTATTCTGATTTTGTCCAGGACTTGCTTATCCCCGGAGATTACCCCAGGAAAATTCATCATCTCTGCCAGACCCAAAACACGTTCATTCCCCATTAATAAGGACAAATCATAGCTGGTCAGTTCAGCTCCCGAGGTCTCCATATGAGTAGATGGTACACAGGAAGGAAGCATTATATAGACATCCAGAGGTAACCCCTGCGAGGCCTCCAGCATATAACGGATGCCATCAAGACCCATAACGTTAGCAATTTCGTGAGGATCGATGATTACTGAGGTAGTCCCCAGGGGAACCACCGCTCGGGCAAATTCAGCCGGGGTAACCATAGAGCTTTCCAAATGAACATGACCGTCCATAAAACCTGGGACCAAATATTTTCCTTTTAGGTCAATTTGTTCCTTAGCCTGATAGTCACCCATACCAATAATTCTGTCTTGGTGTACCGCTACATTAGTCAGATGAATATCTCCCGAGAAAACATTAATCAGTCGGGCGTTTTTTAGAACTAAATCAACTTTCTTGTCTCCTCGGGCTAATTCAATCATCTTACTTATATCCATAGCTCTCTTCCCCTTTAATTATAGACCAGTAGCTTACTCTAAGAATAATCCTGCCCCTTTACTCTACTCAGCAGGTAGTTTTGACTCATCGATTACCGCCACATAGGGTAGATTGCGGAAGCGATTGTTCCAGTCAAGTCCATAACCTACCACAAACTTATCCTCTATTTCAAAACAGTGGTAGTCTGCCTCAATATTAGCTATTCTCCTTGAAGGCTTATCTAAAAAGACGCAGGTTTTTATTTCCTTCGGGTCGGACTGGTAAAGATAAGTTTTGGCGAAGGATAAAGTGCGCCCTGTATCCAGGATGTCATCAATTAAGAGAACCCACTTTCCTCCTAAGGGGGTGGTGATATCTCGGTCCAACTTTACTTTTCCTGAAGATTTAGTGGAAGAAGCATAGCTGGAAAGTACCATGAAGTCAATGTAAGGATGAATATCCTGGATATACAGAAATTTTACCAGATCGGAGAGAAACATAAAACTGCCTTTGAGGATGCCCACAATAACTACCTCTTCTCCCCGACAATCCCGGGCAATCTCAAAAACCATCTCTCCCAATCTTTTTTTCACCTCCAGTTCAGTAAAAAGAACTTCTTTAAGATATTTCCCTCCCAATGAATTCGGGAACTTCTCAGACATATATCACCTCATTACTGGTTTATATTAGTGTTTCTTCTCCTCATACCAGAATTAGTCATTCTGAGTCTTCCCTCTTCTACTCACTATACTGCCATAAATAGGAGGCAAATGTCAAGTCGATTTTCTACAGGAGACAAGATAATCTTAGGGATGCAAAAGAAGAATTTTTAAAAAAATGTACTCCGGAAGGTATTTAATTTTTCTCTTGTTAATCTAACCAGGGATACAGAAATTTGTAGAGTATAACAAAAAATAAATACCCTTATTCAGACCTGTTTCCGTTACCCCTTCGGGGAGTTGGACTAAACAAGGGCAAGAGACGGAGGTTAAATCCTTTTCTTCGCAATATCCAAGGCTTCCTCCGTAACCTGGAGAGTCTTTCTTACATCGTCCTCGGTGTGGGACAAGCAAGTAAACCAATGATGTCTCGGATGAAAGAATACTCCCCTCTTGATGGTTTCATCATAGAATGAGTTCATCAAACGCTTATCCTCTTTCGTGCCCGGGTCTCCTCCTTGATATATCCTCTCATACCACACCTTGTCGTAATCAGCTTTTCTTCCGAAAATCAAAAAGGGCATTATAGGTAGACCAAGGATTTCCGCCTTCACTCTTTTGCCCTCAATGATATCCTTCAGTCCGTCGCCAAGCTGTTTTCCCATCCGCCACAGATGATCTATGGCCTGGGTATCTTCCAATTCCTTAATGGTGGTTAGAGCCGCGGCCAATCCCAGAGTACTGGGAAAATAGGTAGCGGAAATGGTGCTTTTCTCAGCTACCGCCATTATCTCCTCTTTTCCTACCACCGCACTAATGGGGTAACCATTAGCAATCCCCTTGGAAAGAGTAGTCATATCGGGGGTTATCCCATAATATTCTTGTGCTCCTCCTAAACTCATCCTTGGCCATGATCGTACTTCATCAAAAATCAATACTACCCCGTAAGCATTGGCCAGCTCCCTTACACCCTCCAGAAATCCGGGTTTTGGTAGCTCAATTTCCAGGGGCATCATAATAATGCAGGCAACCTTACCTCCGTTCTCCTCCAGCACATTCTCCAACGAGTCCAAATCATTGTAACTAAATGTTAACACATCCCGGAGCGTACTTCTGGGAATACCCGCTTGACTGGGGCAGGACCAATCGTGCCATCCATGGTATCCCCAACGTACTACCATGCTCCGGCCTGTATAGATCCTGGCAATTCTTACCGCCGCTGAAGTAGCTCCCGAACCAGTATTAACAAATAACACCTTTTCTGCGCAGGGAATGAGATCAATGAGTTTCTGGGCCAGCGTCAGTTGCAGGGGAGGCGTGAGATCAAAAAGAAACCCCTTATTAATTTCGACTATTACCGCCTGATCAACCTTAGGATAACAATGACCTAAAACAATGGGCCCGTAAGAGAGTAACCAATCTATGTACTCGTTTCCATCAACATCATAAATATGGGCACCCTTACCTCGTTCCATAAAAACAGGGTAATTCTGGCTAAAGTTACTGGGGCGGCGGGCTTTTTGCACTCCGCCCGGCATTAAGCTTTTAGCCAGCTCGAATAGCTTATGGGATTGTTCCAATCTATCGCTGTTCATTATTTTGTCCTTGGGGTTTGTTCCGTAGTGTCAAAACTTTTTGGTCTTTTTACAATTGGTAGCCGCAGGCTTTAGCCTGCGTTTATTTGCGCAGCTTAAAAGCTGCGGCTACCCCAACCTCTTTGGGCAAGTTAAAACTTGCCACTACCTTATCTTGTGCGCAACCTAATGGCTTTCCATGCCACCGTCCACGTTGATAGTCTGACCGGTAATGTAGCTGCTGTCCAGGGAAGCAAAGAAGGTAACCGCTTTGGCTATCTCTTCCGGTTGACCCACTCGTCGCAGAGGAATACCGGCCAG
>DAOVGF010000073.1 GCA_030672545.1 Candidatus Aerophobota bacterium
CTCTGTTTTTCACCCTGGGTTGGTAAAATCCTCAGGGTAGTCAGTTACTTGAGGAAGTAGGAAAGGGTTTCCAGATTGGTACTCAGGTCCACGTTTTTCAACTTTAGTTCCGAAGGATGAACGATTATGGTCGGGGCAAAATTGAGAATTCCTCTAACTCCTCCTTTAATGAGCTGGTTGGTCACTTTCTGAGCCGCCTCGGCGGGAGTGGTGATAATCCCTATTTTGATTTCCTCTTGAGAAACAACCTGGGGAATTGTTTCCGAGCTCTGGATTCTTAATCCCTCACGAACTTTCCCAATTTTGGCCGGGTCGTTGTCAAAGAGTACTCTTATCGGAAATCCTGACTCTCTTAATCCAGGATAGACCAAGAGGGCGGATCCTAATTTTCCTACTCCCGCCAGAGCTACTTTCCAAGTCCTGTCCAACCCGAGAATTCGAGTAATCTCTCGGCGAAGTTTTTTTACCTGATAGCCCTGGCCGGGAATCCCAAATTCTCCAAAATAAGCCAGGTCTTTACGTACCTGACCATCGGATGTTCCTATTAGCTCGGCCAGCTTCAGAGAGGAGAGAATCCTATTTTCCTCCAGTTTTCTTAGAGCCCTCAAATAAATTGAGAGACGCTGTATAGCAACATCAGGAACTTTAAATTGGGGCATTTCTTTACTCTCGATGCCTAGGATTTAGCAAATTCTGGGTAACTGATCTCCTGAAAGGAGGTCAAGAAGACGTCTGGTTCCAATAGAGGTGCGCAGATACACCTTTCCTGCCGGAGTTGGCACTATTTTTCCGATTATACAGGCCTCTTTTCCCAGAGGATGTCCATGAAGAGCTTGTAAAATCTTATCTGATTCTTCCTTCTTGACCACAAAGAGAACTTTTCCTTCGTTAGCCAAGTAGAGAGGGTCCAGACCCAGGATTTCAGTGATAGCCTCCACTTCCTTTTTTATAGGAATGGCTTCCTCCCATAACTCTACTCCGAAGTTATTTTTGGAAACAAGTTCGTGGGCAATAGTAGCTAGGCCTCCCCGGGTTACGTCTCGCATCACTTTTATTCCAGTGGAGATCCGCATAGTCCGGGCGATGAGAGGATAAAGAGAGGCGCAGTCACTTGGTAAATTTGTTTGAAAATCAAATTCCTTCCGCTGAGAAATTATGGCAATAGTGTGATCTCCCAGGGTTCCGTTAATAATGATTCTATCTCCCACCCTGATGCGTTCAATGGACAGCTTTACCTCTTGGGGGACAACTCCAATTCCGCTGGTGTTAATAAATAGACCTCCGAAACCGGTGAATTCAACCACCTTAGTATCACCGGTGATTACTTTCACTTCCGCTTCCTGGGCGGCTTTTTTCATAGAACCAATGATTTTTTTTAATAAAGATATTTCCAGACCTTCTTCGATAACAAGGCCGCAGGAAACATAAAGAGGTTTTGCTCCCACTACCGCCAGGTCGTTGATTGTTCCACAAATAGCTAATTTACCGACATCTCCCCCCGGGAAGAACAAAGGTTTAATGACGTAGGAATCAGTGGTAAAAGCCCAGCGGGCCTGTTGATAGTCAAAGACAGCCGAATCCTTCAGTTCAGCCAGTATCTCATTATCAAAGTTTTTCAAGAATATTTCCTTGATTAACCGGTGGGTTAGTTCTCCCCCGCTTCCATGACCCATCATAATTTTCTTTTGCATTGAGAGTCTCTATCTCCTTTGAGAGAAATTCTCCTTTATTCCGGCGATACTCTTTATACTCTGTCCTTCTCTTGTGCAATGAATTTCATAGACGCAACGACTCTAAGACTGTAAGACCTTAGACGGTAGCGACTGTCCATAACGGTAATAGGCGGCACAGGTACCCTCTTGAGAGACCATACAGGGACCGACCGGGTGACCTGGACGACATGTTTTACCAAACAGAGAACAATCCGGGGGTGTCTTAAGCCCGCGCAAAATTTCTCCACAGATACACTTAGGATTTGGCGTTTCTTCTTCCATCTCCAGAGGCCATTTTCTTTCAATATCAAACTGAGCGTAAGTATCTCTGATTCTCAAGCCACTATTTTTAATCTTGCCCAGACCTCGCCAGGAGGAATCGGCCGTCTCAAAGACTTGTTCCATAAGCTCAAGAGCTCTAAGATTCCCCTGGGGAGAGACTACTCTCTCATACTCATTTTCTACTTTAGCCTGTCCGGCTTTGATCTGTGAGAGAAGCAGGTAAATTGTCTGAAGAACATCCAGAGGTTCAAATCCCGCCACTACACAGGGAATTCCGTAATCCTGGCAGAGAAATTGATAAACCTCGCTCCCAATTATGGTGCTTACGTGTCCGGGACAAAGAAAACCATCAACTTTCAGTTCCCCCATTTCTATTAGAGCTTGCATGGCTGGAGGTATTAACTTATGAGCACAAAGTACGAAATAATTGGAAAGATTTCTTTCCTTAGCCATTAAGATAGATGCAGCTATGGTGGGGGCGGTGGTTTCAAAGCCGACAGCCAAAAATATTATTTCTTTCTCTGGATTATCCTCGGCTATTCTAAGAGATTCTAAACTTGAATAAACTACTTTTATTTGGGCTCCCCGGGAAGATTCGTCGGCCAGAGAAGATTTTGAGCCAGGGACCCGGAGCATATCTCCAAAGGTAGTTATGATAACATTGTTCTTAGAGGAGTAGATAATTGCTTTATCCAGATAGAGATTGGGAGTTACACAAACTGGACATCCCGGACCAGAAAGAAGCTGCAATTTATCCGGTAGAAGCTGGCGGATACCGTATCGAAAAATAACCATGGTGTGAGTCCCACACACTTCCATCAAGGTTATTTTCCGGCCGATATGGTCCATCAGGTGGTGAATCTTTCCGCTTAGTTGTTCAGCAGCTTGTCGTTCCCGGAATTCACCGGCGTATTTCATTTACCAATCTCATAGTTAGATGTAATTTAGATGTAATAGTTTAAATTTCACAAAGGTAGCCGCAACCTTATGGGCCTCCCATTTGCTGGAAAAGTGAGATAATTTCCTGAGCTTCCTTTTCCTTGATTTTACTGATAGCAAATCCGGCATGCAGGAGAACCCAATCCCCCGTGGCTACCTCATCAAGGAGAATTAGGGAGATCTTTCTTTTCACTTCTCCTACCTGAGCCAAGCCCATCTTATCTTCGATGGAGATTATCTTTACTGGTACAGCCAAGCACATTTATTTCTCTTTCCTGAAATGAGCTATTAGAGCCTGTCCAAGAGAAATACCTCCGTCGTTAGCCGGTACCCGCGAATGGAGATATACCTGGAATCTCTCTTTTTTTAACCAGGGACAGACCTTTTCCAAGAGATAAATATTTTGGAAAACTCCCCCGCTTAAGGCTACTTTCCTAAGTCCGGTTCTATCCCGAATTTTCCTGGAGACTTTCAAAATCATATGGGCAATGGTATTGTGAAAACGGGCCGAGATAATTTCTTTGCTTACCTTTTTATCAAGATCTGAGACAATGTCAATAATCATCGGGTCAGGATCAATAATTAGTTTATTGGGTAATTCCAAGATGTCGAAGGAATAAACTCCTTCCTCTCCTTTCCGGGAGATCATTTCTAATTCCACGGCGGCCTG
>DAOVGF010000059.1 GCA_030672545.1 Candidatus Aerophobota bacterium
GAGGAAGTAAAGAATATACTCAGGATGGTCTCTCCCGGAGGAGGCCACGTATTTAATTCCAGTAATTGCATTCACAGTGGAGTATCACTTGATAATTTCTGGACTATGGTCCAGGCCGTAAAGAAATATGGGACTTATCCGCTTTCGGTCTGATACTTTTCATTGAAGTTTCTCGCAGATTAAGGAAGCGGAAAGCAAGGCATACATTCTATTGAACTTGGAGAGTTGCGGGAAGCGAAGTATCTGAAGAGTAAAATATAGTAAGGCCAGATAGTATTGAGAGATATCCTCTTCCAGGAGAGTAACTATATTGGCGAACTGGCGGATTTTTTGGATAGTTCGATAAATCTTTTTTAGCCAGGGATTCTTTGAGGAAAGGGTAATTTGAGGAATCTCCTCGAATTTTTCTGGTTTCAAGATGGCTTCTTCAAATTCGAGCATCTCCTCTAATTCGTCCCATCCAGTTAAATTGAAACTTTCAAATTTAACTGAAGCCTCCAGTTTGGCTAGGTCTTTTAAGATGTGTCCTTGGTGAGTTTCGCTGAAATCTATGATCCAGACATTATTTTTATTATCCATTAAGATATTTCTCAGATTAAGGTCTCCGTGGACAATAGCCTGGTAGGAGGGTAATTCCTCATTTAATCTCTCGGGAAAGCGGTATTTGACTACGTAAAGGGGATTGAGGAACTCTCGGTCAAGTTCGGGGAAGCTCATCCGCCTCTGGCTATCATCAAGGGAAAACTCCTTTCGCATGCAGTCAGCAATAACGGGTGTTTTTTTTGAGAAATTGTATTCCCGATAAAGAGCCAAGTCTTTGTAGATAGGCTGTCGATACCAGAGTTTCAAAATGTGGCGGAAAAGTACGTCCAGAACAGGAAGAATTTCCTCAATAGAGTGGGAACGGTAAAAGTCATCAAAAGAGAAAATCTCATCATCTGGCCCGGCCAGGCCCACAAAGTTGTAAACCAACCCCCCCTCGTCTCCTTGAATAATCCAGTCAACCAGATTGGTAGCATTGTTTAAGATGAATTTCTTGACGTGTTTTTCGAAGGCATTTATTTCACTTTGTACATCTTTCAAACTCCCAATTTTCATCACCAGAGGTATCTGTTTTTTCCCTTGCTCATCCCAACTAATTATCCGGAAAACTCGGGAACCACTGAAACTACCTCCCAGGGGATAAAGCTTTATCTGGCCACAGTCGGAAAATAATTTTCGAGTAATCAGAGAATGCCTCTGGCTCAATGGTGGCTCTTTGCCCTCCATCTTAATGGTGAGATACTTTTCTTTTTTTCTCTCAATCTTCTGGATAAAGAATAGCCCTATTAGAGCCTTTCTTATGGTGGTTGTGTCCAGGAGGTGTCTCACATCTAAAAACTTTTCCTGTTGGACAATTTGGAAAATCTCTTCTCTCAGGTTAATATTCTTCAAGGAAAAGTCCCGGGGAGGAAAGATTATCCCGTGATGGTGAAGGAGCTGCCCCCGGTTTTTAGTGTGCAGGGGATGAAGATAAAAGAGAGAGTCAAGGGCATCGAAATCATAATGAGATAAATCAACGGTCAGGTCTACCCCTACTCCCACGGTTAAAGCAGTTACATCGTCATATTGAGGTTTGTCTGGTGAAAGATTTTCTGTCCATCGCTTATCCTGGCTGTTGGCCTTTCTGGGTAAAGCGTTCCGGCTAATCGGGCACTCTTTGATCCCTCCGGAGTAGAGCTTTAGTACTTTGGTTAACATCACCAGTCCGAGAACACCCTTGAAATTAGGCTGGTGTTCCCGACAAATCTGAAAAAGGCTCCGGTACAAGCTGCTTATTTGGATTCCCTTATTTTTATCCTCTGCTTCCACCGCCACTAACTGGTTGAATTCTCCTTTTAAAGCCACATCAAAAAGGACATACCCATCAACCTTTTCCTGGCTCTTGGCGAGGGTGAGAAAATCCGGAGCTTCAGGATTGGCGATAGGAAGCCAGGCAATAATGCTCCCCAGACCAACCATTTCTCCTATTACCTCAAGGCAATCCTGGGTACCCTTTCCCAGTGCCCCTATGCCTAAGGAATACTCATTTACCGAAAATGATTTCGAAAGTAGATCTTCCTGATGGCATCGAGCGTGTAGAATATCGGAGATATGTCCGGATAACTCCAGTCGGCTGACGCCATCTTTTCCCGGAAGGAAAGTATAGATTCCCTTATCTCGCCTGTATCTGGGCAATTTTTCCCATTGAGAAATGATTTTCTCTTTTTCAGTTATTTCCGCCAAATCCCTTAGAGCCTCTCTCGGGTTGGATTTAATACTGAATAAATTGGTGAACCCGGCCATTTCCAGAACCTCCAAGGGGAGGGAGGATAAAGAAGTTAATTTTAGGCACCCTCCTTCTTTTTGTAACCTTTTATGCAGGGAAAGAAGAGTTCTGATGCCGGCGCTACTTAAGTAATCCACTTGCTCAAAATCGATTATCAGAGTTTTTTGTTTTTGGGTGATAACTGGGGCAAGTTCATTCTCCAGGTTTCTGGCTCCCAGTGCGTCCAGTCGACCTTTCAAAAAGAGAAGGGGAATATCTTCCACAAATTTTGTGATAATTTCCACTTTTCCTCTCCTTAGGTGAATTTATTACTCTCTTAGAAAATTCCTTAATTTTCCGGAGAAGTTCTGTGAGTATTTCCTTAACTATCTTTTCAAATAATAGAACTTTGTCAATACTCTGACCTCATTTTGGAGGGAAAACGAGAGTTGTGGAGGTACCACAATATACTCCGGAAGAGCCGGCCCCTGACACTCCGGCAACTACCAAATCTATCCTTTGACTGCACCGAGGGTAAGTCCTCGAACGAGATATTTTGATACAAAGGTTGCTAAAATCACTACGGGGATAACACCTATGAGGGACATAGAGGCTACCTTCCAGAATTCAAGACCCTTGGTGGTTAAAGCTCCTGCGATAACAATGGGAATGGTAATTGCCCGATTAAAACCGAGCACCAAAACGAAAATGAATTCATTCCAAGAAAAGATAAAGGAGAGAACATAAACGGCAACCAAACCTGGAGCTGCTAAGGGAAGGGCAATCCGAAAGAAGGCTCCCAAATGTGAACAACCGTCTATGAAGGCCGCATCTTCCAAATCCCGAGGGAGGTCCCGGAAGAAATCCATCATTAGCCATACACCAAGAGGGAGATTCAAAACGGTATGGGCCAGGATAATGGCAAGAGGGCTGTCCAAAAGTCTCAAGGTTCTCATCAGGAGAAAATAAGGAATCAGCACTGCCACCGGAGGGAACATTCGATTGGAAAGAATCCAGATGGCAATATCCTTATTCTTCCAGGTCCTGAATACGAACCGAGCCAGCGAGTAACCTGCCAGGGCTCCAAGTAACAGGACTATGGCACTCGAACAAGAAGCAATAACGATAGAGTTTCTTAGAGATCTGAGAGTTCGTTCTCCCGCAGTTATGAATACGAAATGCCAACCCTGCAAAGTAGGTTTGAACTGTATCCAGGGAATGAAAGTTGGTTCATAAGCATCTCCTGTATATTTGAAGGAGGTAACTACCGCCCAGAAGATGGGGAATATGGTCCAAACTGCGAAGATGGCTATTATGATCCATAAAACGATCCATCCACCCAGAGATCTTTTTTGTATTCCCAACTCTATCCTCCGTAGGCGTCTAAGCCTTCTATGCTGACTTCTTTTGTTCTCACGGGTGACTCTAAACAGTCTTCCTAAAACGGAATAACACAAGCGATATTCCTAACACGATGAGGAGAAAGACCCAGGACATGGCCGCTCCTTTTCCCAGGTCAAACCACTTTATTCCTGTAAGATATACATAATATGAAAGAGATTCTGTGGCATTCGCCGGCCCACAACTGGTAATACCGAAGACAAGCTCAAAAAGCTTAAAGGCATCAATAACCCTAATAAGTACAATAGTTACAATAACTGGTGCAATTAAAGGAATAGTAATATTTCGAAAAATCTGGAAGTTCGAAGCACCATCTATAGCTGCAGCATCATCGAGTTCAACCGGTAGAGCCTCAAAGGCAGCTAAAAGTGCCAGAAACATAAAGGGTGTCCACTCCCAAACATCAACCATTACAATAGTAAAGGGCGCTACCAGAACAGATGTGGTCCACCTTACCTTGGGGAGCCCGACCATTTGTAGGGCAGAATTTATGACTCCGATGTCAGGATGAAGCATCATTTTCCACAGGAAAGCTACTGCTATGGGAGGGCATGCCATTGGGACAAGAAAGAGAACTCGAAGAAAACTTCGCCCCCGAAAATTATTGCGGAGAAGATAAGCCATTCCAAGACCGATGCCCAACTGAAATGTTACCGCCAGAGAGACGAAACGAACCGTAAACCAAAGAGCTTTCCAAAACCTGGGGTCTTCGAACAGGATATTCCGAAAATTAGTCAACCCCGTCCATTGAGGCTTTTCCATTATCGTGCCCAACCAGCGGGTGAAAGACAGGGAAAGTGACCAAACGAGGGGAAAGATGGCCATTAAAACAAGATAGCCAAGACAGGGTAAAAGAAAAGCCCACTTGATTACGTCTTTATGATCAGCATATTTCAGTTTCACCTTCGGTTTTTCTCCGAGTGTTAATTTCCCTGGTCCCGGAAGATCCGGGACCAGGGAAAGGAATTCTTGAAGCGTCCTTCTCTCCTATTTCAGACCGAGAGATTGTCGATAGTAGCGCTTCTGGCTTTCTTTACCATATTCATTCGTAATCCTTACCCAATCATCATAGAGAGCAGCGCAGGCCTTCTCTGGAGTTGTTATTCCTGCTAATACTTCAGCGAGATGATAATCAAGGGCATCGTAGTATCTTTCGCCCCCAGGTATCCTCAGGTCAGTTACTGCATACGGATCCGTTAGGATGTCCATGATGGCCTTCTGATAACCTATCACCGCGTTAGAGTCCCAACCTCCTCTCTCCCAGAGCCCGATGACCGCTGGATCAAAGTGAGACTTACGGAATGGGTTAACACCGGTATAGCCGTGGATACCGCAGGCATCGAGCAGACTGCGCTCAGGGTTTGTAATGTAAACTACCCAGTTGTAGGCCATATCCACATTCTTGGCTGATTTGGGAATTATCCAGACCCATCCTCCAAAGTTGAGGAAATTAACCTGGTGGTCCTCGTAAACCCATTTCTCGTTTAGGTGGTCCCAGTACTTCTTCGCACCAGGAAGAGGTCCGTACCCAAGCTTTCCCTTCACCTTAGAGCCGTACTCATCGGGATACTGCTCCATAATTCCCACATCTCCCCAGTCAAACCCCAAACCTGCGAGGCCGGAAACGTAAGCATACCGAAACTCAGAGTATCCATATCCCAAAAGGCCCGGAGGCGCGAATTCTGTAAGCTCCTGAATTGTTCTAAAGGCTTCGATCCAGCCAGGAGTATTGCAGAGTGGCTCCATAGTGTCGGTGTTGAAGAAGATGTTTGAAGTCGTATTAGTGGGTGGTCCAGCCTTGGTGGCGTACTGAGCAATAATGTTGAGAACCTCCCACTGGGCCTGCGTCTTCTGCTGAGCGATAAAAGCAACCCCGTAGTTGATTTCTCCATCCTTATCCCAGTCCCATCTATCGAAGAACTCTGATATGTCCCGAACCTCATCCCAGTCCTTGGGCGGCATATGATAATCATAACCGTACTTCTGCCTGAATTTCTGCTGGTATTCAGGAACCTCGAGGGCATCTTTACGATAGTAGGTCATATGACAATCTCCATCGTATGGGAAAGCCACTGTTTCGCCTGCCCATTTACAGATGGTCTGAATTGCCGGTAGAATATCATCCCAGTCAGGGTAGCCGTATTTCTCAAATAAGGGATCCAACTTCACAACATGACCGCCACCAGCAACATCTCCTAACCAGGTGGACGGGATAGCAGCGGTATCGAAGGTACCGGTCTTGGTTCTGAACTCAATCCACATCTTGTCACCCAAACCCACATAGGGAACCAGAATGACGTTTATCCTTCCACCGGTTTCTCGCTCCCACAGAGGTTTCCAGGCATCGACTACCTGTACGTGTGTATCATTGACAAGTATACTCAAGGTTCTTCCTTTGAAATCTACGCTTCCGCCACTTGCCAAAAGCGCCATTGGAATGAGGAAACAAAAAACCGTCAAAAACACCAAAATCAGCTTTTTACGCATGGGTGAACTCCTTCTTTCAGACATGGTTCAATTTCCCCTTGAAGTTCCCAGAGAGAAATATTGATTATCTCATGCTTCTTCCTGGGTAACTTCTATTTCCAAGCTGAAGTGGGCTAACTGTTTTTCACCTCCCTCCTGGCCCTTTATTTCCAGCTTTTACCTTCTGATTGCTTCTTTGACTGGCATGGGTCTAATCAAAATTTAGTTGTCAACAAAAAGTACTGATGATTATGAGAAAGAACTAACCTATCTCACAAAGGACTAAGGCAGGTTCGGAATTCCTATCAAAGGTTGAGCCCCATAGAAGACACCAGGCACCACATTTAGCCATCATCTTCTCCTTCCGGGCTTGTTTTTAGCTTTTTCCTTGAGAAAACCGGCCTATCCAGTAGTCTATTCTTTGGGGTGCATTCCTGTGGTTGGACAAATTAGGTTAGAGTGATCTGATTGGGTACAATTGGTTTTTTGCTTATCCATAAGTAGCTCCTCAAACTCATTGGGTAGGCGATAACCCAATGATGAGTGAAGTCATTTCTCATTATACACATCTTTGATGAAATGGCAAATTCTTCTCTGGGCATCCTCTAATGTTTTGTATTTCCAAAGATAGACCTCCTCATCTTTTAAGGTTTTCATGAAGCTCTCGCAGGTAGCATTATCGTAACCACTTTCTTATGGTTCACCATCCAGCACAGTATGCGCAAGAAAAGAAACCAGTATTCTGGAAGTACTGCGATCAACAACTTTGATAATATCCAGAGCCTCATCCAGACTTTTGTCCGCAAACAGAACTGAAAAAAACTCCTATTTTTATCCTCTTCTCCTTTACGAATTTTGATTTTCCCACAATAAGTGTCTTTATTGTACAGTTGTCCATCTCCTTTCTCTGTCTGATTTTAACACGGCATCGACCACCTGACAAGCCTTCCATCCTTCGCGGAAACTGGTGTCAATCTTCTTATCTTTGTTAACAGTTTCCACCGGTAGATAACGCTGGTGTCTTTTTTCAAAACTCTAAGCACAGGAGTTTCCCCAGAATTATACCCCAAAATACATCTATCCAGCATTAATTTACCTATTCCACTTATCCAAAAACTATATATCTGATTATATCATTATTTCAGGAAAAGTAGCCTGAAATTTTGGGGGAACTCCTGATTTGATGCGATGCGCTTGACTTTTTTTCCATTGGGTATATCTATTAGATTTGTGCCTAAGGCCGGGAGTGTTTTCCCAAACATCATTTTAGTAGCAAGATCTCTGAATCACAAGGAGGTAAGCTGATGGCTAAGTGTGGAATATTTGCTCTGATTTGGGAGGCTACGTTTGATCGGCGCCATCTACGTCTTTTTGATCGGGCTAAGCTACTTGGCTTCGATGGACTGGAAATGCCTCTGGTAAGAGAGATCCT
>DAOVGF010000098.1 GCA_030672545.1 Candidatus Aerophobota bacterium
AAAAATTTATCCCATCCACTTAGCAAGGCATAGATTAGAAAAGGGAAAATGAGAAGATTGTCCACCACGATAACATAATCTGTGTTTTGCTTTAGATTTTTGGCTTTCTCTACTTTACTTAGCGAAAGTTGAGAGAAATCATTAGAGGAGGGCCAGTAAGGATAGGCCTGGATGTCCTTCTTAGTAGTACAGTTCCTCAGGGGGAAATCAAATATGTCATCGAAATAACCTATTTTTTTCACTCTTAAACCGCAGTATACTCCCAAAACGGTTTTTGTCCCATCATTTTCCACCATCACTTGGGGAGGATTAGGGTCTATCCTTCTGAAGTCAGAGTGAAATCTTTGCCTTACCCTCTCATCAGTATTCATCACCGAATTGAAGGCAAAGAAAAGCTCTGGTTCCTGATAATCTTTTATTCCCAAATACTCACAGAGTTTGGTATAATTTTTGCCTTTCGGCGGACATTCCAATATGTCGGTAGAAAGAGTGGCCCCAAAAATAATAGGAACACGATCCGGCTCCTTATGGGTAATGGCCGTAAAAACTCTTCCTCGGGAGGTCCATTCTTTCATTACTTCCTCTCATCTTCTTAGAAAATGGGGTCAGGTCTCAATACACCTGGTGGGGTTCAAAAACTTTCTCTCCCCGGATAACTAATTTCCCCTCTTCCTCCACTTTTCTATAAAAGCAAGACCGGTATCCAGTGTGACAGGCTCCTCCCTTCTGCTCTACCTTAATGAGAAGAGTATCGCCATCACAATCAAGGTAGATTTCCTTGACTGTTTGAAAATGCCCGGAATGCTCCCCCTTAAGCCAGAGTTTCTTTCGAGAGCGGCTCCAAAAGTGAGTTTTTCCTGTTTTTAGCGTCTGTTGAAGTGACTGTTCATTCATCCAGGCCAGCATCAAAATCTCTCCGTTGGAAGCATCTTGAATTATAGTTGGAATCAGTCCTCCAGCATCAAAAGCCAACTCTTTGATAAATTCCATAATTTCTCCTGTTTCATGGGGTCAGATCTCACCGAGAGCCTCTTTTAACTGTATACGTCCTTCATAAAGGGCCTTACCAATAATCACTCCCAAAATCCCTACCCTGCCCAGGTCAGCTATTTTCCCCAAATCTTTTAGAGACGAGACCCCCCCGGCTACAATCACTTCCTGCTTCACCTTATTCACAAAGTTACTTATCACCTCAATATCTACCCCGGTTAGCGTCCCATCTTTTTTGATATCCGTAAAGATCACCGTCCTTATTCCCAGCTCAAACAAATTGTCGGCTAATTCCGTAGGAGTTAGAAGGGTTTGTTTTTGCCATCCTTCTATGGATACTCTACCTTCCCGGGAATCAATAGCGGCCAAAATTCTCTCCGGGTATTCCTGGCAGGCCATCTCCACAAACTCAGAAGAAAGAGCTTTACTTCCTATCACGGCAAAATTGATCCCACTATCGAAAACCTGCTTCAAAACAGCAAAACTGCGAAGGCCCCCGCCAAATTCCAGAATTAAGTTGCTTCGGCCGGCAATTTTTTCGGCAATGCCTAAGTTAACCGGAGCACCCTGAAAAGCTCCGTCCAGATCAATAATGTGTAGTCGCTCAGCCCCTTCGTCCTCCCACATTTTAGCCACGGAAACCGGGTCAGAAAAATAAACTTTCTCCTCTTCCTCTTTGCCCTGCCAGAGCCGCACACACTTACCATTTTTCAAATCAATGGCCGGAATGACTATCACTCACTTAACCTCTTTACCAGTCGGGCTACTCGGGCTCCCAGTTCCTCACATCCCTTTTTAGCTCTTTCCTCAGGAGATTCAATACTCACCGGGCCATAATGGTCTCCCCGAGAAGTTCCCCGGATAATCATACCATGGATCAGCATCATCTGAAGAATAGATAGTATGGTGGTTTCGTTGCCTCCACCAATGTTGGCTGAAGAGGTAAAAGCCCCTCCTATTTTTCCTTCCAGTTGGCCGTGATATTTTACGGAACGATCAAAGAAATCCTTTAAAGGAGCCGCCGGTCCTCCGTAGTAAGTGGGTGACCCGGCAATGATACCCTCCCACTTGAGCAAATCATCAATATTGGTATCCTCTACCCGCTTGACCACTACCTCCAGACCTTCTCCTCTCACTCCCTCAGCCACCAAATGGGCCATCTTCCGGGTATTACCGTCCCGTGAATAATAGATTATTCCCACTTTTGCCATCATACCCTCCTTTCTAAAAAATGGGAGGTTAAAACCTCCCCTACCCTCTTCCGTCATTGCGAGGAGCGCAGCGACGCGGCAATCCGCGAAGCGTCACGAGGGTAGGGGCGACTTCAGTCGCCCGGGGATAATTTATAAATTCCTATACGTCAAGAAAATGGTGACTCTCCCCATTTTCAAATCTTATACAGCTCATCGGTAAAGGGGCCGGATATTTCCCTTACTCTTTTCCCGTCCCTTAAGACTGCCCCTCTAAAACCCCTAACTACCCGTCCAATTTTAGCCCAGCTTATCCCCTCCTTTTGGTAAAGGCAAGATAATTCTTCCTCCTCCGAAGGAGGGATAATTAGTATCAGGCAACCTGAGGCCAGAAGTCCCAGGGGATCAATATTAAAAAGACCACATACCCTCACTGTCTCCTCCAGCAGCGGAATTCGCCCCTTTTCTACCTCCATTCTTACATTGGAAGCTCTGGCTAACTCCCATAGTCCCGCTCTCAATCCTCCTTCAGTGGGATCGTGCATAGCGTGGACCTTAACCTTCCCGGCCGCCAGGAGGGCTTCTTTGACTATACTTATTCCCGGCTGATAAAGAAACCGACTAATTCTCCTCAAAAGCCCAGCGGGGAGCTTTTCCCTTAATTCGTCTTTCTTTTTTTGGTAAATTACCTGGGTCCCCTCGATAGCCAAACCCTTGGTAAGTATAATCAAATCCCCCACTTCCGCTCCACTGCCGGTAACAAGTTTCTCTTTGGCCACCTCACCAATCATTTGTCCCACGGCGATAGGACGGTTTAGCCCCGGAGTGACTTCACAATGCCCCCCGATCAGGGAAACATTAAGCTGGCCACAGGCTGAGGTTAGCTCTCCGAAAATCTCCTCCACTAAATGGGAGGAAGTTACCTTTTCCGGAAGAAGAATGGTGGCTAAAAACCAGCGAGGGGAAGCCCCCATACAGGCAATATCATTAGCATTAATGTTAACCAGACACCAACCAATATTTTCTTGAGCAAGAGTAATAGGGTCAGTTTTAACAACCAGGTATCGGTCATTCTGTTCCACTACAGCGGCATCTTGACCAAGGCCTGGTCCCACTATAACCCGACTGTCCAGAGTTAAAGTGGAGAAGAGTTTTTCCAGGAGATTTGGGCTGATTTTACCCGGAGGAAGCATCTTCTTTTTTTCCGAGACAGATTTGTCAAAAGGTGGTTTCATTATCGTCTACTTTTTGGCTTATATATAGCATCTTCATCCTCCCTGTCAACAAATAAAAGGGGACGTTTCACCTTTTCTCTTTGTCCAAGCGGCCCTCAGAGCCGACCGGAAAAGCCCTGATTCCTTGTCAGATAACTTTTGCAGGAAACTTGCCCTGCATCTAATTTTAAGCTATGCTTTTTATGCTTTTCTCTAAACCATCGTATTCTCTTTGGTGGTCCGCTCTTACTACTTTTTCGGTGTATTGGAGGAACGACAAACCCGCCTTAATAAAGCGCACCGGAAGACAGAAATTTTTCGGAGGAGAAAGAAAATGAAGAATTTCAAAGTTGTTTGTACTGACTATCCGACAGAATATGATTTTCATATAGAAAAGGAGATTCTGGCGACAGTGAACGCCGAACTCCACACCTTTGATTGTCGGACAGAAGAAGAAGTACTGGACTGTTGTCGAGATGCTGACGCGGTGATGACTGTCTATGCTCCCGTGGGTAGATATGCTATTGAGGCATTTACCCGATGCAAGATTATCGCCCGCTATGGCGTGGGTGTAGATAACATAAACATCGCTACAGCCACCAAACGGGGTGTTGTAGTGGCGAATGTACCCGATTATTGTGCCTATGAAGTTGCCTTGCATACAGTATCTTTGATGCTTTGCCTGAGTCGAAAAATAATCATCTTAGACCATGATGTGAAGATAGAACATAATTGGGATGTTCTGCCGGCCAAACCAGTGTTTCGCATGAAAGGGCAGACCCTTGGCCTAATAGGTTTCGGCAGGATTGCTCAGACCGTAGCTGACCTAGTGGAGGGATTTGATTTGTTTATTATTGCCTTTGATCCTTATGTCAGCAAGGATGTTGCTGAGGCTCACCGGGTTCAGCTTGTCCAACTCGAAGATCTTCTAGGGCGCTCTGACTTCATCTCTATTCACACGCCCCTTACTCCGGAAACTAAACACCTAATTGGGGAATCTCGACTACGAAAGATGAAGCCATCGGTATTTCTCGTCAACACAGCCAGGGCAGCTATTATTGACCAAAAAGCACTTTACTGTGCTCTCAAAAACAGGTGGATCGCCGGTGCTGGATTGGACGTTCTGGAAGAGGAACCACCTAAGGAAAATGATCCCTTGCTCAGGTTAGACAACGTCATCATAACACCCCATACGGCCTCATATTCGGAACAATCCTACCAGGAGGTGCGGAAAAGACCATCAGAAGAGGTTGTGAGGGTTCTCTCTGGTGGGTGGCCCAGGCCTATTGCCTTTCTTAATCCTGAGGTTAAGAATTATGTCTAATGGGTGAAAAAGTAAATCAGGATATTGGATACCTACCATATTCATAAGCGGCATCATAGAGAGCTACGATATTCTCTGGGGAGACATCCGGCTCTAAACTATGGGCTGGTCCCACAATATATCCACCGCCGGGAGCATAAGCTCGAATTACCTCTCTTACTCCTTTTTTAACCTCATCCGGGCTGCCCTTACATAAGAGTTCCTGAGTGTCAATTCCTCCACAAAAAGTGAG
>DAOVGF010000093.1 GCA_030672545.1 Candidatus Aerophobota bacterium
AGATTCTCAGCAACACAGTAATCAATTGTCTAAAGGGAATATTCCTTCAAGGTTCTCCTCCCTAACCACCGGTGAGCAAGGTGAGACAACCATCTTGTGAAGTAGCTCTTGGCCTTACCTTAGAAAGAGCAACCCGGAAGATGGGGGTCCCCGGAGTGGAAAGTAGGGGAAACAACCGAAAAATCATTTATAATCCATAATTAGTGAGAATAATATGAAATATTATGGACCAGTCCGAGCACAGATACACTAATTGACGATTTCGGGAAAGCGACCGACCTCTTACTTGACCAAACCAACCGCAAATGATATTATTCCTTCCTGAAATATCAGGACAATCAAGACCATTCCAAGAAAGGAGTTACCATTGAAAGCAGTTGTTTTTTACGGACCGGGGGATATGCGAATAGAAGAAAGGGAAATACCTCAGCCCAGCGAGCAGGAAGTACTTATTAAGATGAAGGCTTGTGCCATTTGTGGAACTGATGTGCGTATTTACTCTTTTGGCCAGGCCAACGTAAAGCCTCCTCAAATAATTGGTCATGAAATTGCCGGGGTCGTCTCCCAGGTAGGCAGTAAGATTAAGGGTTGCCGGGAAGGAGACAAAATCACCCTGGTTACCGCGGTCGGTTGCGGAAAATGTCGCTACTGTTTAGAGGGAAGAGTCAATCTCTGCCACCATATTAAACCCATCGGATATTACTATTCAGGAGGATTCGCTGAATACATGATTGTTCCAGCCGAGGCAATCCGCCAGGGAAGCATTCTCAAGATACCCGAAGGACTCTCGTTCAATGAAGCAAGCTTAGCTGAGCCCCTTTCCTGCTGTATCAATGGACAAGAATACCTGAATATCGGCCTGGGGGACAGAGTAGTCATCGTGGGCACCGGACCTATCGGATGCATGCACGCTGAACTGGCCAAAGTTTCCGGGGCAACCAAAATCATTTTGGCCGATATCTCTGCAGAAAGATTGAAGTTAGCCAAAGTGGTGGAGGCCGATGTCTACATTAACTCAGAAAAAGAGGATTTAGTCAAAAGAGTTCTGGAAGAAACTCAAGGAGACGGAGCTGACGTGGTCATTACCGCCTGTCCTTCTCCTCAGGTTCAAGCTCAATCGCTCTCCATGACCGCCATTAGGGGAAGAATATGCTTTTTCGGAGGATTGCCCCATGGTAAATCCAGAATAGATTTTGATAGTAATATCATCCATTACCGGGAAATATCCGTCCACGGAGCTTTTGCCTCGCACCATTCGCAGTATCAAAAAGCACTGGACCTCTTCGTCTCCGGAAGAATTAAAGCCAGCAAATTTATTACTCATCAGTTTCCCCTGAAAGACCTGGTCAAGGGGATCGAAACGATAAAGGAAGGAAAAGCCCTCAAGGCAGTGGTGGTAATGAATTAGGTAAAAGGAGAGTAAAAGTGAGTTTGTTAGGCATTGATATTGGAATTACCGGATGCAAGGCCGTAGCATTTAATCTGGAAGGAAAGATCCTGGCCCAGGCTTACCGGGAATACCCGCTCTTGCACCCTCACCCGGATTGGGCGGAATTGGACGTTCACCTGGTCTGGAGAAGAATCCAAGAGATCATCAAGGAAGTAGCCGAACAAACAAAAAGTGATCCCATTCAAGCTCTTTCAATCTGTTCCCAGGGAGAAGCTTATACTCCAGTGGATAGAAACGGCAACCTTATGGCTAACACTCCTATTTGTTTTGACAACCGGGCAGAAAACTTTACTCACTGGTTAGACGAGAAACTGGGCCGAGAAAGAATTATGCAAATTACCGGACAGCCCCTGAGCCCTATGTTCTCCCTGAGCAAAATTCTCTGGCTTAAGGAAAACCATCCGGAGATTTATCATAAAACCTGGAAGTTCCTTTGCTACGAAGATTTGGTCATTTATAAGCTGGGATTGGAACCCACCACTGACTATACCATAGCGGCCCGGACACTTTGCTTCGACATCCTAAGGAAAAACTGGTCGGAGGAAATACTTCAATTAACCAACATAGATGTGCATAAATGTCCCCGGGTAGTTCCCTCGGGAACCCTGGTGGGAACTATTCCCGCCCCAGTGGCCCGGGAGCTTTCCCTACCGGACAACGTAGCTGTGGTCACCGGAGGGCACGATCACCCCTGCGGAACTCTGGGGGCGGGGGTAAGAAAAGAGTCGGTAGCTCTGGAATCTATCGGAACAGTGGATTGTATTGCCGTAGTCTTTAAAGAACCGCGTCTGGGAGATATTATGCTAAGAAATGGTTTCCCCTGCTATCCGCACACTATTCCTGGATTTTACACTACTCTGGCCTTTAATTTTACGGGGGGTTCTTTACTGCGCTGGTTTCGTGATAATCTGGGTAAAGAAGAAATAGATATGGCCCGGCGAGAGAACCGTGATGTTTACTCGGTTTTGATTGAAAAAGGCGGTTCAGCCATCTCCCCTCTTTTCGTTCTCCCCCATCTTACTTCTTCCGGAACTCCCTATATGGATATCCAATCTGCCGGAGCAATTCTGGGACTTTCTTTCAACACTACCAAGGGAAATATTATCCGAGGCATTTTAGAAGGGGTTGCCCTAGAAATGAAACTGAACTTATCTATATTAGAAAAGGCTCAAATTCCGGTAAAGGAAATAAGGGCTATCGGCGGAGGAGCAAAATCCAGAGAGTGGCTTCAAATGAGAGCGGATATTTATAACACCAGGGTTGTCTCGCTAAATGTCTCGGAAGCTGCTTGTCTGGGGGCAGCCATTTTAGCGGGCTGGGGGGCCGGATTATTTTCTTCTGTTGATGAGGCCATCAAATCTACTGTCCGAGAAAAAGAAGTATTTTATCCCCGGCCGGAAAAAAATGAATTATACCAGAAAAAATTTGAAATTTATCGGCAAATTTATCCGGCCATTAAGAACTTGAATCACCAAATAAGACAGTTTCAGCAAGAAATTTAGACTATTACAGTTAAAAGGAGAATGAGTTGAATTTGCCCTTTCTTCCTGCTCATACTCTCCATAAATTATTGAAAAAAAAAGAGATTTCGGTCAGAGAAATAGTGACAGCCTTATTTGACCGGATAGAAAAAGTTGAGAGCAAAATAAAAGCCTTCCTTTATCTGGATAAAGAAGGAGCACTCAAGCAAGCCGATGAATGGGACCGAAGAATTGCCCAGGGAGATAAACTTGGCTCTCTTACCGGTATCCCCATCGCCATCAAGGACATTATCTGTATCCGGAAAATAGAAACCACCTGTGCCTCTCGTATTCTTAAAGGATTTGTCCCCCCTTATTCGGCCACCGTGATAAGAAAACTCTCCCGGGCCGGGATGATCATCATCGGGAAAACCAATCTTGATGAATTTGCCATGGGCTCTTCCACGGAAAACTCTGCTTTTCAGACTACGCGCAATCCCTGGGATTTGGAAACTATCCCGGGCGGTTCCAGTGGAGGTTCTACGGCTGCCGTAGCCGCCGGGGAAGTAACTCTGGCTTTGGGCTCAGATACGGGAGGTTCTATCCGCCAGCCGGCCAGTCTATGCGGAGTAGTAGGGTTAAAACCTACTTACGGACGCGTTTCTCGCTACGGACTAATAGCCTTTGCCTCCTCTCTGGACCAGATCGGACCCATCACCAGAGATGTGAGAGATTGTACTTCCCTCCTTCAAATCATCAGTGGTCCGGATAAAATGGACTCCACCTGTCTCAATTGTCCTGTTCCTGATTATTCCCAGGCCCTCATCCCCCATTTGAAAAATATGAGAATAGGACTACCCCGGGAATATCTCATTTCCGGAATAGAAAAGGAAGTCCGGGAAAGAATAATGGAAGCCGTAGAAATCCTAAAAGACCTGGGAGCTCAAGTGGAAGAAATATCTCTACCTCACACTCCCTACGCGGTAGCCACTTATTATCTTATTGCTACGGCTGAAGCCAGCTCCAATCTGGCTCGTTATGACGGAGTAGGTTACGGACATCGAACTCCAGAAAAAACCCGGTTGATTGAAATGTACAAAAAGAGCCGCCAGGAGGGCTTCGGAAACGAAGTTAAAAGAAGAATTATGCTGGGAACTTATGTCCTGAGTAAAGGTTACTATGAAGACTACTACGGTAGGGCCCAGCGGGTACGCACTCTTATCCGGCAGGACTTTGATCTGGCTTTTGAGAAAGTTGAGGCCATCGTTACTCCTACTTCTCCCAGTGTAGCCTTTAGGGTGGGAGAAAAAACTGACGACCCTCTTCAGATGTATCTTTCAGACATTTTTACTATTTCGGCCAATTTAGCTGGAATTGCCGGCATCTCTCTTCCCTGCGGCCTGGGAAGAGATAATCTGCCCGTAGGACTTCAAATACTGGGAAAACCTCTAAGCGAACCTACCATACTCCGAGTAGCTTATGCCTATGAACAGGCTACCAGATGGACTGAGAAGTTAACTCTCCCCCAGGAATTGTCTGATGATAGAGTGAGTAAATGAAGACAGGGTACCCCGTAATTAAAGTCCGAGCCGCTACTCTTCCTCGAGCTTGGGAGAAGTCTGTTATTGAATGTTGGAGAAAAGGTATTTCCATAAAGACCGAATATGACCGTCCGGACGGGACCCCAAGCAAAGACTGCACCATGATAATTGAAATTACCCATCCCTTTCGTGAACCTCGTCTCCACCGTGCTTTTCCCGCCGGACTGGCCGATCTGGAAATCTATCGCCAAGAAGTACTTTATGGTATACATGACACCTGGATTAACCCGGAGGAAGGAAAATGGGAATACACTTACCATGAGCGTATATTCAACTACCGGACTCCCGGAGTGAAAAAACCCATTGATCAACTCGATTTTGTCATTGAGAAATTAACCCAAACTCCTTATTCTCGTCGAGCTCAGGCCGTTACCTGGAAGTGCTGGCTTGACCCGAAGTTTGACGATCCTCCCTGCTTGCAACGGTTATGGTTTAGAATTGTGGAAGATGAGCTTTATCTCAATGTTCATCTCCGCAGTAATGACGCCTTCAAAGCCGCCTTTATGAATATGTTCGTCTTCACCGAGTTGCAGAAAATAATAGCGGAAAAAATAAGCCGGAAGCGTTCCCGGAAAATCAAAGTGGGAAAATACGTTCACATTGCTGATAGTTACCATATCTACGGAACTTACTTTGAGGATTTTGCCGGGTTTTTGAAGAGTATTCAGAGCAGATCCTTTAAAGAGAGAACCTGGACTAGCTCATTTGCCCGTCCCTTTTTTGAGGAAGCTCGACAGAAATTGCAGGGAGAAAAACATGAAAGGTAAAGTTTTAGTAACCGGAGGGGCCGGATTCATTGGCTCGGCAGTAGCCAAAGGATATTTGAAGACCGGTTGGGAGGTAGTCATAGTGGATAATCTTTCCACCGGCAAAAAAGAGAACCTACCGGACCAGGCAAACTTTTATCAGATAGATATTCGGGACAAAAAACTCCAGGATGTTTTTAAGAAAGAGAAATTTGATCTGGTTAATCACCACGCCGCCCAAATAAATGTGAGGGAATCAGTAGACCATCCCTACTTTGACGCTCAAGTAAATATTCTGGGGACAATAAATTTACTCAAGATGGGTAATCAGTTTAAGACCAGGAATTTTATTTTTATCTCCTCGGGAGGAGCTATTTATGGAGAACCGGTTGAGCTACCCACCAAGGAAAATGACCCCAAAAATCCTCTTTCACCCTACGCTATCAGCAAATACACCGCCGAGAGATATCTTTTCTTTTTTCGCCAGCTTTACGGAATTAATTATCTTTGCTTGAGATATGGCAATGTTTACGGACCAGGTCAAAATGCCC
The DNA here is from genome assembly GCA_030672545.1 of Candidatus Aerophobota bacterium. Lineage (GTDB taxonomy): Bacteria > Aerophobota > Aerophobia > Aerophobales > Aerophobaceae > Aerophobus. Next base: position 5,809 of record DAOVGF010000093.1, read on the forward strand.
AGACTGAAGCAGGAGTGATTGCTATTTTCAGCCACCAGATGCTTCGGAAAAAAAGACCCACCATCTATGGCGATGGGAAGCAATTGAGAGATTACGTCTGGGTGGGAGACGTAGTAAAAGCTAATCTTCTGGCTACCACAAAAATGGAAAAACTTAACCAAAATAAAGACAACCACCCCGATGATCTAGCTTACAATATAGCTACCGGTCAGGGTGTTTCCGTGAACACCATCTACAATACTCTATCTACCCTGACGAAATTTAACCATCCTCCCCTTTATGCTTCCGCTATCAAGGGAGAAATCCGGAAAATATATCTAAAAATTGACCGAGCCAAAAGTGAGCTAAGATGGATTCCCCAAACTACGCTGACCGAGGGAATGAAAAAGACCGTGGAATACTTGAAATCCACCGGTCTTTAAATTTCCTCTCCCGCCCGGGCAAATAATTCTTTTTCCTTATCCTCAATTGCTTTTTCCACTTTCTTCAATAATTCTTTATTTTCCTCCCGGAATAAATGTCTGAATCTTCCTTGCGACTTAAGCCAGTCCTGGGCAGGTTTCCTTTTCTTTCCCGGCTTGTAAGTAATACGATATTTCCCATTTTCCACTTCATATAAAGGCCAAGCTCCAGTCAAAGTAGCCAATTTGGCTATTTCCATACTGAGCTCCGGCTTATACCGCCATCCCCGGGGACAAGGAGAGAGAATATTGATAAAAGTGGGGCCTTCCGTATTGAGAGCCTTCTCCACTTTTTTCATCAGATCATTATAAAAACCTGGGGAGGCTTGAGCGGCATAGGGAACTCCATGAGCCACCACAATTCGAGTAAGGTCCTTTCTCTGCTCCACCTTCCCCAGAGGAATGGCCTGACCGGGTGGCGAAGTAGTGGTATGCGCTCCCATCGGGCTGGCGCTGGAACGTTGAATTCCGGTGTTCATATAAGCCTGGTTATCGTAGCAGATATAGAGTAGTTCATGTCCTCTTTCCAGTACTCCGGAAAGAGCCTGAATTCCTATATCATAGGTTCCCCCGTCTCCACCAAAAGCCACAAATTTTACATTTTTACTTATCTTTCCCAATTTCTTAAAATGTCGATAGGCTGTTTCCACACCTGAGAGAGTAGCCGCTACGTTCTCAAAGGCAGAATGAATCCAGGGAATCTTCCAGGCAGTGAAGGGATAAATAGAAGTAGCTACTTCCAGACAGCCGGTACAGGAAGCCGCTACTATGGGATATTCCGTGGCTAGTAGGACCTGCCTCACAATAACGGATGCCCCGCACCCCGGACATAGTCGATGACCTCGACTAAGACGTTCTTCTCTTGTAGATAATTCTTTAAGTGACGGCATTTTAATCTCCTCGTTATTCTCTAACACCCAGATAATTAACTAATTGAGAAACTTTACCTGATTGAGCTGCTTTAGCTAAGTCGTGGTATACCTGTTTTATCTGATTTATTCCCGTGTCTCTTCCTCCCAGACCATAAATGTAGCTTATCACTAAAGGTTTCTTTTGTTCTTCAAAAAGGGCCGAACGTACTTCCAGAAAAATCGGGCCGCCTATCGCTCCGAAAGAAGCTGAACGATCCATTACCGCCACGGCCTTGGCCTTACTTAACTTTTGGATGATCTCCTTCTGCGGAAAAGGACGAAAAGTTCTTATTTTCAAAAGGCCGGCCCGGACTCCTTCTTCTCTCAATTCATCTACGGTTGCCTTCACCGTTCCGGCCGTAGAGCCGGCAGCGATCACCACTAAATCAGCATCCTGCAGATGATAATCTTCTAATAAACCATAAAATCTTCCCGTCAGCTCTCCAAACTGCTTACCCACTTTTTTCACTACCTCAGGAGCCTTCTCCATAGCTTCTACCTGCTGCCTTTTATGCTCGAAGTAATAATCGAAGAGATCCAGTGGTCCATAGGTTACCGGATTATCAATATCTAATAGAGAATGGATATTTTTGAATTCTCCAATGAAATTCCTGGCCACTTTATCTTCTAAAACGGCTACCCCCTCGGTCCCATGGGAAATAATAAATCCGTCAAAACAAACCATCACCGGCAGAAGCACATTCCTATCCTCGCCAATAGGCAGAGCTTGGATAAGATTATCGTAAACCTCCTGACAATTTTCACTGTAAAGCTGAATCCAGCCGGAATCTCTAGCTCCCATTGAATCAGAGTGATCACAATGAATATTAATCGGCCCACTAAGGGCCCGATTAACTACCGGCATTACAATAGGTAGCCGATAGGAAGCGGCAATATAGATAATTTCCCACATCAGAGCCAAACCATTAGCTGAAGTAGCGGTCATAGCCCGAGCACCAGCCGCTGCCGCTCCCACACAGGCACTCATAGCTGAATGTTCTGACTCCACCCTGATCATATCAGTAGAAACTCGTCCCTCAGCCACGAACTCGGAGAATTTCTGAACCGTCTCCGTCTGAGGCGTGATGGGATAAGCAGCTAAAACATCCGGGTTAATCTGACGCATAGCCTCAGCAGCTATCTCATCCCCGGTAAAAGCCATTACTTTTTCCATTCTACGGCCTCCCTCCCTGGTCCTTTCGAAACTTACTCTCTTCTTCCATAGTTATAGCCTCAAAAGGACATTCCTGAGCACATATACCACATCCCTTACAGTGCTCATAGTAAAATCCTTTAACTTTCTTATCCTCAACTATCACACTCCCGTCAGGACAATAAATCCAGCAGAATAAACATTGCTTGCATTTATCTTCATGCCATATGGGACGAAAAGTTCTCCACCCACCAGTCTCGTATTTTTGGGCATTACCCGCTTCCAGAATTAATCCCCCCCAGGGAATATCTTTCCAGCCTTTTAGCTTCATTGAGACTCGACCTCCTCATAGGCTTTCTTAATCGCCTTAATATTACCTTCCACAATTTGACTTCCGAACTTTTTTTCAAATTTTTTCTTGATACTATCCATAAGAGTATCCAGCTTGATCAGTTGAGTAGCCGCCACCAGGGCTCCCAGCATAGGCATATTGGGCAAATTACGCTTCAAGATATCCAGAGAAATCCCGGTGGCATTCACAGCATAAACCTGGCTTTTTTTCCATCCGACTTTTTTCCCGATTTCTTCCGAACTCTTGGTTGTATTTACCAGAATAAACCCTTTGTCTAAAAGGCCAGCGGTTACATCAACCACATCCAATAAGCTATCATCAAGAACAACTACCGCCGCAGGTGAGGTCACCTGACAATGTCTCCGGATAGGTTGAGTACTCATTCGAGTATAAGCTCTTATGGGAGCACCTTCTCTTTCCGGACCATATTCGGGAAAACCCTGAATATATTTCCCTTCTTTGAGACCAGCCTCAGCCAGCATCAGGGCGGCTGTTTTTGCTCCCTGCCCAGCTCTCCCGTGCCAGCATATCTCAGTAATCTGAGCCATTCATCACTCCTTTTTAATTACCCTAAAGGCTATTTCACTAACAAAAAATCAAGTTATTATATGGAAAAATCCCGGACTTGTCAAATTGACGGGATTGACGATTACCTCATTCCTTCAGAATCTTAAGGGCAACCTCTTGAGCTACTCCTTTTCTCTCCTGAAATTCTAACCCTCTACTGATTAGAGCTGCCTTCATATTTGCCCCTAATTTTCCGGCAACCACTATGCTTACACCTTTATCCGCCAGCATTTTAGCCACCCCAAAGCCAGCCCCTCCTCCCCCAATGTGGAAAGGATTGGACATTAACTCCAGGTACTCTCCCTGTTCCCCAAAAATGGTATAATATGGGGCCCGACCAGCGTTATCAGCAATCTGCGAATTGGTACCCTTGGATAATGCTGCTACAGCTATCTTCATCTCTGATCACCTCCTAACCAATCAAAAACCAAACCAGTGATGATAGAAAACAAAATCATATAAACCGTGAGCACCACAGTGAATATGAGACCAAAGTAGTAGACTATTATGGGCAAAAGCGGAATTTTAACGGCCCGATTGTAAAGAAAGGTAGCCACCAGACCTT
>DAOVGF010000100.1 GCA_030672545.1 Candidatus Aerophobota bacterium
ATAATAGTTTGGATAGTCCGCGAGTTAGCCTGGTCCAGTGTTCTGACTTTCACAGCCTTAAAGGAGTAGAGGAAGCGGTCTACCGTGGCCTTGAGCTCATTGGTGGTCTGGAGAGCATTATTTGTCCCGGGGACAGAGTTCTCATCAAGCCCAATATTCTTAAAGCCGCCTCCTACCTGACCGGAGTTACCACCAATCCTTACCTGATAGAAGCTGTCTGTGGTCTGGCTCGTCAAGCTGGTGCGGGTAGGGTCATTATCGGTGAGGGAGCAGGAGTAGGTCATAATACCGAGGAGGCTTTTAAGGAAACCGGCCTCATAGAAGTGGCCCAGCGCTGTCGGGCGGAGCTAATTGATTTGAAGAAGGCCGAGATGGTTTGGATGAGTATTCCCGGAGGAGTCATCTTCCGCCGGCTAAGAATACCCCGGCCGGTTCTGGAGGCTAATGTGATAATTAATCTGCCGGTAATGAAGACCCACGATGCTTTTCCTGCCACCCTGGGCCTGAAAAACATCAAGGGAGTAATCGCCGAGTCAGACAAAAAGAGATTTCATAAATGGGGACTCTCTCAAGCGATTGTAGACTTGAATAAACTACTTTTACCCCAGTTGACTATCATAGACGGGACGGTGGGAATGGAGGGATTGGGTCCTGTTTATGGAACTCCCGTTAACCTGGGACTTTTGATTGCCTCCCAGGATACGGTAGCCGCTGATAGTGTGGCCGCCTTGATAATGGGAATTGAGCCTGAGGAAATTGAATACATTAAATTGGCCGGAGAACAAGGACTGGGATGTAATAATCCCTCCCGGATGGAAATGTTCGGTCTTTCTATTGATGAGGTTAAAAGACCCTTTAAGGTTGTCCATCTTGATTTTTCCGATTATGAAAAGTGGGGAATTGAGATTAACGAGGAGGGAGCCTGTAGTGGTTGTCGACACATGATGGAGTCGGTGATTCTGTCTCTGGAAAAAGAAGGCCAGCTAAAGCTTTTACAAGGATATTCTTTGATATTCGGACAACTGGTCAAGCCTTCTTCCTCTCCCCAAGGGAAACTGGTCAGTATCGGACTGTGTACGCGAGGATACAAGAGCATCTCTGAGTATATTCCCGGGTGTCCTCCTCATCCTCATGATGTTCTGGCCTTTTTTGAGAAATTAGCATAACCAAACATATCTGCCAAAGTTTTTTGATAAAGAGATGAAATGGAAAAAAGTAGGCATTCCCAATCTTGAGATAGGGGGAAGTCCGGTTCCTTTACGGACGCTCAGGCTAAAGGATAAACTGAGCGACGAGCACCGGTACCGCGTTTTTACGGTAAGAGAAGGGGATTTTTCCTCTTCTTCTCTCTTACGCCAGCCCAAAGGGAGATCCAGGTCGTCTCTGCCGGTTTGGGGGCAGTTAGCCCGGGATGAGGCCGGCCGAATTGGAGTGATAGTGAGAGGAGCTCACTCGGGAATGATAGGAATAGGTCGCCGAGAGGAGCTACACTCTTATATTTTTGTACCCTTTAGTGCTCTTAGCCAGCGGGTGAGAAAAAGACTTCTTATACCTCTTGATTATCAGATATGTCAAGAGGACGACCTTTTTCTGGTTAAAGAAAAGAGAAAACAACCTTTTTATGTAGCCAGCCGAATGGCCAAGAAATTTCATTTTCCAGGATGTCGCCGGGCGCAGCGAATAAAAGAGGAAAATCTGATTGTCTTTGATACCCGGGAGGAAGCTTTCCAGTCCGGATATTCTCCCGCTAAGTTCTGCCGACCTTGAATAGGCTTTACGGTGAGGAGGAAAAGAAATGTTTGCTCTTATGTATCCGGAGCGGATCATCTTTGGCTGTAACACTCTGGAACAATTAAGTAAAGAAGCGGCCCGTTTTGGCCGGAGAGTTCTTTTGGTAAGTGGTCACAGAGCTATGAGAGAATCAGGGATTCTGGGCCGGGTCGTTAACCAGCTTGATTCGGGAAAAATGGAGGTAACTCTTTTTGATGAGGTAGAGCATGACCCTTCGCTTGGTACTGTTGATAAAGGCATTAAGTTGGCCCGAGAGAAAGAATGTGAGATGGTAGTGGGATTAGGTGGGGGTAGTGCCCTGGATGTGGCTAAGGCTATTGCCTGTCTCTCAAAGCTAAAGGGCAACCCCTGGGAATATCATCAAGGAAGAGAGGTGGAGGCAGCCGGCCTTCCCTTTGTGGCGATACCTACTACGGCCGGGACAGGAGCAGAAATTACCAGTAATTCAGTTATCACCGACCGGGAGAAAAAAGTTAAAAAGAGTATTCGCAGTCCTTATATGATTGCTCGAGTAGCTTTAGTTGATCCCTGGATAACTCTCTCTATGTCGGCTGAGGTTACCGCTTACACGGGAATGGATGCTCTTACTCAGGCCCTGGAATCTTTCATTTGCCGCACCTCCAATGCCATATCCGATTCTCTGGCTTTAAGGGCGGTAGATTTACTTTTTCATAATTTGCCGGAAGCAGTTAGAGAGAGAGGGAATGTAAAAATCAGAGAAAAAGTGGCTCTGGGCAGTCTTCTTTCGGCAATGGCTTTTTCTCAAACCGGAGTAGGTGCGGTGCATGCTCTTTCTCATCCCCTAGGGGCCCGCTTCGAGATTCCTCACGGCTTGGCTTGTGCAGTTTTACTTCCCTGGGTAATGGAATTCAACCTGGAAGTATGTCAGGAAAAGTTTAGCCTACTGGCCTACCAGATGGGAGGAGAAAAACCGGAGGAGGTTCCCCAAGTATTAAGAGAACTTCTAGGAAAAGTGGGAATTTCACCTACTCTTGAAGAATGGGGGATCAAGAAGGAAGATCTTTCTTTACTGATTTCTCAGTCCCGGGGAGGAACTATGAGTAATAACCCGAGAAAGATGAGTGATGAGGAATTAAAAGAGATTTTGAGAAAAGTAATTTAGTTGACTAAAAAAACGCTGAGGAGGCGAGCATGAAGAGAAAAAAGGATAGGAATATCATTTTGAGGGTGGGTCTTATTCTGACGCTTTTAATTTTCCTGGGTGGGTTGTCTGCCCTGGCGACAGAGAAGAAAGAGTCAATCCGGTATCTTAAGAAGCGAATTGCCGTGGCCGGATTTGAGAACAAGGTGCGCCCTTGGTGGAGTGGACACTGGGAGATAGGTGAAGGGATGTCCGAGATGCTGGTGACCGCTCTGGTAAAAACAGGCAAATTTATCGTTCTGGAACGACAGGCTCTGGAAGACATCCTGGGAGAACAAGAATTAGCCGAAGAAGGAAAGGTAACGGTTCAGACTGCTGCCCAGGCCGGAAAACTTCTCGGGGCCCAGGCGCTTGTTCGAGGAGCGATAACGGAGTTTAGCCACAAGAAAAGTGGTGGAGGCGCTGGAATCAAAATCGGAGGGGTAAAACTGGGAGGCTCGAAATCATCGGCTCATGTAGCCGTGGATGTGCGCATTTACGATACTACCACCGGGGAGGTACTGACTTCCAAGAATGTAGAGGGCTCAGCGGAGACTACCGCCTTGTCTGTGGGAATAACCGGCCAAGATGTTAGCTTTGGAGCAGCCGGGTTTCAGAAAACTCCCCTGGGTAAGGCGACTCGCCAGGTCATTGACAGAGCAGTTACGCTGATTGTTGAGAATATGAAGAACGTTCCCTGGGAAGGAGCGGTGGTCATGGTCAAGGGGGACAAGATCTATATCAATGTCGGTTCAAATGCTAATGCCCAGGGAGGGGAGATTTTTACTGTGTATGAGCAGGGCGAGGAACTTATTGATCCTCAGACGGGAATATCCCTGGGGTCTGAGGAAGAAGAGATAGGGGAAATTGAGATTGTTACCGTAAAAGATAAGTATTCTATCGCTAAGCGGCTTGAAGGAAGTGGTTTTTCTTCGGGGAATATTCTTCGGGAGAAGTAACCCGGTATCGGGAATGGAGTTAAGGTGTCTGAGAAGAACAGGAAAATCAAAGTAAGGATGGGGAAGCAGAATTCAAAAGAAAGAATAAAGAATTTCCGTGAAGTAGCTCTCGGTTATTCACCTGAAGAGGCTATTGAGGAAGCTAAAAGATGCCTGCAGTGTAAGAAGAGTCCCTGTGTCAAGGGATGTCCGGTAGAGATTGATATCCCAGCTTTCATTAAGCTTATCTCGGAGGGAGATTTTCAGGGAGCTATTGATAAAATTAAGGAGAAGAACAATCTTCCGGCGGTTTGTGGAAGGGTTTGCCCCCAGGAAACTCAGTGTGAGCTTGTCTGCGTCCGGGGTAAGAAAGCTGAACCCGTGGCCATTGGGAGATTAGAGAGATTTGTAGCTGACTGGGAAACTAAGCATTCCTCGTTCAGTCAGAGATCATCTTCCTCTCCACATTCTCCCCGGGTAGCGGTAGTGGGGTCCGGGCCGGCTGGATTGACGGCGGCGGCAGATCTGGCCCGGATGGGCTATCGGGTTACCTTATTTGAGGCTCTTCACCAGGCTGGGGGAGTACTCCGCTACGGGATTCCTGAATTTAGGATGCCCAAGGATGTGCTACAAAGAGAGGTGGACTACATTTCGGGTCTGGGAGTGGAAGTTTGTCTCAATGTCTTAATTGGGCAAACTTTGGCTATCCCTGAGCTTCTCCAAGATAATTACCGGGTGGTGTTTGTGGGTACAGGAGCAGGACTTCCTTATTTTTTGGGTATTCCCGGTGAGGATCTTAATGGAGTCTATTCGGCCAACGAATTTCTTACCCGGGTTAATCTGATGAAAGCTTATCTTTTCCCGGAATACCTTACTCCTGTTAAAATTGGCCGGAGAGTAGCCGTCATTGGGGGTGGGAATGTGACCATGGATTCAGCTCGGGTGGCTCTAAGGTTAGGAGCCGAAGAGGTAGATGTCATATATCGTCGCTCCCGACAAGAGATGCCTGCTCGGGAAGAGGAGATTGAAAACGCCCAGGAGGAAGGAGTGAAATTTCACTTTCTTGCTACCCCGGTGGCCTTTCAGGGTAATAAGGAAGGAGAGCTTACCCAGATTCGTTGTCTTCGCATGAGATTAGGTGAGTTAGATGAAAGTGGTCGGAGAAGACCTCTTCCCATAGAAGGTTCTGAGTTTGTTATGGATGTGGATACGGTAGTGATAGCTATTGGTCAGGGAGCTAATCCTCTTCTGGCACAGCATACTCCTGATCTCAAGGTGGACAAGCGCGGCCATATTCTGGTGAAGGATGAAGATGGACAAACCAGCATTCCAGAGGTATTTGCCGGTGGAGACATAGTGACCGGGGCCGCTACGGTCATAGCGGCTATGGGCGCCGGTAAGAAGGCAGCCCGGGCCATTGATGAGTACTTAAGGAAGAACAGCCAAACAGAAAAATCCAACTAAAATTGGCCCGGCGTTTTTATCCTCCTACTTTTAACCTTGAGTTTTTCTTCTTTAGCCAGGGATAGAAGAGAAAAAATTCCCAGGCCCAGGAAAATCATTAGCGAGCTCAGGGCCACATCATAATTGCCACTCCAGGCTATCAGTAAACCCATAATAATTGGTCCCAAAACCCCCACTGTATTTCCTAGACCATTTATTAAACCAGTACCCGTACTCATGATTCCCTTTTCACTCAGAGCCCAGGCGTATTCACCGGAGATAAAGGGAAGAGCCAGAGAGATATTCATTCTGGCAAAAAAGGCCAATAATACCGCGCAGAAAAGCAGGAAGACTATAAACCATCTTGATTTCTCTGGACGGTAATTTTGCTGTTTCATAAAGAATCTACCCTTTTCTCAAATTTTATAGACTCTTGTTCCTCG
>DAOVGF010000015.1 GCA_030672545.1 Candidatus Aerophobota bacterium
CAGTCAAATTCAGTCTCATTAGACTCTACCTGACTCCCTTCCCTCTATTTCTTTATCATTCTGCTCCTCTGAACATATTTCTTCTCGGACCACCAGGGTCCCTAAGGAGAAATGTCAAATGTTGAGACCCGACCCCTTCCAATAAATTGACAGTAATGGAATTTATGATAGTATAATATAGACTAAAAGCAAGTATAAGGAATTATACCAGGATATGAAGAAGACAGTGGCCTTAATTATGGCGGGAGGAATTGGCAAAAGATTATGGCCGGAAAGTCGGCTTAGCTATCCTAAGCAACTTTTACAAATTGCTGAGGAAGAAAGCCTGCTTCAAGCTACCTATCGCAGAGCTTCCCACCTTTTTGGCCAGGAGAATACCTATCTGGCTATTCGGGAAGAAATGAAGAAAGAAGTTGTCTCTCAACTACCTCAGCTTTCCCGAAAAAACCTCATCCTGGAACCTAAAGGGCGAGATACTGCCCCCTGTATTGGCTTTTTCGCTGTTTGGCTCCGTCATCGGTGGGGAGATATCCCTATGGTGGTTTTACCTTCGGATCATCTGATCCGCCAGGAGGAAAGTTTCTTTAAGGCCATTAAAGTTGCCGGCAAACAAGCGGAAAAAAACTTTCTGGTGACCATCGGGATTAAACCCACCCGGGTGGAAACAGGCTACGGCTATCTCCAAATGGGGGAAAAAATAGGAGAGCTAAATGGTATTTCTCTCTACAAGCTAAAACGATTTACCGAGAAACCTTCTCATAAGAAGGCCAAGGAATTTGTGGAACAAGGCAAATTCCTCTGGAATGCTGGAATATTTGTCTGGAAGCCCAGTGTTATTCTGAAAGAAATGGAAAAATTCGTTCCGGAACTCTTCCAGGGTTTATCCGAGATTGAGAAGTTTCTGGGAACCAGTAAAGAAGAGAAGAAAATCAGGAAAATTTATCCTACTTTGCCTAAAATATCTATTGATTATGCCGTAATGGAAAAAACAACTTTGGCCGTAGCTATACCCGGCGAATTTGACTGGGACGATCTGGGTAACTGGAAGGCTCTGGAGAGAATATTTCCCAAAGACAAGAAAGGGAATATTCTTCGGGGCTTAGTAGTGCAAAAGAAATGTAACAATTGTATCTTTCTTAACCGGGAGGACAAAACCCTCATGGCGGCTATTGGTGTTTCCAACCTCATCTTGATTAATTCTCCCTGGGGAATTTTGATAGTCAACTCGGAAATGGCTCAGGAAGTAAAAGATCTGGTCAATGGACTTATCTCTAATGAAGAGCTGAAAAAATATGTGGAATAACGGAAAAAATTTACTCTTGGCTAAACTTAAGGAAAAAATCAAGCAACAAGACCTTGATGCTTTCTTAATTACCAATCCCTATAATATCTTTTATCTAACTAACCTCCGGATAGAAGGTGCTCTTATTCTTTCTCCCGGGGCCAATATTCTTATTACTTCTTCTTTGTACGCTGAGGAAATAAGTAAAAACTGTCATAACTGGCAAATAAAAATTCAAAAAGAGTCTTTGTGTGCTAGTCTCCTTCATTTGTGGAAAAATCTTGAAACTATGAAAATTGGCTTTGAGTCTTCCCACATTTCCTACCAGCAGTACCAAAAGCTAATTACTGTCGGGAGACACCGGTTGATCCCCTGTCAGGGGATGGTGGAGAGCTTTCGGCTAATTAAGGAGGAAAAAGAGCTTGCTTTTATCAAAAGAGCCTTTCAGGCTACTTTGATTACTCTTGACTATCTGGAAAGCAAGCTCCAGCCGGGAATTACTGAAAGAGAACTTTATGATCAAGCCGTGAATAAAATTCATGCCCTGGCTGATGAAGTGGCTTTTTCTCCTATTATCCTTTTTGGTGAGAGAACTTCCCTACCTCACGGCAGACCCAGTGGAAGAAAGCTAAATCAAGGCGAGGGAGTTCTCTTAGATATAGGAGCAAAAGTTGAAAATTACTGTGCAGATTTAACCAGAACTGTATTCTTCGGAGAAATTGAGCCGGAGTGGCAAGAAATCTATAATTTGGTTGAGAGAGCTCAGATAAGAGGTCTTGAGGAAATAAGACCGGGAGAAAAAGCCTCTCGGATTGATCAGGTAATAAGAGAAGTAATCGAGAAAAGTGGCTATGGGAACAGTTTTTTCCATGGCAGCGGACACGGAGTTGGACTTGAGGTCCACGAACGACCTTTCCTTAACCGTCACTCCGACCATGTCTTAAAAGCAGGTATGGTAGTCACGGTGGAACCTGGGATTTATCTTCCGGGAAAGGGAGGAATTAGACTGGAAAAAATGGTCTTGATAACTGATAAAGGAGGAGAAATTCTCAAATGATTACGGCTAATGACCTCCGACAAGGAACAACTATTGAACTGGAAGGAACCCTTTATGTGGTCGAAGAATTTCAACATGTCAAAAGAGGACGAGGGGGAGCCTTTGTGCGGACTAAACTCAAGAGCCTGCGTACCCTGGAGACTATCCGGGAAGTATTTCAACCAGGGGAGAAACTAAAGGATGCCTTCATAAGCTCCCGGAAAGCTCAGTATCTTTACCGGGAAGGAAACAATTTTCAGTTTATGGATTTGGATAATTTTGAAGAAAAGATTATTCCCCAGGATTTCTTAGGAGAGAAGGTAAATTTTCTTTCCCATAATTTAGAAGTTACCTTAAACCTATACGAAGGACAAATAGTGGACCTGGAACTTCCTTCTTCGGTAGAACTAGAGGTAAAGAAATCTTCTCCCGGCTTAAAGGGTGATACAGTAGGCTCGGCTACCAAACCAGTAACCCTGGAATCCGGATATACTCTGCGGGTGCCGCTTTTTATTAAGGAAGGTGATCTTATTCGGGTAGACACTCGAACGGGTGAGTATCTGGGAAAAAGCAGCTAATTCTCCAAGCAGGTAAAAGAGAGAGAAAGATGGATCTTAAGATACTGCAGAAAATAATAGAAATCTTTGAGGCTTCTTCTTTGTGGGAACTGGAAATAGAAGAAAAAGGGACGCGCTTCCATCTGAGCAAAAAGCGGGGAAAAGAACCATTGTTTCCCCAGCAACTTCCTTCCTCTCCTAAGCAGAGTGAAGAAAAAAAGGTCCTGGAGATAGAAGGAGAAAAGAAAAAATTGACAGTTGTTCGCTCTCCTCTGGTAGGGACCGTTTATCGGGCTCTATCCCCGGAAGATAAGCCCTTAGTGAAAGCAAGAGATAAGGTTGTAGTCGGCCAGACTCTCTGTGTTATTGAAGCCATGAAGGTAATGAATGAGATAACTTCTGAAGTAAATGGGAGAATAAAAGATATTCTGATTAAAAATGGTCAACCGGTAGAATATGACCAGGAACTCTTTCTCATAAAGGAACATTAATGTTCTCTAGAATTCTGGTAGCTAACCGGGGAGAGATAGCTCTACGCATTATTAGAGCCTGTAAAGAATTAGGTATAGAAACAGTAGTTGTTTTTTCCAAGGAAGATGAGCAGTCACTACCAGTGCTTTTCGCTGACGAAGCCATTTGTATTGGTCCCCGCGAACCGGCCGAGAGCTATCTTAACGTGCCGCGAATCATCAGTGCAGCAGAAATTGCTGGAGCCGAGGCTATTCATCCAGGTTACGGTTTCCTGGCTGAGAGTGAATATTTTGCTGAGGTTTGCCGGTCCTCAGGAATAGAGTTTATCGGACCCGGCCACGAAGTTATCCAGAAACTGGGAAATAAGATTGAAGCACGCAATACTCTCTCCCAAGTGGGTATTTCGGTAATCCCTGGCTCAGGGAAAATTATTAGGGACAAAAAACAAGCCGAGCAGGTTTGTTCTCGTCTGGGCTATCCAGTAGTTTTGAAAGCGGTTGCTGGAGGGGGCGGCCGGGGAATGCGGGTAGTGAAAAAGCGACGAGAACTTGATTCTCTCTTTAAACTTGCTCAGCAGGAAGCCAAGATTGCCTTCGGAAAACCAGATATTTACATCGAAAAATACTTAAGCCGGGTTAGGCATATTGAATTTCAAATTCTGGCCGACAAGTTCGGACAGGTAGTTCATTTTGGAGAGAGAAACTGTTCCATTCAGAGGAGATACCAGAAATTAATGGAAGAATCCCCCTCCACTTTTTTAAATGAGTCTCTTCGTCAGAAGATGGGTGAAGTAGCGGTCAAAGTAGCCAAAGAATTAAAGTATTCAGGAGCAGGCACCATAGAGTTTTTGATGAATGAGGACCAGGATTTTTATTTTATGGAGATGAACACCCGCCTTCAAGTTGAGCATCCGGTAACTGAAATGGTTACGGGCAGAGATCTGGTAAAAGACCAGATAAGAATCGCCGGAGGAGAAGTTTTAGGTTATACCCAAGGAGATATTAAAATTCAAGGAGTGGCCATTGAGTCTCGAATAACGGCCGAAGATCCGGAAAAAAATTTCACCCCTTTTCCCGGAACAGTAACGGCTTTTCATCTTCCTGGAGGACCAGGGATTAGAGTAGACACTCATGTATACGCTAGCTACACCATCCCCTCCTCGTATGATTCTCTCATTTGCAAACTTATCACCTGGGGTATAGACCGAGCCGAAGCTATCTCCAGAATGCGTAGAGCTCTAGAAGAATTTGTCATCGAGGGAATAAAAACTACCATTCCTTTTCACCAACGGATAGTAGAAAACGAGTCTTTCGTCAAAGGTGAGTTTTTCACCGATTTTCTGGAAAAAGAACTGAGAAAGTAGCTTAAAAAATGGGTCAGAGAATAGAGAAACAAAGAGAAAACTCCAGAATCTTCTGAATTGAGGGTTGGTTAATTTGGAATAAAGGAGAGAAAATTGAGCGAGGAAAGAAAGTATGAGATAGACAGAAAAGTGATTGTAGAGATAATAAAAAAGACTCTCAACCGGATTGAAGGTATCCACTCTATTAAAAAGAGTCTTTGGAGAGAAAATATTAATATAAAAATTAGCGACGAAGGCTTAAAATTACGTTTGGGACTAATAGTAAAAAGTGGTACAGTTATTCCGGAAGTAGCCGAAAAAGCTAACCAGGAATTAAAGGAAACTATTGAGAAGACGCTCGGTCTTCCAGTAGTTGACTTGAAAATAAAGATAAAGGGAATTAAGTTTTCCCGCTAAATTTCAGTTGAAGAAGGAGGACAAAATGCCAATTTATCAAAAGCTTCTTTGGACAATCGGCCTGTTGGCTCTGGCAGCTCTTTGTCTGGGTGGATTTCTGATAACTACGGGAGCTCTTCCTCGAATCATTATTGATAATGCCCTGGGATCTCTATATCTCTCACCAATGATAAGATCAGTAGCCGCTTTGATTTTTGCTCTTTTATTTGTCCTGAGTATCTATCTTCCTTATGCTACCTGGATGGAAGGTCAAAGCGATGTAGTTAGTCTTCGGAATCCCCTGGGAGAGGTAGAAATTTCTCAGAAGGCTATTTCTGACTTTATCCAACGGGTAGGAGGAGAGGTAGAGGGAGTACAGGATCTTCACGCCCGGGTTAAATCAACCGAAGAGGGCCTCAATGTCTTTGTCAATCTGGCGGCTCAGTCTCAGGGTGAGATCCCCCGGTTAATTAATGAACTTCAAACCGTAATCAAAAACTATCTTAATAAGACCGTAGGAATTGAGAACATTGGAGAAGTGAAAGTAAAGGTAACTAAAATCCTTTAAATTTGTTAGATAATGGGAAAAACAAATGTAATACTGAAACTTCTTTGTGCTGTGGCCGTTTTTCTTCTATTGCAGGAAGGAAAAGAATCCTCTCTGGCCCAGTTTAACCATCCGGAACTTAAATGGAGAGTAATTGAAACCTCCCACTTTCTCATTCATTACCACCAAGGCGAGGAAATCTTTGCTCAGCAGACCAGCCTGATGGCTGAAGATCTCTATCAACAGATTACCGGGGATTTAGGCTACCATCCTTCGGAGAAAGTGTCCGTAGTTCTAGAAAATTATGATGATCTCAGTGGAGGATATACCTCCCTCTTGCCGGCTAAGATTGTCCTCCGGGCTCTCTCGCCAACTCTGAGGACGTCGGGGACCTTGAGCTGGATTCAGGAAGTCTTAGGACACGAACTGACTCATTATGTAACTTTTGCCGCCATTGATGAATCATTAATACCCTTGCGCCGAATGATGGCCAGTCTAATTCTTCCTATGTGGTTTATAGAGGGACTGGCCCAGTACGAAGCAGAAGAATGGCATTCTCTCAAAGAAATGATGGTAGGTGATCAGGCCGGTCAGAAAAAACTTTTCTCCGAAGGCGATCTTGGCGCCTTCTACTTTTTTGATGAAGGGGGAAGAACTCAAGGTTACTATCAATCAGACTCATTGGTTCGCTACATTTTTGAAAAATACGGAAAGGATAAAATCTCGGCTATTCTCTCCCATTTGCGACAACAACCACTTTACCAACTAATAGGAGAAATTGAATTGGGGACGGGATCCGGGGTGCTTTATCCCGTTTCCCGCTTCCTTAGTTTTGAGGACGCTCTGAAAAATTCCCTGGGAAAAGATTCCCTCACCCTTTATCGGGAATGGCGAAGTTCTCTGATAGAAAAATATCAAAGCGTTCAGTCCACGGATTTCCTGTCCGGGAGGAAACCCTTAACCTCGAAGGGTAGAAGAAACCAGTATCCCCGTTTTTCTCCCTCCGGAGAAAAAATAGCCTTTGTTTCCAACCGCGGCTACGATTTTGCTATTTTTAACCTTTACTTAACGGAAATTGGAACCGGGGAAACTATTCTTCTGGAAAGAAACGTTAACTTAGCTTTTTCTTTTGCCCCGGATGGAGAAACTCTGATTTTTTCCAAGACTCAATTTTATACCCCCGACAGAACCTTCCTCAGCGATCTCTATTTGATTGACCTTTCCTCTAAAAAAGTCGAAAGGCTCACCTTTGGATTAAGAGCTACTGAGCCCGGCTTTTCTCCCGATGGAAAAAGTGTTGTTTTTGTAAAACAGGAGGGAGGATGTTCCAATCTTTGGTTACTGGATCTTTCCTCGGGAAAAACCACTCCTTTAACCAGTGATATGGATGGACTAACCCAAAACTTTTCTCCCTCTTTCTCTCCTGAAGGAGAAAGGATAGTCTTTGTTGGTTTTCGTCAGGGTTCCCGAGACATTTATCTTCTAAATCTAAAAGACAAAACTGTTGTTCCTCTCACTCAAGATAAGTATGATGACCGCTGCCCCACTTTTTCCCCGGGAGGAGAAAAAATATACTTTGTCTCTAACGCCTCCGGAGCTTTTGACCTTTATTCTCTAAATTTAACTGAGCAGATTAAAAAAAGATACACCCAGGTAAAGAGAGGTTTATTTGATCCGGATATTCAGCTTGAGGGACAAAAAATTGTTTTCTCTGCTTATGGAGAAGGAAAGTTTTCCCTTTACCTTTGCTCTCTGGATGAAATAGGCCAGGGAGAGCCTATACCGGCCGCTCCCCTGGAAAAGATAAGATTAATAGAGGAGTATAGTGGTCCGAGAGAGACGGAAAAGTTCATTTCTTATCCTTACCGCCCCCAGATTAAACTTCATTACCTTTTACCTTCCTTCTATATTGCTGAAGATCAATCTTATCTTTCTCTGGAGGCTTACGCCTCCGACGTTCTGGAAAAAGATAATTTTCTGCTCACCCTTAGTCTTCTAAATTCTTTACAGTATGATTTTATCTATCTTACCCGGCGCTTCCAGCCAAATCTGTGGTTGGAAGCTTTTCATCGAGACGGATACTTTTCCTTCCAGAACCATTACTATCGCCGCCAAAGAGAAGGAATCGCTTTTGGGTTAACCCATTACTTTACCGATAACCTGGGACTGGGGCTGAGCTATACCACCCAGAGAATGAATTCATTCCTTTTTAATGAATCCGACGAACTTGAGGAATGGCGGGGTACCCTTAACAGTATCTCCGCTGAACTCACCTTTTCTTCCTTAATCCCCGTTTGCGATCCCGGACTTGATCCTCAGGGCAGAAGGCTTTACCTAAAAACTGAGTATTCCGGCCCAAGCTTAAACAGCCAGATGGAATACCTCTATTACGCTTTGGACTGGCGAGGTTACCTCAGGCTCTCTCCCCGAAATACTCTGGCCTTAAGACTCTTAGGAGAAAAAGTTGAAAATGGACAGAGCTTCCCTCGGTATTTGATTTCTCTGGGGGGTGAAGATACCCTGCGGGGATTTTCCCGAGACTCTCTGGTAGGAGAAAATATTCTCTATTCCTCTCTGGAATGGCGATTCTTATTAGCCTCAAGAATGGGAGGATCATCTTCTCTTTACCTGGATCGCCTGGCCGGAGCAGTTTTTCTGGACACAGGAGCAGTCTGGGAAAAAGATGAGGAAGTAACCTGGGAGGATGTCCGGAAAGATGCCGGGCTGGAGATACGTCTAAGGATGCTACCTTTTGGTAAATACCCTCTGATATTAAAAATAGGTGTAGCCTGGCCTCTGGAGGAAATAGAAAGCCAGGCTCGAGCCTTTATTACTATAGGAAATGTCTTTTAAACCATGAAGATAAGTTACTCTCGTGCCCGTTGTTACCGCTCCTGTCCCCAGCGATATAAATTGCAGTACATTGATAAAAAGCCCACTCCTGAGTATCCTCCTTTCATATTTGGCAACCTCATTCACGAAACTTTGGAGTACCTGCATTCACCACGACACCCCCAACTCCCCTTACCCCAAGAACTCCTCTCCCACTATGAGGTACTTTACGCGGCAACTTCCTCCGGCTTCCGGAGGGACCATCCGGATTATTTTGCTCTGGGTAAAGAAATGCTCAAGAGATATTTGGCTAAGATACCTTCTTCTCCACCTCGAACCCTGGCCGTAGAAAAATTCTTTATTTTACCTTTAAATGATTCCCATAAACTCACCGGAGTAATAGACCGAGTAGATGAACTACCCGATGGAACTCTGGAAGTAATTGATTATAAGACCGGTCGCACCTTGCCGGATCAGCAGCAGGTCAATAAAGATTTGCAGCTTTCTATTTACTGGAGAGCCGCTTATCATCTGTGGGAAGTTTCGCAAATCAAGCTAACTTTTTATTACCTGTACTTCGATCACCTTTTCAACACCAGTCGCAGTGAGAAGGATTTTGAAGAAGTGAAATATGGCTTGCTGGAAACAATTGAGGAAATTGAGCAAGGTAAGTTTCCTCCCAAGCCGGGACAACAATGTAAATGGTGTCTTTACTCTGCCTGGTGTCCCGCCAAGAATCCTCCCACTTTGCTCACGCCAGTTGACCAGAAAATCGGTGAGCTAGTAGAAGAATTTCATCAATCCCGGATTAAGGTGAAAGAATGGACGGAAAAACTTAGTCTCTTAAGGGAGAAAATAATTGAATACTGCCAAAAAAAGGGAATGGATCAGATTTCTCGGGAAGACAAAATACTCACCCTTAAGGAGATAGTTAAGTGGGAGTATGATGAGAAAGAACTAAAGCAACTTCTTCTCCCCCTAAGAAAATGGGATCAGGTTACCGGGCTGGACAAAAAGAAATTAGAGACTCTCCTCGCCACCGACGAGCTGACCCCTTTGGAAAAATATTTGGTCAAGAAAACTCTCAAGAAAACCGGTTCCCACTACCATCTTTCCGTCAAGC
>DAOVGF010000044.1 GCA_030672545.1 Candidatus Aerophobota bacterium
CTGATTCAATAAGCCAGGCCACCCGGTAAGTCACTGTCCTGGTCTTTCCACTCCCGGCTCCAGCAATAACTAAAACGGGACCTTGGTCAGCAGTCACCGCTTCCAGTTGCTGAGAATTAAGGTCATTGGCATAATCCACTCCTTTTAACCTCAGCCTTCTCTGCTCTCCCAAAGGATATTGCTTGCCGCTAATCCTGGATACTGACATCTAATTTAAACTCCTTATCTATTGACCAAATTTAGCCTTGTTAGCCTGTCGTATTATAGTAAATTCCCCATCTTTGTTAAGTAGTAGAAATGGTTCTTGGTCTTGCAAATTCTCTCAAGCCCTGGTATAATCAGAATGAATTTTTATGACTTGTAGATTAAATGCTATTTTAGACCAGGTTGGATAAAAAGGACGGGTAATGCATACATTAGATAATACCAATTCAAAGATTAGAAGAATAGGAATACTCACCAGTGGAGGGGACTCTCCGGGAATGAATGCTTGTATCCGAGCCGTAGTAAGAAAAGCTATTTATCATAGATTAGAGGTGATGGGAATCTATCGTGGATACGCCGGTCTTATTGAAAGCGAGATTAAGAAACTCGAAGCAAATTCGGTAAGTGGGATTATTCAACGGGGAGGAACCATTTTAAAAACTGCTCGTAGCGACTTTTTCAAAACTAACCAGGGACAAAAAAAGGCGGTGGAGAGTCTAAAGAAAGCCGGAATAGATGCTCTGATTATTATTGGAGGCGATGGTTCCTTTCAGGGTGCTCTGGTCCTGGATAGTAAATGGGATGTTCCCTGCCTGGGAATTCCGGGCTCCATTGATAACGACCTGGCCGGGACGGATTTCAGTATAGGATTCATTACTGCCATAAACACTGCTCTGGAGGCAATTGACCGAATAAGAGATACGGCTACCTCTCATGATAGATTATTTATCATTGAAGTAATGGGAAGAACCTCTGGTTTCATCGCCCTCTGGTCCGGATTAGCTGGAGGAGTCGAGGATATTCTTGTCCCTGAAATAGAAACCAATCTGGATGAGGTATGTACCAAATTAAAAAAAGGTCATCAGCGGGACAAATCCAGCAGTATAATTATAGTTGCCGAGGGAGACCAAGCTGGCGGTGCTTTCGACATCGCTCAGAAAATCAGGGAAAAAATTAATTACGAGATGAGAGTGGTAGTTTTGGGCCATCTTCAAAGAGGGGGTCCTCCCGGGGCAGTGGATAGAATTCTGGCTACTCGATTAGGAGCAGCGGCCGTGGAGACTCTACTTAGAGGGGAACGAAGGAAAATGGTGGGAATAATCAATGACAAAATAGTTATATCTCCTTTGGAGACAGCCTGGGAAAAAGAAAAAGCTCTGAATCTTGATCTCTACCGACTCAATGAAATTATGGCTACTTAAACAAAAGGGATTAAGAAATGACCGGATTACCCCCCTGGATTAAAAAAAGAGCTCCCCGAGCACAAATAGTTGAGCAAATGACTTCTCTTTTGCGCTCCCTTTCTCTGCACACTGTCTGCGAAGAAGCTCATTGTCCCAACATTGGGGAATGCTTTTCCTGGAAAACAGCCACTTTTATGATTCTGGGAAATCGATGTACCAGAAACTGCCGTTTTTGCGCCGTGGAGCACAAAACTCCTTGGTCTCCCGATCCCGAGGAGCCGGAAAATGTGGCCAGAGCTGTTAAGATGTTAGGACTAAAATATGTGGTGATAACTTCGGTAACCAGGGATGACCTAAAAGACGGAGGAGCCGGCCAATTTGCCCAAACTATTGAGAAAATCAGGAAAATTAATGGCCGGAACATAAAAATTGAAATTTTGATTCCTGATTTCCAGGGTTCTCTTCCCTCACTGAGAACGGTGATTCAGGCTAAGCCTACCGTTCTCAACCATAACCTGGAAACTGTCCCTCGTCTTTATTCGGAAGTAAGACCGGGAGCCAATTATTTACGGTCAATCAAGCTTCTCCAGAGAGTTAGAGAAATAGCCCCTTACCTTTATACCAAATCAGGTTTGATGGTTGGACTGGGTGAGACTTTCTCTGAAGTAATCGAAGTAATGGAAGATCTGCGCCGAGCAGACTGCAATATTTTAACTTTAGGACAGTACCTGAGACCTTCCTCCTCTCACCTTTCGGTTAAGGAATTTGTTATTCCGGAAAGGTTTACGGAATATAAAAAAATCGGCTCCCAATTAGGTTTCAGTTTTGTTGCTTCCGGGCCCTTTGTTCGAAGTTCTTATCGAGCCAGTGAGGCACTACCTACTTGAAATGCTCTTCTTACTCCTTCTTAACCCGAGCTCAACCTAACTATTTCCTGTTTGATTTTCTTTATTCTTTCTGAAGTGGGAGGATGAGTGCTGAGGAAGGTCTCGACTTCCGATGGTTCCCCTTTTTCCCTTTGCCTTAGTTTCTGCAAGAATTTCATTATTCCTTCCGGGTCATACCCTGCCCTATGGGAATAAATCACCGAAAGCTTGTCAGCCTGAAACTCGTCTTCTCTGCTGTATCCCAAACCGACCAGGGTAAAAGCAGTGTTGGCTATCCGCTGAGCGGTATCATCATCCTGGAACAGTATACTGAAAAGTAGACTATAGCCCATCTGATTTTGTAGTTTCTTTACTCCATGCCGACAGGTCACGTGACCGATTTCATGTCCTAATACCCCGGCCAGCTCTGAATTATCCTCTACCATAGCCAAAAGTCCCTTATTGACATAAATAAACCCCCCGGGCAGAGCAAAAGCATTAACATCCTCTCTTTCTAAAACTTTAAATTCGAACTTAAGATTTTTTCGCTCACAAACAGCCGTTAGCCTCTGTCCAATCTCTTTCACCCAATCATTTAGCCCGGGATCCCGGCACACCTGGTATTTTTTTTCAACCTCAATGGCTACCTCCCGGCCTATCTCCACCTCTTCACTTTCACCAACGAGGATGACTTCATCTTGATGCGTTGCTGGATTAGTAACGGTTACGCAGCCCGCCGCCGCTAATAATATTCCTGCCAAGAAGCAAAAAATAAGGAGCTTATTCTTCATCACCCTTCCTTCAAGGACAAACTATCTGGAGAACCGTGGAAAATAAAATTGCTCAAGAAACGGGCTACTCCATCTTCATCATTGCTGTTGGTAACATAGCTAACTGCCCTTTTGACTCGGAGAGAAGCATTTTCCATAGCTACACCAATGCCGGCTGATTTGAGTATCTCTATATCGTTCTCTTCGTCACCAAAAGCAACAACTAACTCTATCCCTACTCCCAGTTCCCCTAAAATTCTCTCCAAACCGTGAATTTTGGAGACATCTCTGTTCATATATTCAAGATAACGCGAGGTTGTCCGTATTACCCTAATTCCGGGACAAGCCTGAGAAATCATCTTTCGCAACTCTTTTTCTATTTCTAACTCAGCAACATTGGCCACAAAGGAAAGAATCTTAATGACGTCAGTGACGTTCTCAGAAAAATCTGCCTTTATTGGTTTTACGTAATCTTCCCCAAATTTGTGGAGAATCTTCACATATTTCGGACTGAGTAATCCTTTCCGATAAAGAATCGTCTCCGGCTGATAATATACAAAGGGAACCTGCCTTTCGTTCAGGATAGTCTCAATATGTTTTACCTCAAGGGCACCCAAACACGAGCTTACCTGTTTTTTTCCTGTGGTCGGATCAACCAGAACAGCACCATTTCCAGTAATTTGCCAGTCCTTTAGGGAAAGCTCTTGACACGCTCCCTCTATACTTGCATAGAGCTTTCCGGTCGCCAGAATAATGCGGCCACCCCAGTCAATATATTGACCCAATGTTTTTCTGGTAAAAGGGGAAAGTTCTCCCTTTGAATTGAGAAGGGTCCCATCTACGTCCGTTACCATTACCGGAAATCGTTTCACCCCTAAAGGAACGTTAGGCAAACTGCTTCTCCTCTCCATTTATTTGTTTCTCGTAATATCTTTCATAAAGGTAGCCGCAAGTTTTAACTTGCGCAAATAAACGCAGGCTAAAGCCTGCGGCTACCACTCTATCTTCGCCAAAAAAGATTTCCTCAACAACATAAGAACAGCCAAAGCTCTGTAGCCTTAGCAGAAAGCACTAATCAATATTTTTGCCCAAAGGCTGAAGTTATCAGCTACCAGATTGTCCTAGGATTCTTAGAGAAGAAACATCCACCTTGCCAAAAATAGATTTTTCCTGTAGGATATAATATTCTATTTTACTTGAGATTGTTGTGTTTGCCAAGTCTTGTTACTTGGAGAATCTGGAGGAAAAATTTAATGGGGTGAGAAAAACCGGAAAGAGTTAAGGAGGAAAAAACATGAAAGCAAACTGGGCAAGTGTAGGTATTATCATTGCTTTGCTGGTGGTGGCCGCGGCCATATTTTTTGCCGGGATAACCATACCAAGGACAGTCAGTTTTAACGTGAACGAAATAAAGAACAGGGCCAGGAGAGAAATGGTCGCTTTTACTTACGCTTTTCGCAAGGCCGCCATGGAAGATCGAATAACCTTAGAAAAAGATTTTGAGGAAGGTTATATTTTTGCGGATAAATATCTGGCCGGTAAGCGATAAATAAAAAATCTGAACGCAGTGATTTTCCTTTAATCCTTGTTCATCATTTATATTGTTTCTTTTAGAGAAGCTATCCAGCTCCAGATCTCATCGGCAGAGAATTTTTGTTGAATTTTCTTTACCTCTTCTTTTAGTCTTTCAGTTTCTTCTTTCTTTACCATGGCCAGAACAGTATGGTACTCTCCGGGCCAGATATGGGTACCCATATGCTTTTCCTTCCATTCACCTTTCACCTTATCCCACTTAATATATCTATTCAGCTTGAGCTTATCCAGAACAGAACTTACCTCTCCTTCCAGTATTTCTTCATAAACAATAAAAAAAAGATGCATTTTTCGCCACCCTTTCCTTTTTTTGTTTGTAGGGGTCAGGTCTCAACATTTGACATTTCTCCGGATATTATACTATAGTACAATTCCTTTGACTTTACGAAATGACAAATGTTGAGACCTGACCCCTTTTTCTTTTCATTTCTTTCCTCAAACAGAGTATAAATCACCGGAATTATGAGCAGGGTAATAAATGTTCCCACTATTAGTCCTCCGATAACCGAGCGAGCCATGGGAGCCCAATTTTCCGCTCCCGGTCCTATCTGTAAAGCTAAGGGAGTCATAGCTAAAATAGTGGTTAAAGCAGTCATCAGTACCGGACGAAATCTGATTTTTCCGGCTTCCCTTACTGCCTCAGAGATGCTCTTTCCCCTTTGACGCAAAAGATTGGTGTAATCAACCAGAACAATGGAGTTATTAATGACAATCCCCATCAGCATTATTATTCCGATCATAGAGACTATACTTAGAGTTGTTTTGGTTAGAAATAACATCCAGATCACTCCTGTCAAAGACAGAGGAATAGTAAGAAACATAATGAAAGGATCTCTTAATGATTCAAACTCGGAAGCCATAACCATATATATCAATATCATTCCTATTATTAAGGCATAAACCAGCCAGGTTAGGGACTGGCGCATATCCTCTCCACTTCCCCCTATTTCCCAGCGAAAATCGGAAGGAAAATCAAGGTGGGAAATCTTAGCTTCAACATCACTCAAAGCCTCACCCAAAGGTCTTCCCACTGCCCGAAAGGATATATCAATTAGCCGATGCTGGTCTTTTCTTTCTATGGTCAGAGGAGTTCGTACATAATTTATTTTAACCACATCCGCCAATCTAACGTGTACACCCCGAGGAGTAAGTATCTCTATTTTTTCTAAATCCTCAATTTTGGAGCGGTCTTTTTCTTGTAGTCTCACCAGAATATCGTATTCCTTTCCCACTTCTTTATAGCGAGAGGCCGTTGATCCTTGAATGGCTGTTTTAATTAGTTGAGACACATAATTAGTGGACAGGCCAAGGTCATATAGCTTATCTCGGTTATACTCCAGGCTAAGTTGGGGACGACCTTCCTTCTCCATACTGCTCGTGACATCCATCACCCCGGGTACTTTTTTTATCTCTTCCGTTACTTGTTGAGACATCTGCTGAAGTTGGCTCAAATCGTGGCCATAGACCTCGATGTC
>DAOVGF010000063.1 GCA_030672545.1 Candidatus Aerophobota bacterium
GACATCGACCGAGGCAGTTACTTCCTGGTTCTTTCGCAGACTACCTCGCTGAACCTTAACCTGATGAACGATTACCTCTTTCTTCCGTTGGACATCCACTACTTCAGCTTCTGCCTCTGAGCTAAGAATTTTTCCCCGATCAGCCACCTGACCCCCTCCTTCCGGATAAAAGGGAGTAGAGGAAAGAATTATCGTAGCTTCTTCACCTTTTTGGGTAGTCTCCCGGAGTTGACCATTTTTGATAATGGCTAAAATGTATGTTGACAGCTCCAATTTCTCATAACCTTTAAACTCCGTGGGATGATCATTCTTCAAAATGGATTCAATCACTTTATTTAGACTGTCCTCATCCAAGCTTATGGGCGTCACAGGGATATTTCTACTTCTTTCTTTTTGTTGGCCTAAGAGAGTAGCAAACTCTTTCTCATCCACGGTTAATCCTTCTTCCTCCGCTACTTCTTCAATCAAGTCCAGAGGAACCCCATAGGTATCATAAAGCTGAAAAACTCTCCTGGAAGGAATAACTCTTAGACCTTTATTTCTGATCTCTTCAACTGATTCTTCCAGAAGCCTCATTCCTCGCCATAAGGTAGCTTGAAAGGAAGACTCTTCGGTGTGAATAATCCGAGAGATACGTTCGATAACTTCTTTTTTCCTGATTTGAGGATAAGTTTTCCCCATTACCTCAGAGACCACGGAAACACCTCGATATAAAAAAGGCTCATTTAGACCTAACTTTCGCCCATAACGGACGGCTCTCCGTAAAACCCGTCGCACCACGTATCCCCGGCCCGTATTGGAAGGCATAACTCCTTCCTCGATCAAGAAGACCAGTCCTCGTAGATGATCAGAAATTACCCGGAAGGATTTTTGGTCTTCTTTCTGGCCGGAAACATCGCTCAGCCAGGAGATAATAGGAAGAAAAAGATCGGTCTGGTAATCGTCCCGGACTCCTTGTAGGACACTGGCTACCCTTTCCAACCCCATACCTGTATCTACATTTTGGGCCGGTAAGGAAGAAAGTCTTCCGGAAGAATCCCGATTGAATTGCATGAAAACCAGGTTCCATATCTCTACCCAGCGGGCGCATCCACAACCAGGCTCACAGTTAGCTTTTCCACAGGAAAAGTGTGAACCTCGGTCAAAAAATATCTCTGTATCCGGTCCACAGGGCCCGACTTCGGCGGCCGACCAAAAGTTATCCTCTTCACCCTTTTTAAGAATTCGGGAGCTCGGTATTCCCAGTTTCTTCCAGATAGATGGAGTTTTATCATCATCCTTGAATACGGTTGTCCATATTTTTTCTCTTTTTAAGCCCAGCTCCTTTTCCACAAATTCCAAACTCCATTCACAGGCCTCTTCTTTGAAATAATCCCCGAAAGAAAAATTACCCAGCATTTCAAAAAAGGTGTGGTGATAGGGGGTTTGGCCTACTCTTTCTAAATCATTGGTACGAAAACAAAGTTGGCAGGTGGTAAGCCGGGAGGCGGGGGGTTCTTTTTCCCTCAAGAAAAAGGGCTTAAAAGGAATCATCCCGGCAATGGTAAAAAGAAGTTCTGGATCATCTACAGAAAGAGGAGCCGAGGGTTGTACCAAGTGTCCCCTTCTCTCAAAGAATTTTAAGAATCTTTCCCGAATTTCATCTACCTTCATCTTTCTTATCTCCAAAGTAAATATTTTACAGCATGTTTAGAGGATCCACATCTATGGTGACTCTAAGATTAGAGAGAGAACTCAGGAGAGAGCCAATTCTTTGCCTTAAAATTTTGTTTTCCCTAAGGGGATCTTTTATTTTCAACATAAGTTGAGAGCGATATTTCCCTCTTAATTTGGGAAATGGACAGGGGGAAGGACCCAGAAATTCTGTTTTAATTTCTCTCAGACGTCTTTCCATTTCCTCACCTACCTGGTTAACTTTCTCTCTGTCCTTACCCTCCCATAAAATTCTCTCCCAATGAATGAACGGTGGATAATTTAGTTCTCTCCTTATCTGAGTTTCCTGCAAATAGAACTGCTCCTGCTTTTCTCCCAGTCCTCGCAAAACATAATGAGTAGGATTGAAAGTTTGTATTATCAGTTCGCTTTCTTTATTCATTCCTCGACATATTCGGATAAGAAGTTGAAAAGCTCTCTCGGTAGCCCGAAAATCAGGTAGATTTAAGAGAGAATCCATTAGAACAACCCCGGTCAAGCTAATCCAGGACAAAATTTCTTCTTTTATTACCAACCGGGTGCCTATTAGTATATTAATTTCTTTTCGGCGTAGTTTTTCCACCCATCGGGAAATAGGGAAGATCTCTTTATCCGAATCTATTCGCTGAATCACTGTGCCGGGAAACTGACGATGTACTTCTCTCTCCAATCGCTGAGTCCCCGTACCCATTGGACTAAGCCATCTTCCTCCACAGGCAGGACAATATTGAGGAACGTTTATCTGATAATTACAGTAATGACACCTGAGTAGATTTTTTAAGTGAAAAGTAAGTCCTATATTACAATTAGGACATCTAATCACCTCTCCACAATCCCGGCAAAGGAGAAATTTGGCATAGCCGCGGTGCTTTAGAAAAAGCAAAGGAACCTGATTTTTTTGCAAACAGGAGGAAATTTTCCTTTTGAGCAACTCGGAAAGCATTTGTCTTTTTTCTTGCCTTAAATCAATTAGGCTAATTCGAGGAGTTTTACTCTTTTTCCCCCCGAGGAGACCCCGCCATTGTCCCTGATCAATCTTAAACCAGGATTCCAGAGAGGGACTTTGGCTGGTCAGAATCACGGGAAAATCCTCAACTTCTCCTCGTTTAGTGACTATTTCCCGGGCGTTATAACGAGGAACCTCTTTTTGTTTGTAAGCCGGGTTCTCCTCGTCTTCCAATATAAGGAGTCCCAGAAAAGGAAAGGGAGTAAATACCAGAGAACGCGTTCCCACCGCCAGACCAACCTCACCCCATCTCATTTTTGACCATCTATCATAACGTTGCCGTCCGGAAAGTCTACTGTAAAAGGTTACCATCTCGCCGGAGTATTCTTTTTTGAGGATTTCTTCAAGAGAAAAAATCTGATTTACCTCTGGAACAATCCAGGCTACCTGTTTTCCCTGCTCTTGACAATCTTTAATTCTGTCCAGACAAAATCCGATGCTGCTTTTAGCATCGCTCTTTTTCAAAAAAAATATGGAGTGGTCCTCTTTATCTTTAGTTTTTTCTGATTTTCTCTTCTCGGAATAGAAGGAGAGCAAGGATTTGCTTCCTCCATTAACCAACTTTAAAGGATAGGGAAAAGGATAAAATGTATACAAAATCTGCCCCAGAGAACAAAAGTAGTAATCTTTTATCCAATAGGCTAGTTTTAAGAGAGTTTGACTAAAAACCGGAATCTCATCTATTACCTGGATAATTTCTCTGATATTCTTCTGGGGAAGTTTTCCTTTGGTTATCTCTATTACTACTCCCACTTTTTTTCTATTTCGGAAAGGTACCAGGACCCTCTGGCCAATTTCTATCTCTCCCTTAAATTCAGGAGAGACTTGGTAAGTGAAAAGTTGATCCAGAGGAAGATTCAGGGCAATTCTTATGTAACTCACCCCGGCCTCCTTAATTTTTAGTTTTGTTTCTTTCACCTAAATGGATTAGCGCGGAGAAAAATGCTTGACTCTTCCGCTTTTCATATCGTGGGGGAGTTCTCGGCCTCAACCTGGATATGTAGTTCCTTAAGTTGATCTCTCGTCACCGAGGAAGGAGCTCTGGTTAGTAAGCATATAGCTCTCTGGGTCTTAGGAAAAGGGATGACTTCTCTAATTGAGGGCTCTCCCGCTAAAATCATTACCAATCGCGCCAAACCCAGAGCAATACCCCCATGAGGAGGAGCACCAAAAGAGAGGGCTTCCAGGAGAAAACCAAACTTATCTCCGGCTTCCACCTCATCAATGCCCAAAAGCTCCAAAATATTCTCCTGAATTTTTCTTTGGTGAATCCTTATGCTGCCCCCACCTATTTCTTCTCCGTTCAGAACTATATCGTAAGCCCGAGCCCTTGCTTTAGTGGGTGCTTTCTTTAATTTGGGTAGATCCTCTTCTTTGGGCGAGGTAAAGGGATGGTGAAGGGGGGTTAGCCTGCCCTGGCTGTCAAATTCAAATAGAGGAAAATCAATTATCCAGACAGGTTGATATTTATCACGGGGTATGAGATTCAACTCCCGGGCCAGATGTAATCTTAATTGTCCCAGGGCTGCCGCTACAATTTCTGATTTGTCAGCCACAAAAATTATTGCATCCCCCGGTTCAGCCTCCATTTGGGCAATCACCTCTTTTAAAATGTCCTGAGAGAAATAATTGATTAGAGGTGAGGCGATTTTTTCCCCTCTCAATAAAATCCAGCTTATTCCGCTTGCTCCATACAAAGTTACCCAGGATTTCAGATCATCCAGTTTTTTTCGAGAAAATGAGCCGCCACCCGGAACTCTCAAGGCTTTGACCTGACCACCTTTAGCTAAAACGTCATTAAAAACCCGGAAGTTGCCCGAGGAAATCAAAGAAGAAAGGTCTATCAACTCCATACCAAATCTAAGATCAGGCTTATCTGTCCCGTATCGCCTCATAGCCTCCTGGTAAACCAGTTTGGGGAAAGGAGTGGGAAGAGAAATTCCCAGGATTTCCTGGAAAAGCCAAGAGAGCATTTCCTCTATCAGCTCAAATATATCTTCCTCCTGGATAAAAGAAAGTTCAATATCTACCTGGGTATGCTCTGGCTGTCTGTCCGCCCGCAGGTCTTCATCCCGGAAACAGCGGGCCATCTGAAAATAACGGTCCACTCCGGCTACCATGAGCACTTGTTTAAACAACTGAGGGGATTGAGGAAGAGCATAGAACTGGCCGGGATTAACCCGGGAGGGAACCAAGTAATCACGAGCTCCTTCTGGAGTACTCCGGGTTAAAAAGGGAGTTTCTATCTCCATAAATCCTTTTCCGTCCAGAAAGTTCCGAATGGCTTTGGTCACCCGGTAACGCAGGGAAAGATTTCTCTGCATCACGGGTCTCCGGAGATCTAAATAGCGATATCTCAATCTAACTTCCTCTCCTACCTCAATTTTGTCTTCTGGAGGAAACGGAAGAGGTAGGCAAGGGTTAAGAATCTCCATCTCTTCAACCAGAACTTCAATCTCTCCGGTAGAGATTCCAGGATTAACTGATTCCGCAGGACGTAAGGAAACATGGCCTCTCAAGCTAATCACCCAACCATCTCTCAAAGAATGGGCTTGTCCATAAGGCTCTGGATTTTCCTGGGGATTGAAAACCAGTTGGACTATTCCCCATTTGTCGGATAGATCGATAAAGATTAATCCCCCGTGGTCTCTTCTTTTTCTCACCCACCCAGCTAACACCACCGTCTTACCCGTATCCTCTTTAGTAAGGGAACCACAGAAATAAGTTCTTTTTAACCTCAATTGTTTACCTTTTTTTCTTGCCCTAAGTCTCTCATAATTCGCTCCAGTTCACTCTCCGTCACTCGTTTCTGTTCTCCCGAGTGCATATCCCGCAATATGTACTCACTCCGGCGAATTTCGTCCTCTCCTACTATCACCACCCAGGATGCCCCGGCTCTGTGGGCAGATTTTAATTGCCAGGATAAACCTTTAGAATATAAGTTCAGAGAGACTCTCATTCCCAAGGATCGGCCAAGGGTAACCAGGCGAATCCCTACTTTCTTGGCTTCCTCTCCCACTGTAGCTATATACAACAGCGGTTGAACTATCATCTGCCTCCCTAAGTCGGGATTATTTAGGGCAGCCAGTAGTCTTTCCACCCCCAGAGAAAAGCCAATAGCCGGGGTGGAAGGTCCCCCCAATTCTTCAACCAGATCATCGTATCGACCGCCTCCACAAATAGCGTCTTGCGCTCCCAGTTGAGTTGAAGTGATCTCAAAAATAGTTCGGGTATAGTAATCTAATCCTCTCACCAATTGATGATCCAGCATAAAAGGAATTTTCATGAAGGTAAGTCCCTCCTGTAGACGAGAAAATTTCTGCTGACAGTCTGGGCATAAGTAAGTAATGCTTTGAGGAGCTTTCTGGGTGACCTGGCGACATTGAGTTTTCTTACAATCAAGAATCCGCAGGAGATTAGTTTGATAACGTCCCTGGCAAACCGAGCACAAATATTGGACTTTGTTGGAAAAATACTGCTTCAGTTCCTCTACATAGCGCTTCCGACACTTCTGGCATCCCAGGTAGTTAAGACGAAGATCAAAACTCGCTATCCCTAACTTCTTTAAGAGTTGGAAGACCATTTCTATAATTTCTACATCCAGCCAGGGACTTTCTTGACCAATTACTTCAACTCCGATCTGTCGGAACTCTCGTAAACGATGAGCCTGAGGCCTTTCATATCGGAACATAGGGCCCATGTAATAAACCCGCCATTCTCCTCTTTTACTATTTAGTTTATGCTCCAGATAAGCTCTTACTATGGATGCGGTGGCTTCAGGACGTAAAGATAGGCTTCTTCCTCTCTTGTCTTTGAATGTATACATTTGTTTACCTACATCTGTTTCTTGGCCTACGGTCCGCAAAAATAACTCGGTTTTTTCAAAAATCGGGGTTCTTATTTCCTCAAATCCATAGAGCTGAAAAAGCTCTCCCGCTTGTTTTTCCACCCATTGATATAGGGGCGTTTTAAAAGGGAGGATGTCCTCCACGCCCCGAGGCGAGTAAATCATTATTTACCCTCTCTGATACTTTTCTATCGCCTTGAGGTGTTGTTTGTAGGTATTGCTGAACTGGTGGGTTCCATCTCCTCTGGCTACAAAATACAGATAACCAACCTCGGCTGGATTCAAAACAGCGGCAATACTATCCTTTCCCGGGCTACAAATAGGACCGGGAGGAAGGCCATAGTGAAGATAAGTATTATAAGAGGAGACAGTGTTTAATTCATTTTTCCTCAGAGGCACTCCGAAATTACCCAGGGCATATTTTACCGTGGGGCAGGCCCGCAGTTTCATACCCCTCCTTAAACGATTAAAAAAGACAGCAGCAATAACAGCTTTTTCGGAAGAGAATCTGGCCTCTTTTTCCACAATAGAAGCCAGAGTAATAATTTCTTGAAGAGAATAATCCCGGGAAAAACTACTTTTTTGATAAAGAGGAAGAACTACTTCTTCAAAACAAGAAAGAAATTTTCTGATTACTCGTTGAGGATCTTCGCCCCAGGTAAAATAATAAGTGTCCGGGTAGAGATATCCCTCCAAGGTGCTCTTCGGCAAGGAGAAGGACACCCCCTCCTGAAAAAATGCTGGATCTTCTACTAAGGATAAAAATTCATCTTTATCCAACATTAACTTTGTGTGAAGTATTTCGGCTACTTTCCACTTAGGTAGACCCTCCGGAAGAGTAACTTTAAAAAGCCTAACCTCCCCTCTTCTAATTTTTGATAGTACTCCTACCATACTGGGAGAGTCGAATTCATATACTCCCGCCTTTAAATCTTTTCCCCAGTTTAAAAGACGACAAAGAAAAACAAACAAGAACTTACTTTTTATTATCCCCTGATCAGAAAGAATTTTAGCTATTTCCAGAGAATCTACTCCCTGAGGAATGTTGACCGTTACTCTCTTAACACCAGAGACGGGAAAAAAAAGATAAAATACAAATAAGGCTACCATCAAAAAAATTCCTATCCTAACAACTTCTTTCCATTTCCACCTCCCCGAACCATTCATTATTGCATTCTCTTGCTCGGTCGCTATGGGAGACATTTTTCATCAGTGATGTTGCCTCTCACTATCCAGATAATTCTGGAGAATAATGATAGCGGCCACTTTATCTCTTAACTTCTTTCGTTGAGAAAAACAAACTCTTCCTTCCTTTAATACCCTCTCGGCCGAGACCGATGAAAATCTCTCATCAAAAGGAACAACGGAGACATTTATCCGAGACTGAAGGTTATTAATAAAGAGACGAACTTTTTGAGCTTGTTTCCCTTCCTCTCCCGCATTATTTTTCGGTAAACCAACAACAATCTTTCCAATTTTATATTGCTTTACTAATTCTTCAAGGTATTCAAAACAGATAGACAGAGAAAACTCTTTTCCTCGAATTGTCTTAATCCCGCGGGCAATAGTGTTAGAAGGATCACTGATAGCTATTCCCAGACTTTTGTCTCCTACATCCAGACCTATTATGGGCATTACTTCATTTCCCCTACCTTATTTCAAAAAAAATAGTATTCTGTTGCAATTTTCACAATAGGTGATTTCTTCCTGATGTTTGATCTGTTCTACCAGAGAAGGAGAAACTTTCATAAAACAACCCTGGCAGATATTTTTCTTTACAAGAACCACGGCCAATCCTTCTTTTCTTTGGCGCAATTGTTCATAAAGTTTCAGGTGGTAAGGGTCTAACTGATGGGTTAACTCTTCCCTTTTTTTTCCTAATTGTTCTATTAAACGAGAAACATCCGACAGTTCTGATTTTAAACTTTCTTTCTTTTGATTAAGTTCGATTCTGGTTTTCTCTAATTTTTCCTCTAAATCGGGAATAAATTGGCCAAGTTCCTCTTCTTTTTCCATTAATTCCAGGAGAATGTCCTCTGTTTCCCTTTTCTTATTGTCCAGAACACTAATTTCTCTTTCCAGGGCTTCAAATTCCGGTTTCGATTTTACTTTGTATTTCTCATTATCGTGTTTGACTAACATAAGGTCGATTTCGTCTATTTTTTTCTCTTTTTCTCTCTTTTTGATTCGGGTGGTTTTTGATTCTTCTTTTTTATCTTTATAATTATTTTCAATTTTTTCGCTTTTCTCATCCGCTTCTTTAACCTGCGCTATTGTTTCCTCACTTTTTTTCTTATTCTTATCCAGTTCTATATCGACGTTCTGAAGGCTTATGAGTAAACCCAAATCTTTGAGCACAGTGATCCTTTCTCTTCCTTCCATCTTGGAGGTGCCCGCCGGGACACGTCCTGTCCAAATGAGGCGTAAACCTGGAGGTTTACGCCTCATTTACAAAAAAAGTGGTGCGGGGTGATGGGTTCGAACCAACGACCTCTTGCTTGTAAGGCAAGCGCTCTTCCGCTGAGCTAACCCCGCGGTGCCCCCAGGGGGAGTCGAACCCCCATCGCTGGGATGAAAACCCAGTGTCCTATCCGTTAGACTATGGGGACGGGTGAGCCGTGCAGGGATCGAACCTGCGACCCTCGGCTTAAAAGGCCGATGCTCTACCGACTGAGCTAACGGCCCAGCTAAGATATTTATAGCATCATAAAATGATATGTCAACTCGTGAACAGGTAAAATTTTAAAGTTTATTTAACAGCAAGCGTCACATCCACTTGACAAAAATTCAAGATGACCAATAATATGCATGATGATAGGTGGTTCCTAGTAGAGTCTACCTAACCAGTAGGCATGGGCTTAGCCGCTGGGCCAATAAAACAGCGGCGCTTTTATTTGAATCTTTTGCACATACTGGAAAAACTTTTTTTATCTCTCAAAACATAATGAGTGATAAACCTATGTCCTCGTTTGGTCTTCCTTAAGACAACGGCGTATAACGACTGCCTGTGCATTTCTTAATCAATCTTGTATGGTTTAGCCCAATTTGCGCATCACAAAAATTTCATTTTCTCCGCAAGTTGTAATCAAATTCCCCTTTTTTTCAGATTAGTATTATCAAAATTTTTCTGGTAATTTTAGTCTAATGCCTTTATTGCCAAGTGTTTTGGTTTTCCCTCTACCCAAATAGGGAGTCGTCCTCCCAAACAGGTTGCTATTCTTGCTGAAGTAGCCTGACAGAATAATTTAGCCTTTCCAAAACATAAGGTAGGTCAAGTGTTGTAAGAATCAACAGTCAGTTGTATCAACAGTTGTCTTGATGTATTATAACGCATTGTGGGAGATTGGACAACTGGTGATTTTGGTTGGATTTGACGCTTAAACAAAACATATTATGATAACTATTGCTAATCGTTGAACTACGTCGTTGCGAGCAATAGTAGCCGAAGCTCAGAGCGAAGCGAAGAGGAACCGATCTCATGGAAAGCGTGTCTCTCTTAGAGATTGCCAAGCCTGTTTAAAGCCAAAGCTCAGAGCGAAGCGAAGGGGAAGTGAGAAATCTCGCTCCTCGCCATGACGGACAAATGAAAGGAGTGAAGAGTGAAAAGCGAATTGGACTTACTTGGCCAATGGCCATGTTCACGAGAAGAATTGGAGAAAATAGGAGAGGGAGTCTATATTCCCCGAGAAAAAGTTCTCAGATTCATCCACGGTGAGAAGCATAATCTAA
>DAOVGF010000068.1 GCA_030672545.1 Candidatus Aerophobota bacterium
GTGATAGGGGGCGCTACCGCTATGACCATCGGTGGAGTCAGCGAGAGGTTTGAGGAGAGGGTTGGCCAGGGGCCGCTTTCCATCCTCCGGGCTCTTCATCGTCCCAGGGATGGTGTGTGGAGGCACGGTCTGGTAGGAGAGGTAATGGAGGTTGAAGACCGGGCCCTCACGGTTAAAACCTTCCGGGGCGAGGAGGTCACCGTTGTGTTTACCGATAAGACCAGGTTTCTGGGAGGATCAGATTTTCAGGTCGGTGATTTCGTCAGGACAGTGGGTAGGTGGAAAGAAGGCACCTTCCAGACCTTTGGTATCCACCGGTCCAGGCACGGTAGGGGTAAGTTTTTCCTGGAAAGAAAATTGAAGAAACACCTAAGGTGGCAGCCCAGCGGACAGTAGCTTTTTGTCTCCGGTAATCGAGTAGTCTCTCCCTCCCAATAATATTGACCTTCAAATAATTCTATCTCTTACTTCATTCTTCCCCTTTTGAAATAAAAAAGCCACAGCGTTGTATTACTATATGAAAGATGGATCATCTTTCCCCTACATTTTGCCAGAAAAGCCGAGATTTTGGAACTACCCGAAAAGCGATAAATATTTGATTCAAGGAGCAGACAATGAAATTGATAAGAAAGAAGATTAAGGTGGTGAGGGTGCAGGCGATCTGGGAACTGTATCACCGACTCCTGGCCAAAGAACTGGCCAAAGAAATTGTAGAATGTGCCCGGGCAATGACCAGCTGACCTATTTCCTGGCTGGAAATGGGCAAATTTTTAGCTTAGTTTCGCTGCATTGCCTTACCCAGGGTCACTTAGCCAGCCTGATTCTCAGGCCAACCTGTTATCCGAGGGAGAAGAGGAAATAGGTGCCGGCAACAAAGGTAACTGTCATAGCTATTGTCTCCCAGCCCATTTTCAGGAAAGATTTAGAGGATCGGTAAATCAATCCCACGATGAGTATGCTGTTCATCAAGACGGCCAGGGTTAAGGTGAAAAAATGAGAAGAGTTAGCCAGGGAGAGAATTGGACTTTGCCAGAGAAGACCATCACAAAGGGGGATAATCATCAGGTCAAAGAAATTACTGCCCAAAATATTCCCTATAGCCATATCCACGTTAAATCTGAGGGCGGTGATGGAGACAATGAGTTCGGGCAAGGAGGTTACCAGACCAAGAAGGAAGGTTCCCACCAGAGTCTCGCTCCAACCCATTATTTCCGCAATTTCTGAAGCAACGGCCGCCAGCCAGATTCCCAGAAAAACGATGGCCAGAAAACTGAGAGAAAATCCCACCACGGATCCTCTTAAGGAAAGAGACTCTTTTAGAGGTGAAGATTGTTTACTGGCCAGAGAGGTTTTTCCCTCTCTTCTTTCCCTTCCCCAGATTAGTTTTAGTCCGATCAGAAAGATAAAAATAAGTAGCCAGCTCTCAACCCCCATTCCTAAGACTGTTAGATTGAAATGGAGACTCTTTCTTAAGAGAACGGAAAAGGAGACACAAGTTAAGAGGATAACCGTCAAGGCGATGCAGAGAATGTGACTCTGTTTTGCCTGGATCATCAAGGCTCCCTTTCCCTGGATGAGATCCAGCAGGGCAATGATCATCAAATTAATAATGATAGTGCCAAATAAATCTCCCAAAGCCAGATCGGCGGAATGAAAAACGCTGGCCGAACTACCGCTGGTAACAAACTCGGGAAGAGAAGTGGCTAAGGAGAGGAAGAAGAATCCCATCAAACTCTTAGTCAGATTGGTTTTTTCGGAAATTATGTTTCCATAATAAGATAATTTGTAACCGGCGTATATGAGAGCGGAGGCGCACAGAGCAAACTTTATCCAGGCAATCATGGTTTTCTCCCCAAGCTTTAGGTTTCCACTTTACCGATGAGTTCCCTAAACCGCCGGATTTTGTTTTTCTTCAGATAATTCTCAATTTGCTTGATTGTCTGCCCGGGGGTAGTCGGATCAACAAAATTGGCTGTGCCCACAGCTACGGCGCTGGCCCCGGCCAGAATAAACTCGAGAGCATCGTCTCCCTTCATAATTCCCCCCATTCCCAGAATGGGGATTCTCACCGCCCGGGCTACTTCCCAAACTACTCGAACGGCAATAGGTCTTATGGCTGGACCGGATAGTCCTCCGGTAATATTACCCAATCTGGGTCGTCGAGTTTGTATGTTAATAGCCATTCCCGGAAGGGTGTTGATTAGAGACAAAGCTTCTGCTCCGGCTTCCTCGGCCGCTCGAGCGATTTCGGTAGGCTCACTGACCGCCGCCGTGAGTTTAGCCAGAAGAGGTAGATCGGTTACCCTCTTGAGAGTCTGAATTAAGCTAAAAACTACCTCCGGATCTTTTCCCAAGATATATCCGCCCCTCCTGAGATTGGGACAGGAAAGGTTAACTTCCAGGGCATCTATGGTTTTGGCTTTACTTAATTTCTCGGCCACCTGACAGAATTCATCCTCCTTTTCTCCGGCAATATTGACAATAATTTTAGTGTCAAATTGAGAAAGAAAGGGAAGTTTTTCCTTGAGGAATAATTCTACTCCGGGATTTTCCAAACCAATGGCATTGAGCATCCCGGCAGGAGTTTCTGTTAAACGGGGGGGAAACGATCCTTCTCTTGGTTTTAGAGTGACTGATTTGGTGATAATTCCTCCCAACTGGTTTAAATCAATTAGTTCTGCATATTCTTCGCCGTATCCAAAAGTGCCTGAAGCTACCAGGACGGGGTTCTTTAGACTTATCCTTCCCAGGTGGGTAGTAAGATCGAGAAGCATTAATTGTTCCTTGCGGTTAGGGTATTTCTTAGCTTTCCCGCTGGATTTCTTCCTCTAAAAGTTGGAGGTACTTCTCCCGGTTAAAGGGTTTACGATATTTTAAGCTATCAAAGAGAATTTCCGAGAAAATTGCGGCAATCCGATGAATAACCTGATGACGAGGCACTTCCTTATTTATTTCTCTAAGATAGAATCTATGAACCCGGGAGGGATTGTTCCGGGCAATCTGGTTTTCTATAATCAGATGGAGAGAGACGTGAAGGAAGGGGTTGACTCCTTCCGGTGTCTTTGTTGTCTGTCTGGTATGGCTACTCTCCCAGTAATTATGGAATTCCTTATGTTCCCTGAGAATTTTTGCCAACCTTTTATCTTCATCCTGAGTAAGGGTATCTTTCTGGGAACTTTGCCATATCTGGCGAATA
Organism: Candidatus Aerophobota bacterium; assembly: GCA_030672545.1. Classification (GTDB taxonomy): domain Bacteria; phylum Aerophobota; class Aerophobia; order Aerophobales; family Aerophobaceae; genus Aerophobus. Next base: position 3,197 of record DAOVGF010000068.1, read on the forward strand.
CGTTGTTTCTCTGAAGAGCTCATAATCTCATCCCAGGCCCGGGATAATCTGTTCATCAGCTCTTCTCTTTTATCTTTCTCCATCATATCCTCCTGCCGGTAGTTTTCTTCCTCAGATATGGAATTCTACGATGTCTCTGTCCTTTAAGGGATGATCTTTTTCAACTTTTTGACCGTTGAATTCGTTGGAATCCCACATTCGGGTATACCTTAACCTACTGGCAAAATCCTTGTGGATAGCTCTGGCTGCGTCAGTGATAAGACTACCCTTCTTGAGAACCAGTGGATTTTTAAGTTCCACAGGTTTTCCAGGAACCTTGGTATAGACTCGAATGATCCCTAATTGCTTAAATATTTGTTTCTTTAGTTCTTCTAATCCTCGGTTTTCCCGGGCGGAAATAGATATCAGAGGTAATTTTTCTCCGTAAAATTCTTCAAGTATCCTTAGGCGTTCTTCCCCGTCTGGCCGATCATTTTTGTTTCCCACCAAAATAACCTTCTTGAGGGTTAACGGAGATGTTTCTTCCTCAGATATCTCTCTGACCAGCTTGATCTTGAAATAGCTCAATTTCTGGATTACCTCGTCGATACGCTCCAGAACTGTCTCTTCTCCCAAATCAGCCATTAGAAGTATCAGGTCGGCCTCCTTGATAATTTCTGGTAGATATGGCTCTATGAATTCCTCGCTCACCGGGGGGGTATCCACCATTTGGATTTTGATGTCCTCGTAAGGCATAATACCTACTTGGGGTTCAGTGGTGGAGAATGGATAAGAGGCTATTTCTGGATTAGCCCGAGTTAACTTAGCTAAAAGCTCAGATTTTCCCACATTAGGAGAACCTATGAGGACCACCTGGGCGGCTCCCTGTTTAGAGATATGGTGACTGTAAGTACTTTTGCCTGTCTGTTTTCTTTTAAGAGCCTCGCTCCTTAGCCGGGATATTTTAGCCCTCAAATCAGCCTGGAGTTTATCGGTACCTTTGTGTTTGGGCATAATGGCCAGCATCTCCCGTAAAATGGGGATTTTCTCCTGGGGGCTGCCGGCCTGGCGCAGCCTCTCTTCTACCCTATAATACTGAGGCGGAAGGTTGGTTGGCATTTTTTTCTCTCAGTATTCTTTATTCAAACGAGCGAGAGAACCTTCACGGATCCAGTTATCAATGAGTTCTTTCTTGAATCTCCACTGACCGGAGATCTTGAAAGAAGGAATTTTAGCTTTTTGAGCTAACCGGTAAATCGTCGATACACTGGTCTTAAGATATCGAGCGCATTCGTGGATAACCATAATCTCGTCATGAACCATTACTTACCTCCATTTTTAAAAATTTGAATAGATTGTAACAAATGTGCCTAATAAGTCAAGAAAATGGAGGTCTATCTAGTCGCCCACTTTTGTCATTGCCAGAGATAAGATTCCTCACTTCCCCTTCGCTTCGCTCTGGGCTTTGGCTTCAAACAAGCGTGGCCATCTCAGGAGATAGCTGCCCAGTCTATGTCTTCCACAGGGAATACCGGCCCCTCTTTGCAAACTCTCAGATATCCTTGGGAGCCTTTTATTACACACCCTCGACAGACGCCTATTCCACAACCCATTGTTTTCTCCAGGCTGACTTGAGCGGGAAAATTGTATTTAAGCGAAAGAGAAGCTATGTTTTTAAGCATTCCTAACGGACCACAGGCAAAAACTTGCAGAGACTGACTGAGAAAACTAAGTAGTCGAGATTGAAAAAGCTGGAGAATCTCTCCCTCAAAGCCAAGACTTCCGTCTTCGGTGGCTATCTCTAAGTTTATTCTTAGTTTTTTTAAATCCCCATAACCCAGTAGATTTTCCTTAGATTTTACCCCATAAAATAAAATTAATTTAGAGTTTAAAGGCGGCTTTTTTAAAAGAGTTTCCGCCAGGAAGTAAAGCGGGGCAATTCCTACCCCCCCGGCTACCAGAACTATAATTTCCGGCTGACCCTTTACTTGAAAAGCTCTCCCCAATGGCCCCAAAAGATCGACTGTCTCTCCCTGGACTTTTTCCGCCAGAAGCCGGGTGCCCTGGCCGATTATTTGGTAAAGAATCTCTATTTTTCTCTCTGAGGCCCGATGCAAGCTGAATGGTCGTCTGAGCAAGGGTGAATAGTTCTCTGTGCATCTGAGATGGACAAACTGCCCTGGCTGTGCCTGATTAGCAATCTCTGGAGCTAATAGTTGCATTTTCCAGCAACTGGGAGCTACTTCCTGGTTAAATAATATTTCACCCTTACTTTGAATCATTGCTCAAGTCCAATTTTTTCTCCAGAGACCTGACCCCGTTTATATCGCTTGCTTAATAGCTTGAAGCAAACCAGACAGACTATAAGGTTTCTCCAGGAAGGGAAAGCCTTTCTTTTCAATAAGGGGCCACTGGGATTTCCTATCGGCATAGCCACTGGATAAAAGAATAGATAAATTAGGTTTCCTGGATAAAAGCTCCTCTACTAGCTCAAGACCACTGCCATCAGGCAGGACTACATCAGAGAAGATCAGATTGAAATCTTCCTTTTCCTCTTCAAAGATCCGGTGAGCTTCTTTTATACTCTTAGCCTCAAAGATAAGATAACCATTTTCACTGAGAATGGTTTGGGCAATCTTGCGTACTCTCTCTTCATCTTCTACCAAGAGAATCTTCTCTCCTTTTCCTTGTAGATGCTTTAAGGATAAAGTCTCTTTTACCTCATCCTTAGCTTTCCCGGAAGATACCGGCAGGTAAACTTTAAATACGGAGCCTTGATTTACCTCACTGTAAACATTAATCCAACCTTGATGTTGCTTTACTATTCCGTAGACTACTGATAAGCCCAGACCGGTTCCTTTTCCTACCTCTCGGGTGGTGAAAAAAGGCTCAAAGATATGCTTGATGATCTCTTTATCCATTCCTACTCCACTGTCCCGAAGGGAAAGACAAACAAATCTTCCTGTCTTAGCCTCAGAATGAGTATTTAAGTAGGCTTCATCTGTTAAAACATTGTCAATTTTAATGGTTAATGTGCCCCCTTGGGGCATAGCTTCCCGGGCATTAACGGCTAAATTCATAATTATCTGTTCTATTTGTCCCTCATCCGCCTCTACTGTCCAGATATCCGGGGCCAGCTCAGTCTCAATCATAATGTCTTCCCCCAGCAGACGAGCAAGCATTTTCTTTAGACTCTCCACTGTTTTATTAAGATTAAGGGAGGTAAGTCTGATAGGTTGTTTGCGAGAGAAGGCTAAGAGCTGTCTGGTTAAATCGGCGGCCCGGGAAGAAGAGACTCTGATTTGTCTTAGGTCTCT
>DAOVGF010000026.1 GCA_030672545.1 Candidatus Aerophobota bacterium
CACAAAAGGGAATAAAATTTCATTTTTATCTTTGTATTATCTTAGGTTACTCAGAGATTACTCGGAACATATTAACAGTTTATTCCAATTCCCTTTGTTTTTTTATCAAATTCTCAAGTTCAATCAACTCTTTATTGATGTTGGAGTTTTTTTCTCGTTGCTGTGAAATTTTTCGCCAGGCATACATTACTGTAGTATGGTCCTTTCCCCCAGATTTCTGACCAATTTCAGGGAATGAGTAATCAGTTAACTCTCGGGCTAAATACATAGCTATTTGACGAGGGTAAACCATAGATTTAACTCTCTTTTTCCCTTTAATATCAATTTCTTTAACCTTATAATATTTACTTATTACTTTATAAATCAACTCAATAGTCACTGGTTCTAAATCATCTTTGGGAAGAATATCTCTTAAAATTTCTTTTACCGAGGCTAAGTCTATTTTTTCATTAAATAAAGAAGAATGAGCCATAAGTCTCACCAGGCAACCTTCTAATTTACGAATATTGGTTTTTATTCTCTCAGCAATGAATAAAGCTATTTCAGAGGGTAGTTCCATATTATCAGCAGAAGCTTTTTTCCTAAGGATAGCAATCCTGGTTTCTAAATCGGGAGCCTGAATGTCAGTAATTAGTCCCCATTCAAACCGAGATCTTAATCTTCTTTCCAGGGTGGGAATTTCTACAGGAGAACGATCACTGGAAAGAACAATTTGTTTATGAGCCTCATATAAAGCGTTGAAGGTGTGGAAGAACTCTTCTTGAGTACGTTCTTTTCCACCAAGAAAGTGGACATCATCCACTAGTAAAATATCACTATATCTGTATTTTTTACGAAAATTAGCGGTTTTATCATCTCTAATAGCATTGATTAATTCATTGGTAAATTCTTCAGAAGAAACATAGGAAAATCGCAAATGACTGTTATTTTGAAGAACGTAATGAGCTATAGCCTGAAGAAGATGAGTTTTTCCCAGTCCTACATCTCCATAAATGAATAAGGGATTATAAGCTCGGGCCGGTGACTGAGCTACAGCTAAAGAAGCAGCATGAGCCAAGCGATTACTATTACCTATCACAAAATTATTAAAGTTGTAGCGAGGATTAAGCCGAGAAGCTATCGGATAATTCCCCGAAAATCCTTTATTAGGTAGGGATAAGTCTCTTTTAGTTTGATACCCCCCGCTTTTGGGAATGAGAAATTCAATCTCCATTTTCTTACCAGACAAACGAGACAGATTAGTTTGAATAAGATGATAATACTTTTTTTCCATCCAATCCTTAAAAAATGAGTTAGGAACTTTTATGATTATTTTTTCAGAAGTAAGGGAGTATAATTGGGCTGGGCTAAACCAAATTTCAAAGTTATGAGGGTCAATTGTTTTCTTAATATTGGCCAAAAGTTGACTCCAAAGAGTTCTATTTGTTTTATCTATCGGTATCATAGTGTATAACCTTCCTAAATTCGCCAGGAGTTTATCACAGAGTTATCCACATCTGTGGATAACTCACAAACCACTAAGGTCAAAGAAAAAGAAGAAATAGGACTTCTGACGTTTTTCTTGGGAAAATGCTTCGAGAAACTCATTACCGAACTTATACACAAGGGATGGTAAAGGGCAACTTCACACTTTGATTTTATTACCTAAACCACCTTGTGTCAAGAGAAAATTTTCCGTCTGGCCAGACCAAAATTGACAAAACAAGGTAGTATGATAGAGTTACATGCATTCGGAGACACTATAAAAATGCGAAAGTTGTGGGCCCCCTGGCGAATGGATTATATTACGAGAGAAAAGGACGAGAATTGTATTTTTTGTCGGGCCGGGCAAGAGAAAAAAGATGAGACTAATTATGTCGTCTTGCGAGGCAAAAATTGTCTAACTATGCTCAATATTTTTCCTTATAACAACGGCCATTTGATGATCGCTCCTTACCGTCATCTAAGTGAAATTGAGAACCTGAGAAATGAAGAAATTCAGGAGTTAATGACTACATCCCAACTTATGGTTAAGTTACTCAAAAAGGTGATGAAACCAGAAGGCTTCAATATAGGCATTAATCTGGGTAGAGCTGGGGGAGCGGGTATTGTTGATCATCTCCACCTTCATATTGTTCCTCGTTGGGAAGGAGATACTAATTATATGCCGGTAATATCAGAGACCAAGGTCATTTCTCAGGCTCTAAAGCAGACCTACCGTCAATTCAAAGAAGAACTTTCTCGAATGGGATTTTAGAAGAGAAAAAACTATAGAAAGGAAAGTTATTTTCACCAGGTGAGGAAAATTCAATGGCAGAAAGTCAACTAATTGAGCGGATAGTTCGCTGGATAAAACTTAAGGTGAAGGAAGCTGGAGCCAAAGGTGGAGTAATTGGTCTATCCGGAGGGATCGATTCTTCTGTGGTTGCTTACCTGGCCCAGAAAGCTTTGGGTAGTGAGATCTTGGGTTTGATTATGCCCTGTTATAATTGCCCTCAGGACGAGGAATACGCTTTACTGATAGCCAAAAGACTAAAGATAAAATTTCAGAGAGTTTGTTTAGATTCAATATATGATAGTTTTTGCCGGATTCTTCCTTCGGGACATAAGATTCCTCTGGCTAACCTCAAACCTCGTTTGAGAATGATAACCCTTTATTATTTTGCTAATAATTTAAATTATTTAGTTCTGGGCACAGGAAACAAGAGTGAAATAATGGTAGGATATTTCACCAAGTATGGTGATGGAGCCGCTGACCTCCTCCCTCTCGGGGGTCTTCTTAAGAGTGAAGTAAGAAAATTAGCTGAAGAACTAAGAATTCCACCGGCAATTATTAAAAGAATACCCAGTGCCGGTCTCTGGGAGGGTCAAACGGATGAGAGGGAAATGGGAATTTCTTATGAAAGGCTGGATCAAAATCTCCTGGCCCTAAAAGACAAAGAGAAAATCACCGGTTATCCAGAAGACCGGCAAAAAGTTCAGACTTTGATGGAAAAGTCTAAGCATAAGAGATCTCTTATTCCTGTATTTATACCTTGACTCCTTAAAAGATTTTAGTTTGTCTCTGTCTCTCTGAGGAGATAATATTATTATGTGAGGTAAACTACCAACAGTAAGGGGGGTGGTTTAGTATGAGCAAAGTCAAAATTGAGGTGGATCTTGAGGAAATAAAAAGGGTTATCTCCGGGCTTCCGGAGAATGAGAAAGAAGCGCTCTTCTTTGGGCTTAATCCTGCCTGGGGTAAAGCTCTGCAAAAGATGGAACAAGAAGCTTTAAAGGACCTCCAGGAAGGAAAGACGGTATCGTTGGAAGAAGTGGAGAATGAGCTACAGGATAGAATTTGAGAAACGGGCTGCTCAACAATTGGGGAAGCTGGATCCTCCGATATGTAAGAAGGTAATGAAAAGAATACGAAGTTTAGTAGAGGATCGCCGTAAATATCCTTTGCTTTCGGGTGGTCTTTCAGGTTTGAGAAAAATAAGCGTGAGGACTCCCGGAGGAGAATACAGAATTGTTTATATCGTTGATGAAGAGTTAAAAGCGGTTAACATTATCTTTGTAGGATCCCGGGAGAATTTCTATAAGGAGCTGCAAAGATATTTAGGATAGAGATGAATTTTTTGAGAGCTACCGAACGGGAAGCCAATTATGAGGAATAGTAATTTAAGTCAGTGAAGGGAGTTAGCTAATTGATTATCCAGGATTTTCCCTCTTATATTGATGCTCTTACCAGAATAAGTAAGGCGATCACTTCGGATCTTTATCTGGAAGATATCCTGAAACTGGTGGTAACAGTTACAGCTCAGGTAATGAACTCCAAAATTGTCTCTTTAATGTTATTAGATGACCAACGGGAAAAGCTAATAATTCGAGCTACCCAGAGCGTTAGCCAGGAGTACAACGAGAAACCTCCCTTGAGAGTTGGGGAAGGAATTGCCGGGAGAGTAGTTAAGAGTAATAAGCCAATAGCGGTATATGATGTCTCCGGAGAAAGAGAATATAAATACAAAAATATAGCCCAAAAGGAAAGTTTGGAGTCTCTACTTTGCGTACCTCTAAAGGTAAAAGGAAAAGTAATTGGGGTGTTAAATTGCTATACCTCTCGCCCCCATCATTTCACCAGGACCGAGGTAGATGTTTTAACCAGCGTGGCTAATCAAGCAGCTGTGGCTATCGAGAATACCGAACTCATGGTAAGAGCCCGGGTAATACAGGAAGAATTAGAAGCACGAAAGCTAATAGAAAGAGCCAAAGATATACTGATGAAAAAACTTGGTATTTCCGGGGAAGAGGCCTATCGAAAGATACAACGGCAGAGTATGAATTCTCGAAAATCAATGAGGACCGTAGCGGAAGCTATTATACTGAGTAGTGAACTAGAGAAATGAGTTTTTTTAATCCTCATTAGATAATGATAGTTAATATGCATAAACCTTACCGTAGGGACGATGAGTGTAGGGATAAAGTTTTATGAATGATGTTTCCAAAATTCTTTCCCGATCTAAGTGAAAGTATTTACAGAAATCCTTGAGGTGGGCAGTTAAAATACTGATGTCTTCATCTGAAGGTGGGGCGATCCTGACTTCTCTACCTAATTTTCTTGTATCCAGACGGCCCCTTATGAGAATCATCCCCCCATGCATACCCGTTCCCACAAAGTCACCCACTATCTCTGGTGAACAAGATGTTGGGTTTGTACAGTTGTGCGTAATTCCTAATACGACCAATAGCCCCCCGGCCATGTATTCGCCTAAGAAATCACCGCAAGTTCCTCCTGCTATTATTACCGGAAAAAGATTTTTGTATGCCTTCATGTGGATTCCTGCCCGGTAACCAACGTCTCCCTTAATAAAAATTCTTCCTCCTCTCATAGAGTGGCCGGCAATGTCTCCTGCGTGTCCGTGGACGACTATTTCTCCTGCATTCATGGTGTTTCCGATGCCATCCTGAGCATTTTCCTGAACAATTATTTTGGGCCCATCCATAAAAGCAGCCAAATTATTTCCGGGGACTCCCTTAATCAATATTTGAACATCGTTACCCCTAAGACCGTCTCCTATGTAACGCTGGCCACAAACATTGTCCAAAACTATTTTTTTACATCCATTCTTTAATGCCTCACGAATTTTTTCGTTTAAAGTCTTATAGGAAAGATCCTTGGCTTCAATCTTCGCTGTCTTTGTACTCTTGATCTTTAAGTCCTCGGTATCTTTATACCTCAATGCCTTCCCCTTGCACCAGGTGTTTTCGGTATTCTGTCGGAAGAACCAAAAGTCCAAACTCATCACTCAGCAAATCCTTCTTAAATGAGGATACGTCAATTTTATCTTTTATCAGTTGGGAAAATATTCCAGCCCGCTCGATTTTTCCCAGAAATATGGCTCCCACCATTTTGTTTTGTCTCAAGACTATTTTACGATAAGATCCCCTGTCCTCGTCTGTCTTAGAAAGAGTTTCCAGGTTTTTGGCTTCCGCCGGAGGATTGGTTATCCCAAAAGAAATGGTGGGGATACCGGCTAATTCCACTGAATTCATTATGAACGAACCAAAGTATTTGGTCGGCTTTCCGGCCATGTTAAGTCCGGCAACTTTTCCTTGATGCGAGGCCACAGGCCAGATAGCCATAAGCGAGGTTTTTTGGGTCAAGAGATCCTTGCCCTGGGCCACGTCTCCGGCAGCGTATATATCCTGGATATTGGTTTGCAGGTGATCATCTACCACTATTCCTTTATCATAGTTTATAGAAGTATCCTTGACTAAATTTAGGTTGGGACGGACTCCTATGGCAATAATCAATAGGTTGGTAGGAATGTCTTTCCCTTTTCTTAGAACGACTTTTTTAATTGCTCCTCGACTACTGTCGATTCTTATAATGGTATCTTCTTTTATTACTTGGCACCCTTCTGCCTGCAAAGCCTCTTCTAAAATGCTGGATGCCTTTCTGTCAAAGGTGTTTGCCAAGATTCTATCTGCTAGTTCCACCAGGCTGACTTTTAGACCCCTTTTTAGCAAACCCTCGGTACACTTCAAACCGATTAATCCCGCACCCAAAACTACGGCTTTGGTTATATCATTTGCCTGAAGGTAGTCTTCTATCTCCCGGGCATCTTGAAACTTAGTAAAGGTGAATACTCCCTCTCTTGATTTATTTAGCCCTTCAATAGGAGGGATTACAGGCTTTCCACCGGTGGAAATTAGGAGTTTTTGGAACTTCAGCTTTTCTCCGGAATCAAGATGGACTTCCTTTTCTGCTACATCTATTTTTTCTGCTTGGGTATCTAAGAGTAACTCAACTTTATTTTCTTCATAAAAATCTTTATTTCTGAAAGCCATTTTCTCTTTAGACAATTTTTTGCCCAAATAGTAAGATATCAGGGGCCGAGAGTAATTCAATATTTTCTCATCCGATACGACTATAATTTTCCCTTTATTATCAACTTCTCTTATTGCTTCCAGACAGCTTACGCCAGTAATGGAATTACCGATAATTAAGTACTCAGTTTTCATTTTAGCCCTTTCAATTAATCCTTTTTCATTCTATTTCCTTCCTCATCCACTAATATGATGGCCTCATTGGGGCAATGCTCCACGCAGGCGGGAAACTCAGCCTCAACGCATAAGTCACATTTAGAGGCAATTTTCTTTTTTTCAAAATCGGGTCTGATCACTCCATAAGGACAGACCATTATACACATCCAGCAACCTACACACTTATCGGCATTATGCAGGATTCTACCGGTCTTTTTATCTTTATACATTGCTCCGGTGAGACAGGCATATAAACAGGGGGCATCATCGCAGTGTCGGCACTGTAGGGCAAATGAAATAGGACCTTTTTCTTCAAAATATATTCTTGATACCGGTCGGGGTTCTTCTCCTCGGTAACACTTCATTATATCTTTGGATTTTGAGTGCTGGGTGATGCAATACACCTCACAAAGCCGGCACCCCATACAGTACTCTTCTCTAATTATTATTCTCTTGGCCCTCATGGAATTTTTAAGCATTTTTTCTCTTTAACTTAGAACTTCGACTTTTGGACTATTCTTCACCAGGCCTCTCCGGCATGCTTGAGTCCCAATAATCTCAACTCCACCTCATTTAGTCCTAAGGCTCTTAATTGTTCTCTATTTCCCCTTAAGGAATCAATAACATTTATTCCCATGCCTCCCATCATTTCTTTAATCTCTAAAGACCAGGCTCTCAAGAGGTTACCGGCATGTTCAGCTCCAATTTCAGGGTTGAGGCGTTTGGTCAAGTAAGGGTCTTGAGTAGCTATTCCCCAATTGCATTTTCCGGTATAACATTTCTGGCAAACGTGACAGCCCAGAGCAATTAAAGCGGCCGTTCCAATGTAGACTGCATCTGCCCCCAGGGCGATACCTTTAGTTACGTCGGCACTTGACCTGAAACCCCCGGCTGCAATTAGAGAAACCTGATTTCTAATTCCTTCTTCTCTCAATCTTTGATCTACTGCGGCAATAGCCAATTCAATGGGAATGCCCACGTTATTTCTAATTATTGTAGGAGCTGCTCCGGTTCCTCCTCTTATCCCATCGATAGCCACAAAATCTGCTCCGGCTCTTACAATCCCACTGGCTATGGGAGCTACGTTGTGAACAGCAGCAATTTTCACTCCTACCGGTTTAGTATAGCGCGTAGCTTCTTTCAAAGCAAAGATTAACTGTTTCAGATCCTCTATGGAATAAATATCGTGATGAGGGGCGGGACTCAGAGCATCGGTACCTATAGGTATCATGCGGGTATGGGAGATTTCCTCGGAAACTTTCTCCCCAGGAAGATGCCCGCCGATCCCAGGCTTGGCTCCTTGCCCTATTTTTATCTCAATTGCGGCGGCCCTTTCCAGATATTCTTCGTTTACTCCAAATCTTCCACTGGCTACCTGAACAATTGCTCTATGAGCATAGGGGTACAAATCCCGGTGCAGACCGCCCTCCCCGGTATTCCAATAGGTTCCGAACTTACAAGCTGCTTTAGCTAAAGATTTACAAGCGTTCAAAGAAATCGAGCCAAAACTCATGGCGGTAAACAAGATGGGTACCTCTAATTCCAACTGAGGAGGAATTCTGGTTCTTATTTGATATTTTTTTCTTCCTTCCTCGGTCATTTGTAACCGGCAGTCTATTTTATCGGGTTTTCTTCCCAAATGGATTCTCAATTCCATAGGTTCTCTCAGGGGATCTATTGAGGGATTAGTAACCTGAGAAGCATTTAGAACTAAGTGATCGAAATAATTCTTGTAGGCTTGGTCATTGCCCATTCCGGTAAGAAGAATTCCTCCGGTCCGGGCCTGTTTAACAATATCATAGATGGATTCTCTCTTCCAGTGCGCATTTTCTTTTGTCTGGGTAGGGTTGTACTCAATGGTAATGGCGGCGGTAGGACAGAGATCTTCACAAAAGTGACATCCCACACATTTAAAGGAATCGGCCCTTACAGTGTCAGTTTCAGGATCATAAGTATGTACGTCGTTAGCACACATTCGGACACAAACCTGGCACTTTATGCATTTTTCCTCATCTCTTTCTACCCGGAATTCCGACAACTTTTTTGCTTTAGCCATAATTTAATCATCCATCAGCGGACTTTCCAAGAGTTTAATGACCCAATTTACCAATGGTTGGTTCGCCTGCCTTGGGCATCCACACTTTATCTGCGTTCGGGCAGATTTTCCTGATGGCCGCCTCCTCAGAGGCAATATATAGAAAATCACTTTTACTGGCTGCCACCAAGGGTCTTAATTTGATTCTATCGTTTAAGCCCACCATATATTTTGCATTGGCGACTATTACTGCAAATGGCCCATTGACCAGAGCGGATCCATAAATAATTCTTAGAGTCTTTAAAAATTCCCGGGTCTGTTCATCCTCGATTCTCTCAATCTGGGACCAAAAAGGAGCCGCCAGGATATTTCCCACCACTTCAAAATCGAGATGATGGCGTCTTACCAGCAAATCAAAAAGATAGGTCATTACTTCTGTATCTGTAAAAAGGGTGCAATGGTAGCCAAAATTCTCCAAATAATGCCTATTGGTTCCGTAGGAGGAAATCTCGCCGTTATGTACTACTGACCAATCTAAAATTCCAAAGGGGTGTGCTCCTCCCCACCAGCCAACCGTATTGGTGGGAAATCGATTATGGGCCGTCCAGATATATCCTTGGTACTCAGGAATTCTATAAAATTCTCCAATCTCATCAGGATTTCCCACCCCCTTAAATATTCCCATATTTTTTCCGGAAGAGAAGACAAAAGCGTTGCTTACTTTCTCATTTATGTCCATTACACATTTCATAATGAAGTCCTCTTCGGACAATTTTTCTTGATGGGTTTTTAGTACTTCTTCTTTTACTTGGGCAAAATATCTCCACAAAAGAGGGATAAACTTTAATCTGGTTACTTTCTCTGTGGGTATGGGTTCCGAATGTTTTAAATTAAAGACTTTTTTAAGATATTCCTCGGTATTTTGCTGGGCTAAAGCTGTTTCGTACATGATATGGAAACAACAGCAATCTTTAAACTCGGGGTATATTCCGTAAGCAGCAAAACCACTTCCTAAGCCATTTCCCCTTTCAGTCATATTGCAGATAGAATGGTAAATAGCTTCTCCGGAAAAAACCTTTCCTTGGCGGTTCATAATTCCGGAAATTCCACAACCCGAGGGAATATGATATTCCTTATCCTCTTTTCTACAGGATTGGTAAATATTTGGTGAGCTCATATTGGGTAACCTGAGTCCTGTATTCTTCCCATTCTTTCTTCTTTAACTCAATAAACCGGGTAAATGTGTGCTCTCCTAAAGTTTTCCTGACCAGGTTGCTTTTCTCGGTGAAAGCCAGGGCATAACTTAGGTTGTTGGGAAGGGATTCTACTCCTAATGTCTTTCTCTCCTCATCGGAAAGGTGGTAGAGGTTCTTTTCAATTGATTCTGAGAGTCTCTGTTCTTTTTCAATTCCTTCCAACCCCGCGGCCAGCAATACGGCAAAGGTTAGATAAGGATTACAGGCGGGGTCGGGAGATCGGAATTCAACCCTGGTGGCCTTTTCTTTCCCCGGATGGTAGACGGGGACTCTGATCAAAGCCGACCGATTTCTCCGAGACCAGGCTATGTAGACTGGCGCTTCATAGCCGGGAACGAGCCTCTTGTAGGAGTTCACCCATTGGGCAAAAATGGCGCTCATCTCTTTAGCGTGCTTCAGTTGACCAGCGATGAACTTTTTGGAGATTGGAGAGAGATAATATTTGTCCCGGGGGTCAAAAAAAGTATTTTTATCTCCGGCGAATAGTGATTGATGTATATGCATGCCGGAGCCATTTTCTCCAAAGATCGGCTTGGGCATAAATGTAGCATAGACACCATATTTTTGGGCTATTTCTTTCACCACTATTCGATAGCTTATTACGTTATCAGCCATTTTTAGAGCATCGCAATATCTCATGTCAATCTCGTGCTGGGACGGGCCAACTTCATGATGAGAGTACTCTATGTTTATTCCCATTTGTTCCAGGGCTAAAATGGTGTCTCTTCTCAAATCTGAGGCTACATCCAGGGTGGTCAGGTCAAAGTAGCCGCCCCTGTCCAGTACTTCAACAGCTTTATCCGATTTAAGATAAAAATACTCTAATTCCGGGCCCACGTAGTAGTGATCGAAACCCATTTTTTTAGCCTGTTCCAACGCTCTTTTCAAAATATAACGAGGATCACCTTCGTAGGGTTTTCCTCCGGGTTGATAAATGTCACAGATCATTCGAGCAACTGCTTTCTCCTTGGGTCTCCAGGGCAAAAGGGTAAAAGTATCCGGGTCAGGTATGGCGATCATATCCGATTCTTCGATGGATTGATATCCGGTAACTGAGGAACCATCAAATCCCATGCCATTTTCCAGTGCACCTGGTAGTTCCGCGTCATTGATGGCAAAACTTTTTACCTGACCAAGAATGTCGGTGAACCACAGTCGGATGAACTTTACGTCATTCTCCTTGGCCAACTCTAATACGTCTTTTTTTGTAAGGGCCATTTGGTATCTCCTTCGGATTAGGTTTTTTGTTTTTTCAATTAAAGGTTAAAGTGCTTGTTCTCCTTGCTCTCCCGTGCGGATTCTTAGCGTATTCTCCAGGGGAGAGATGAATATCTTCCCGTCACCAATCTCACCAGTCTTAGCCGCCTCAATTATCGTCCTGGTAATGTGTTCTACATCCTGGTCTCGGACCGCAATTTCTATTTTTATCTTGGGCAAAAATTCCACTTTAAATTCTCTTCCCCGAAACTGCTCCACCTTACCTTTCTGGCGACCATGACCCTCTATACGGGTAAGACTCATTCCAGGATAGCCCAAATTCTCCAAGGCTTCTTTTACCTTACTTAACTTCTCTGGTCTAAGTATGGCCTCGATTTTTTTCATTTATCTTTGCTCCCCTTTACCGATTTATCTGTATGAAATCTGGATAGGCCGGGGTTCCGTGCTCAGAAATATCTAATCCTTCCAATTCTTCTTCTGGAGGAACCCGGATACCAAAGATTTTATCCATTATCTTAAATATCAAATAGCCCGTGCCGAAAGCCCAGACAAATACCACTGCTATGCCGATAAGTTGAGCTATCAACTGACCCCAACCACCACCGTAGAACAGGCCTCTGACAAAAGGTTCCTCTAACGAGTAATTACCGTAGGTCCCATCGGCAAAGAGCCCAAGACTAAGAAGACCCCATAGTCCGCCGAGGCCATGTACGCTTACCGCACCCACCGGGTCATCTATTCCCTTAGCTTCAAAAAATCTGACTCCGGCATACATCAATGCTCCGGCAATAAGGCCGATGAGAATTGCTACCCAACCTTCTACCCAGGCGCAAGGGGCAGTTATGGCTACCAGTCCTACTACTGCACCGTTTAAGGCCATGCCTACATCCCATTTTTTTGTCTTCCAGTAGGCTATCAATAGCGCTGACAAGGTACCCGCGGCGGCGGCCAAGTTAGTGTTGACTGCAATGACGGAAATTCTTAAATGATGGGCGTCGCAGGTGCTTCCAGCATTAAAACCAAACCAGCCAAACCACAAGATGAAAACTCCCAGAGCAGCCAAAGTCATACTATGCCCGGGAATACCTTGAGGTTTTCCTTTTATGTATTTGCCAAACCGGGGACCCAAAACCATCGCTCCGGCCAAACCGACAAAGCCACCTATGGCATGCACCACTCCGCTACCGGCAAAGTCAAGATGTCCCAGACCAAAAGGAAGTTGGGAAAGCCAGCCTCCACCCCAGACCCAGTGTCCATAAATAGGGTAAATAATGGCACTTACTATCAGGGTGTAAATGAGATAAGCCTTGAACTTCAAGCGTTCAGCTACCGCACCGGAGACAATAGTGGCGGCGGTAGCGCAAAAGACCAGCATCCAGAACATATTAAGATATTTGTCCACGTCATAATAGTCGCCCAGCATTAACCAGCCTTTGGTGCCCCAGAGGCCATACCAGCTTCCCCCCATCATAATGGCGTAGCCGATGAGGAAAAACATTAGTGAACCGAGGGCGAAATCCATCAGGTTCTTAGCCATTAAATTGGTAGCATTTTTGGCCCGACAAAAACCTGCCTCCAGCATAGCAAAACCTGGCTGCATAAACATTACTAAGAATGCACAAACTAAAATCCAAACGTAATTAAGCGGAATCTGAGGGTTTTGAGCTAAGGTACTTGCTCCGGTGGGATCATTGGCGTAGGCAACGGCAGTAACGGTAAAGCCCAAAAGTCCCACTAAGCTCAATCCCAACCAAATTTTGCTTGCTCTTCTCATTTTTCGTCTCCTATGCACTCATTAAGTATTGTCAAAACTTCTTGGTCTTTTTACAATTGGTAGCCGCAGGCTTTAGCCGCCCACTTCTTGCTTACTTCCTCCGGGAGGCTAAAGCCTCCCCTACCTAAACAGAGAGTTGTCCTCCCATCATTTGCCCTTCATATTCCTTCATGAAACTCTGAGTCAGACTTTGATTTGTATCCAAAATAAAAAAGATGTCCTTCTTTTTTGAAGAAAGGACATCTTTGTCAGAGCGCTTCTTTGCCCTAAATAAAAAAACGTCTCCCTGAGGGAGACGTCGCTGTCATCACACAACATTGTGTTTACATCTAAATAAGTAAAAAAACCTACGGTTTGGTAACCTTACATTATTTTTTTACCTTTGGCCCGAATGTGTTGCTGAATTTTCACCACTCTTACGTGAGAAATTCCCAGTCTTTGTCCTATCTCTCTGGTAGTATACTCTTGAGTTTGGAGGTAGAAGACTTCTTGTTCCCTTTGATTGAGGTATTCTTTTAATTTGTCGATGCCTTGTCTTATTTGAAATCCAGGGAAGAAGGAAGAATTATGTTCCATGAGTTCTATGAAGGGGGTTCCTTCTTCATTGACAGGTTCATCAAGACTGAGGAGAGATATCTTATCTTTCGACTTTCGCAGATAATTCTGAGCGGCAAACCAACAGCTTCGGAAAATGTAAGAGGGTGTTTTATCCTGTAAGTCACCCCTTCTCCACTTTTCCCACAGATCAAGTGCCATTTGGGAAAGCAAATCCTCTTTGTCCATCCATAGAGGAAGCTTCCCAATTCTTTCGGCCATTATGGAAAGAGTTGGTAAAAAGGGACTCACCCATTGTTTAAAATCTTCCGGCATCTTACTATCCTAAAAAAGACAAGGGCGTCTTGCCCCTGTGGGGTGAAGACGCCCTTGTCTTTCGATAGATACTTTCCTGTATTTATGGATACCTTCTTCTGTATACAAATATATATATAAAAAAGTTGTTTTGTCAAGTTCGGGTTTGCCAGAAGAGGAGCGATTTCTTCTGTCATCCGGTAACATTTTGAGGGATTCTCTTGGTTCAGGAAGAGTAACCTAAGATTTTGGGGAAACTCCCTTCTCTGGATGTGGATGCACAAGGGTGTTACGTAACAAAGGGTTGACATAAATAACAAGGTGAGTTATTATTACAGAGTAACCTGGTAATACAAAGGCGTAGAATCAGGCCGACAAAGGTGTCTTGTTAGTTACAAGGCGCCTTTTTTTGTTTTTTTAGGGAGTCTGGTTATTTGGGGAGTAGAGTAAAAAGAACAATATTGGTGATATTAGGCAAATACAATAAGGGGAGTTATTGATATGACGCAGACTGAGGTAGTTTTAGAGGAGAAGGTAAATCTTTTCCAACAGGTTCAGAGGCAGATTGACCAGGCTGCTTCGATCATGCAATTGGAACCAGGAATTCATAGTATTCTCAGGGAGCCCATGCGGGAAATCCGGGTTTCTCTTCCTCTGAAAACGGATGATGGAAGGTTAAGGTTATTTGAAGGTTTTAGGGTGCAATATAATGACGCCCGCGGGCCTACCAAGGGAGGAATTAGATTTCATCCGGACGAGACAATAGATACGGTAAGAGCTCTGGCTGCCTGGATGACCTGGAAATGCGCCATAATGGATTTGCCGTATGGAGGAGCTAAGGGAGGAATTATTTGTAATCCTAAAGAGATGTCCAGCAGGGAACTGGAGGCGCTAAGCCGGACTTACATTGATAAAATTTACGATTTCCTTGGCCCGGAGAAAGATATCCCCGCTCCCGATGTTTATACTACTCCCCAAATAATGGCCTGGATGATGGATGAATATAGCAAATTAAGGGGATGTTATTGCCCTGGAGTAATCACCGGGAAGCCTATTTCTCTGGGTGGTTCATTAGGCCGAGATGATGCTACTGCCCGAGGAGGGGTTTATGTTGTGCGAGAAGCAGCCCGTTGGCTTAAGATGGAATTATCCGGAGCCAGAGTAGCGGTACAGGGATACGGTAACGCTGGCTCTTTTGCCGCTGTTTTGTTGGGAAAAGAATTGGGGGCGAAAATTGTAGCTGTTAGTGATTCCCGGGGTGGTATTTACAATCCACAGGGTCTTGATCCGACCGCGGTGCTTCAATATAAGAAAAAAACTGGTTCGGTGGTTGACTTTGGAGGAGCGGAGTTTGTCTCCAATAAAGAAATCTTGGAGTTAGACGTAGATATTCTTATCCCGGCCGCCCTGGAAGATCAGATTACCGGAGAAAATGCCGATCGCATTAAAGCCCGGGTAGTAGCTGAGTTAGCTAATGGCCCAACGACTCCAGAAGCAGATAAATTACTGCATGAGAAAGGGGTATTTGTCATACCGGATTTTTTGTGTAATGCTGGAGGAGTTACCGTCTCTTATTTTGAATGGGTACAAAACATATCTGGTTACTCCTGGCCAGGGGAGACGGTGAAACAGAGACTGGATGCCCGAATGACTACTGCCTTTGAGCAAGTCCTTTCTCTCTTCAAAGAATATGAAGTTGATCTCAGAATGGCTGCCTATATCCTGGCTATAAAAAGAGTTTCTGAGGTAATGCAGTTGAGGGGATGGATTTAGTCGGCTAATTATTAGACCAACTGCATCAAGAACATTTTGTAGCCTCGCCTTGATTTCTCCCTTGTTTCCAGTATATTAATATGAATTAACTATCAAAGGGAAAATGACTAAGATGCGGGCAATCCTGGCTCTGGAAGATGGTACGGTTTTTGAGGGAGTATCTTTTGGTGCTACCGGGGAGGCAGCCGGCGAAGTAGTTTTTAATACCAGTATGATAGGCTACCAGGAGATTCTAACCGATCCTTCTTATAAAGGCCAAATTGTTACTATGACCTATCCCCTGATCGGAAATTACGGAATTTCCCGGGAAGACTGTGAATCTCATCGACCCTGGGTGGAGGGATTTGTTGTCCGGGAGCTAAGCCGGGTTTTCAGTAACTGGAGGTCTCATCAAAGCCTGGGGGAGTTTATGTTGGAGAACAATCTCCTGGGTATACAGGGAATAGATACTCGGGCGCTAACCAGACGGATTCGTATGTTGGGAGCTATGAAGGGAGTAATTTCCACGGTAGACCTGAAGCCTGAGTCCCTGGTAGAAAGAGCTAAGTCTTCCCCTGGTTTAATAGGCCGCGATTTGGTTAAAGAGGTAACTGCCGGGCAAGGTTTCTGGTGGCAAAAAGATGGTCAGTACCGGGTAGTAGTGATTGATTGCGGAGTCAAGTACAACATTTTAAGGCAGTTGAGTGCTTCGGGCTGCCAGGTGAGAGTAGTTCCGGCGGGAACTTCCGCTCAGAGAATACTGGACTTGCATCCGAAGGGAGTTCTTATTTCCAATGGGCCGGGTGATCCGGAAGGTGTTCCTTATGTGGTGGAAACAGTCAGACAACTCATAGGAAAGATTCCTATTTTTGGAATCTGCCTGGGACATCAAATTCTGGGACTGGCTTTTGGTGGCCGGACTTATAAGTTAAAGTTTGGGCACCATGGGGCCAATCATCCCGTCAAGGATTTGGCCACCGGGAAAATAGCTATTACCGTGCAAAATCATGGATTTTGTGTGGATATGGATTCTCTAAATAAAGAGAAAATTGAGATTAGTTACCTCAACCTTTATGATGGAACTCTGGAGGGAATGAGACATCGAGAACTACCTGTTTTCTCGGTACAGTTCCATCCAGAAGCTTCTCCTGGACCTCATGATACCTCTTATTTATTTCATCAATTTGTCCATTTGATGAAGGAAAATCAATTGTCTTTGAGAGTAAACCATGCCTAAAAGAAAGGATCTCCAGAAAATCCTAATTATTGGCTCCGGACCCATTGTTATTTCTCAGGCTTGTGAGTTTGATTATTCGGGAACTCAGGCCTGCAAGGCTCTGAGAGAGGAGGGATACCAGGTTGTCCTGGTTAATTCTAATCCAGCTACCATCATGACTGACCCGGAGATATCCGATAGAACCTATATAGAACCTATCGTGCCGGAAGTGATTGAGAAAATTATTGCTTTGGAGAGACCCCAGGCTATTCTTCCTACTCTGGGAGGACAAACAGCTCTCAACGTTTCCATAACCCTGGCTAAAAGTGGTATCTTGGAGAAGTACGGGGTGGAGATGATCGGGGCCGACCACAAGGTAATCAGAAAGGCGGAAGATCGTTCGCTTTTTAAGAAATCGATGGAGAAAATTGGTCTTCAGGTTCCCGGCAGTTCTTTAGCTTATAATCTAAAAGAAGCTGTTTTGGTGAGCAAAAAGTTGGGATTTCCTCTGATAATCCGTCCCGCCTTTACTCTGGGGGGAACAGGTGGAGGAGTGATCTACAATATCGATGAGCTCAAAGAGATTGCTTCCCGGGGACTGGAAAACAGTCTCATAAGTCAAATATTAATTGAGGAATCGGTTATCGGCTGGAAGGAATATGAATTGGAGGTAATGAGAGACAAAGCTGATAATGTTATTATTGTCTGTTCCATCGAGAACTTTGATCCCATGGGGATTCACACTGGAGACAGTATTACGGTGGCGCCAGTCCAGACACTTACTGACCAAGAATATCAGCAGATGAGAGATGCGGCTATCCGTATTATCAGAGAAGTGGGAGTGGAAACAGGTGGTTCTAACATTCAATTTGCTCTTAATCCGGAAAACGGTCAGATGTTCGTTATTGAGATGAATCCACGAGTTTCCCGCAGCTCGGCCCTGGCTTCCAAGGCTACCGGTTTTCCCATAGCTAAAATAGCGGCTAAATTAGCGGTAGGATATACTCTGGAGGAAATTCCCAATGATATTACCCGGGAGACTCCCGCTTGTTTTGAGCCAACTATGGACTACTGTGTGGTTAAGATTCCTCGTTTTGCTTTTGAGAAATTTCCCGGGGCGGATCCAACCTTAACTACTTCTATGAAATCAGTAGGGGAGGTTATGGCCATTGGTCGAACTTTCAAGGAAGCTCTCCAGAAAGGACTACGCTCTCTGGAAATTGGAGTAAGCGGTCTTGATGATTTACCTCATCCCGTTTCTCGGGAGAGCTGCCGGGAGCATCTACTTGTCCCGGGAGCCGAGAGAATTTTTTATATCAAGCAGGCTTTCAAAAAGGGTATCTCTCTGAAAGAAATTCATGAACTTACCAATATTGATAGGTGGTTCTTAGACAATATTTACCAGATTGTAGAACTGGAAAAGAAAATCTTGAGATGGAAGAAGAGAAGGAAGGTAATTTCTCCCGGGCTGCTTCGCTTGGCTAAGGAATACGGATTTTCTGATAGGCAACTGGCTCGTCTATTGGGAGAAGATGAGTCTTTTGTGCGTCGCTGGAGAATAAAAAATGGCATCAAACCCGTTTACAAATTAGTAGATACCTGTGCGGCTGAATTTGAGGCCTACACTCCTTATTTTTATTCTTGCTACGAGAAAGAAGATGAGGGATAATTACCTTTAATAAAAATTCTATTATGATTTATCCTCACTCTTATCAAGTAATTGTGGTCGGTGGAGGTCACGCTGGAATTGAGGCTTCTCTGGCGGCCGCCAGAATGGGTTGTCGAACCCTTCTCTTAACTATGAACCTGGATACTATTGGATTGATGTCCTGCAATCCGGCGGTAGGAGGTCTGGGCAAAGGTCAACTGGTTAAAGAAATTGATGCTCTGGGCGGAGAGATAGCCAAAGCCATAGATTCCGCAGCTATTCAGTTTCGTCGCTTGAATACAAAAAAGGGTCCGGCCGTTCGGTCATCCCGGGCTCAGGCTGATCGCCAAGCCTATCGCCTGTATATGAAAAGAATTTTGGAGGAGCAAGCGGGGCTGGATATCAAGCAGGAATTGGTAGAGGAGGTATTGGTAAAAAAAGGAAAGACCAAAGGAGTGAAAACGAGATTGGGGGTCGAATATCAGGGAGAATGTGTGGTTATCGCGCCGGGTACCTTCCTTAATGGCCTCATTCATATAGGTTGGGTTAGTTTTGGGGCGGGGAGGATGGGAGAGCTCCCTTCGATCTCTCTATCCCGAAATTTAAAAAAGCTGGGGTTTCGCCTGGGAAGATTCAAAACCGGTACCTGTCCCCGTCTGGACGGTAAAACTATCGATTTCTCGTCTCTAATAAGGCAAAATGGCGATGAAGAGCCGCTGCCCTTTTCTTTTTCCAGCGAAAAGCCGACTGTTAGCCAGCTCCCTTGCTATATTACCTATACCAACCGGCGGACTCATCGAGTTATTCAGGATAACCTTGATAGGTCACCGCTCTACAGCGGGGTGATAAAGGGAACCGGGGTAAGATACTGTCCTTCTATAGAAGACAAAATCATGAAGTTCCCTGACAAAGGGAGACATCAGATATTTCTTGAGCCGGAGGGTCGGGCTACTCAGGAGTACTATCCTAATGGTCTGGCCACCAGTCTTCCTCTGGATGTGCAGCTCGAGATGCTTCATAGCATTGAGGGACTAAAAGAAGTGGAAATAATAAGGCCCGGTTATGCTATTGAGCACGATTATGTAGACCCGGTTCAGCTTAAGCCCACCCTGGAAACTAAGCTGATGGAGAATCTTTATTTAGCCGGCCAGATAAATGGAACCACCGGATATGAGGAAGCGGCCGCTCAGGGACTGGTGGCCGGCATAAATGCTGCCCTGAAGACAAAAAGAGATAATCCTTTTCTTTTGGGTCGATCCGAGGCTTATATTGGTGTTCTCATTGATGATCTGGTTACCAAAGGGACTGATGAGCCCTATCGGATGTTTACCTCCCGGGTGGAATATCGTCTGATCTTAAGAGAAGACAATGCTGACCTGCGTCTGACCACTAAGGGGTATCAGATAGGACTGGTGGCCGAGGAAAAATTCAAAATGATGGAGAGAAAAAGGCGGCTGCTTCAGAAGGAAATAGACAGGTTGGGTTCAGTTAAAATTGTCCCGGGAGAGAGAATTAACCGGAAGATAAAAGAGTTGGGCTCTTCTCCTTTGAGAAGGCCAATTACTGGGAAAGATTTCCTTCGCCGTCCGGAGATCTCTTACGGTACTTTGTGTACCCTTGACGCAAAAACTCCTCTACTGGAAGACTCTTTGGCCGAACAAGTAGAGATTGAAGTTAAGTATCAGGGTTATATCAGACGCCAGGAAAGTGAAGTACAGAAATTTAAAAGGATGGAGGAAATGAGGATTCCCGAGCGGATTAACTTCAGTAAAATACCCGGTTTGTCCAGGGAAATTAGGGAGAAACTGGGGAAAATCAGACCAATTTCTCTGGGACAGGCTTTACGAATTTCCGGGGTTACTCCGGCGGCCATCTCAGTTTTAATAGCTTATCTAAATAATCCGAAAAGATTCAAAGATGCAGAGTGAAAAGAAGAACTATCAGCTTCTCAAGAAGTTTGCTCTGGAGAAAACAGGGATTTCTCTCTTTGGAGTAGCCGAGGTTGGCTCTCTGAAAGATAGTTTTAGGGATATTTCTTTAAGTGTTCGAGAAAAGCTCTCTTTAGCTATTTCCATAGCGGTTCGCCTGTTGGATCCGATAATTGAGGATATTGAAGATCATCCCACGGCTCTATACATTCATCATTATCGTCAGGTAAATTACTGGTTGGATCGGGCTTCCCTGGCCATTAGTAGATTTATTCAGTCAAGAGAATGGCGAGCGCTACCCATTCCGGCTTCGCAGATTATTGACTGGAATAATTTTACCGGACACCTCTCCCACCGGGAGATAGCCTGGAGGGCTGGTCTTGGTTGGAGAGGAAGAAATGATTTACTGGTTCACCCTCGACTGGGCAGCCGGATTAGACTGGCCAGTATCTTGACAGATTTTCCTCTCCAGGTAGACTCGCCTCTTAAAAGAGACTGCGGTGATTGTCGGCGCTGTATCCCTGTTTGTCCGGTCGGGGCTATCAAAGAAGATCCTGAAGAGTTCGATCGGGAGGCCTGCCAGGCTCAAATTCGTCTTTTTAAGAAAAAGTATAATCTACCTCATTATGTTTGTGGAATATGCGTCAAGGCTTGCGGAGGCACCCACAGTGATGGAAAAAAGAGAACAGACTAAAATGGAAGTTACTCCCCGGGGGGGTTTTATTGTAGTGGTTGATTATGGAATGGGTAATCTAAGAAGTGTGGAGAACGCTCTGAGTAAGCTGGGTTATTTAGTAGTGGTGAGCAGAAGTCCTCAGTTGATTAAGAAAGCTCACGGAGTGATTCTTCCTGGAGTAGGCTCCTTCCGGGATTGTATGGAAAATCTCAAAAAACATCATCTTCTTTTTCCCTTAAGAGAATTTATTCGGACTGGCCGACCCTTTCTGGGTATCTGCCTGGGAATGCAGGTTTTATTTACCGAAAGTGAAGAATTTGGGAAATCGGGCGGAATGAACCTTATTAAAGGGAAGGTGAGGCAATTTTCCCAAAATGAGCAGATGAAGATACCTCATATGGGTTGGAATACTGTCCAGATAAAGAAGAAGTCTCCTATTCTAAGAGATCTCCAGGAAGGAACTTATTTTTACTTTGTTCATTCCTTTTATTGTATTCCAGATAACCAAGAAGTCATCACTACCACTACTGACTACGGAGTGGAATTTGCCTCCAGTATCTGGAAAGATAATATTCTGGCCTGTCAATTCCATCCGGAAAAGAGTCAGGAGGTAGGACTCAGGGTATTAAGACAATTTACTCAGCTTTGTGAAAAATGTTAGCTCGAAGAATTATTCCCTGTCTGGATGTGATGAATGGTAGAGTGGTCAAAGGTGTAAATTTCGTTAATTTACAAGATGCCGGTAATCCCGTGGAGAACGCTCGGGTTTATCAGGAAGAAGGAGCTGATGAGCTTGTCTTCCTTGATATTACCGCTTCTCCGGAAAAACGGGAAATTATGATTGAGGTGGTGGAGAAAACTGCCCGGAAGGTTTTTATGCCCCTTACGGTGGGTGGGGGTGTCCGAAACCTGGGAGATATTCGAGGTCTTCTGAAAGCGGGGGCAGATAAGGTTTCCATTAATACAGCGGTAGTTAAGGATTCTTCTTTGATTCAGCGAGCATCCCGGAGATTTGGTAAACAATGTATCGTGGTAGCCATTGACGCTAAGAGGGTTGATGATCCACCTAACCTTTCCTGGGAAGTCTATATCTATGGGGGGAGAACTCCCACGGGGATTGATGCTTTGGTCTGGGCCGAGCGGGTAGAGGATCTCGGAGCAGGGGAGATTCTTCTCACCAGTATGGATAGAGATGGAACGGAAGCCGGTTACGATATTGAGTTGACCGAGGCTGTTTCACATCTGACCGGGATTCCCTTAATCGCTTCTGGAGGAGCGGGTACTTTAAGACATCTGTACGATGTTTTTCAATATGGAAAGGCCGATGCAGCCCTGGCTGCTTCTATATTCCATTACCGTAAATACAGTATTATCCAGGCTAAGGAGTATCTGAGAAAAAAGGGGATAGTGGTTAGGTTATAAAGGGGAAAAGGAGAGTGTTACGGTGAGGAAATATGAGCGGGAAGTGGTGGTAGTGCTGGATTTTGGTGCTCAGTATAGTCAGTTAATTGCCCGCCGAGTGAGGGAAAATCGGGTTTACTGCCGTCTGGTACCTCATAATATTTCTCTGGAGGAGCTAAAAAAAATTGGCCCCCGGGGAATTATTCTTTCTGGTGGACCAGCCGGTGTGACTGAAGAAGGTGCACCCCTTCCTCATCCTCAAATCTTTGGTCTGGGTATTCCTATATTGGGTATTTGCTACGGGATGCAACTAATAGCTCAATTTTTAGGAGGAGAGGTAGCTGGAGTTGAAGAGAGAGAATATGGAGCCAGTGAGCTAATGGTCGATGGGGACGAAGATTTATTTTACCGGTTTCCCTCCAGACTTACTGTCTGGATGAGCCATTCGGACCGGCTAATTGAATTACCTCCTAATTTTGAGGTTATCGCCCATACTAAGAATTGCTCTTTGGCTAGCATAAGGGATAAAAAGAGAAGAATATATGGGGTCCAGTTCCACCCGGAGGTTACTCATACTCCCCAGGGAAATGAGATCATGCAGAATTTTCTTTTTCGCATCTGTGGTTGCTCCGGAGACTGGACTATGAGTTCTTTCATTGATGATTCTATTAGGAGAGTACGAAAAAAGGTGGGGACCGGAAGAGTCATCTGTGCCCTGAGTGGTGGAGTAGATTCCTCGGTTACGGCCATGCTGGTGCACAAAGCTATTGGGGAGCGTCTGGATTGTATTTTTGTCAATAATGGACTTCTCCGGAAAGGGGAGGCCGAGGATGTCTTGAGAACTTTTCGGGATCATTTCCATCTAAATCTTCATTATGTGGAGGCCGAAGATAGGTTTCTTGAGAAACTAGCGAAGGTGACTGATCCGGAGAGGAAAAGGAAAATCATTGGCCGAGAATTTATTCAAATATTTAGCGAAGAAGCTGAGAGGATAGGAAAGATCGATTTCTTAGCTCAAGGAACTCTTTATCCTGATGTAATTGAATCAATTCCTGCTCAGGGAGGTCCCTCGGCTACTATCAAGAGTCATCATAACGTAGGGGGTCTTCCTCAGGAAATGCATCTCAAGCTTATTGAACCGCTGAGAGAATTATTCAAAGACGAGGTAAGAGTTTTAGGTAGAGAATTGGGACTTCCCGAGAGGATAGTCAATCGTCAGCCTTTTCCTGGACCTGGACTGGCTGTGCGCATCGTGGGTGAGGTTACCAGGGAGCGACTGGAAATCTTAAGAGAGGCTGATCTGAGGGTTTCTGAAGAAATGAGGGAATACCAAGATTTTTCCGGAATTTGGCAGTCGTTCGCCGTGCTTCTGCCGGTAAAAAGCGTGGGAGTAATGGGAGATAAAAGAAGCTATGAATACACTATTGCCTTGCGGGCAGTCGTTAGCCGGGATGGCATGACCGCCGATTGGGCTCAACTTCCTTATGAGCTTTTAGAGCGAATCTCCCACCGGATTACTAATGAAGTTAAGGGGGTCAATCGGGTGGTTTATGACATCAGTTCCAAGCCTCCCAGTACCATTGAGTGGGAGTAAAGGAGGAGGAAGTGGTCAGGAATTTCCAAATTCAAATAAATATCAGTCTAAAGAAAGGGGTGGCCGATCCCCAGGGAGCTACCATAAAACATGCTCTGGAGTCCCTGGGATACCCGGGAGTGGAAAAGGTGCGCATGGGAAAATATTTACAAATGGAAATGCAGGCAGAAGATCCCCGTCAGGTGGAAAAGCAACTAAAAGATATGTGCCAGAAACTTTTAGTCAATCCGGTTATCGAAGAGTATACTTATCAGATAAGGATGAGTTAAAATGAAATTTGGAGTGATCGTTTTCCCCGGGTCCAATTGTGATTATGACTGTTACTATGCTATAAAGTCAATTGTGGGAGAACAGGTAGATTTTATCTGGCATAAAGAGGAAATACTAAATGACTATGACTGTCTGATACTGCCGGGTGGTTTCTCCTACGGAGATTATCTACGTACCGGGGCCATTGCCCGATTTAGCCCCATAATGAGTGGAATTGAGCAATTTGCCCGGAAGGGAGGGTCGGTTATGGGTATTTGCAATGGTTTCCAGATTCTTCTGGAGATGAATCTCCTTCCGGGAGCTATGAGAAAAAATCAGAATCTCTCTTTTATCTGTCGTTATGTTTATCTTCGGGTAGAAAATACTCATTTAACCTACACCGGACTCTGTCGGGTCGGACAGATTTTGAAGATTCCCATTGCTCATTTTGAGGGAAATTATTATGCTGATGAGAAAACTTTGAAAGGTTTCCAGGAGTATGGAGGAATAGTTTTCCGTTACTGCGATAAAGAGGGAAGAGTAGCCGAGGAAAGTAATCCTAATGGCTCAGTCGAAGCCATAGCCGGGATATGCAACCCAGCCGGGAATGTGTTGGGGATGATGCCTCATCCGGAAAGATGTTGCGAGTCTCTGCTGGGTTCCCCGGATGGCCGGATTATCTTTGAGTCCATAGTAGCCAATTTCCAGAAAAGAACGATGGGGAGGAAAAGATGAAAGAGCCACAGAAGATAACGCCTGAGATGGTGGAGGATCATGGGCTCACTACTGAGGAGATACAGAAAATAAGAGAGATTCTGGGAAGGGAGCCTAATTTCACTGAATTAGGGATTTTTTCGGTGATGTGGAGTGAACATTGCAGTTATAAAAGTTCTCGTCCTTTGCTTAAGTTTTTCCCCACCCGGGGACGGACTATTTTAGTAGAAGCCGGGGAAGAGAACGCTGGAGTGGTGGACATCGGGGGGGGAATAGCCGTAGTTTTTAAAATGGAGTCTCACAATCATCCCAGTGCTATAGAGCCTTATCAAGGGGCGGCTACCGGAGTAGGAGGAATAATTCGGGACATTTTTACTATGGGAGCCAGACCCATTTCTTTGATGGATTCACTCCGCTTTGGGTCTCTAAAGAAAGCTCGCTCTCAGTGGCTGCTTAAAGGGGTGGTGGGAGGAATTGCCTTTTATGGAAATTGCATGGGCATTCCCACGGTGGGGGGAGAGCTTTTCTTTGATGAAACTTATCAGGGAAACCCCTTGGTCAATGTCTTTTGCCTGGGACTGATTAATAAAGATGGTCTGGTTCGAGCCAGAGCCAAGGGAGTGGGAAATCCGGTTTTTTATGTTGGCTCAGCTACGGGAAGAGACGGACTGGGAGGGGCCAGCTTTGCCTCCCGAGAGCTTACTGAGATATCTCATGAGGATAGGCCGGCGGTGCAGATCGGCGATCCTTTTATG
>DAOVGF010000097.1 GCA_030672545.1 Candidatus Aerophobota bacterium
AACAAGAATATAGGTAAGATCAAAAGCCCATTAGATAGCTTACAAGTAAAAAGGGGATAGTTAAAAATGGAGAAGTTTGCCTAAGGGAGTACAGGCGAACCAGGTTCGGATATACTGAAGTTATCTGCAATTGCCACGAAAGAGATGAGAAATAAATGACTGCAAATCAAATTCTAAGTGAGTTTATTTCGCTAATACGCCAAACTGGAGAAACAAAAGGCTTTCGTTGCCAATCAATAAACCGTTCAACTCATTTAGCGAATTTATTGATTCATTACTGGGATAAAAGTTTGGTGAAAGTCATGGCAACACCAGATAACAGAGCGTATCTGGCTTCGTGGCTTCAGCACTCCGCCCAAATTCCCCTTCGGCATCTTCTTCTATGCGCAAAGCGTTAGGCGAAAATAGGCAAGAAAAGTCTTGTACTTTTGACACTACCAAAAAATGGTTGCGCAAAAGAGTTATGGTAGCCGCAAGTTTTAACTTGCGCAAATAAACGCAGGCTAAAGCTTGCGGCTACCGGATCATAATAGAGAGGCTAAAGCCTGCGGCTACCAATTTTTTTGTGGAAAAGTTGAAAAGACATCGCTTCATTCATAGGTGGATACTACCTTGAATGCAAGATAAGCCGGATGGATTGAGAAAGATCCAAAAAGACTGAGACTCCTGGGATGACCGGCTCACCATAAAGAGGTGATTTAGATTAAAGTTGTATTTTTAATTCTTTTGGTTACTTTATTTCTGTCTTTTTCTTTACCTATTTCGGCCAAGACTTCTCCCCTTGTCAAGGTGAAAATACTGGAAGGACAAAAAGTAGCGGTTGTCGGGGCCACCGGATCTTATCTTTTAAAGGGAGAGGAGGGACAATCTCTTCGAGTCAAATCGCCATTTTCTCTGAAGAAGATTAAAGCCGGGAAGAAAGGAATTACCGTAGGGGGGAGAGTTTGGGGAAAGCGTCTGGTGATTGAGCCGGACAAAAATTCTCTAACTATGGTGAATGGAAGAAGGTACCGAGGTACTATTACTATTCAGGAAGATAACCATTCCCTGACGGTAATTAATGAACTTCCCCTGGAGGAATATCTTTACGGAGTGTTAAAGTGGGAAATCTCTCCGACCTGGCCCCTGAACGCTATGACTGCCCAGGCTATTGTTGCCAGGACCTTCGCTTTCAGTCGTTCCAACTCAGGCCAGGAAAACAAATCAAGTTGTTATCTTGCTGCCGATGTGACAGATCAGGTTTACGGAGGGGTTGAGTCTGAGGATGCTTTGGTAAGAATAGCTGTTGATTTAACCCGAGGGGAAATCATCACTTACCAGAATCAACCAATCAGGGCTTATTATCACTGCTGTTGCGGAGGTTACACTGCTTCCAGCCGCCAGGTTTGGGGAAAAGATTTTCCCTATTTAAGAGGGAGTCCCGATCCCTTTTGCGCTGATTCTCCCTATTATTACTGGACTATTCTGATAAGTGAGGAGGAGCTGAGGGCTCTTTTGGAAAAAACTTATTCTTGCCTGGAAAGGATTCTTGAGGTTAGGCCGGTGAGTTGGGATGACAGTGGCCGGGTGGAAGAGGTTGTCCTTCGGCATCAGAGAGGAAGGCTATGGATTAAAGGGACCCAGTTTCGCCAGATTTTGGGATTCAATCGTCTAAAAAGCACCAGGTTCCAGGTGAAAAAAACCGGTGATCAATTTGAGTTTCGGGGACGAGGCTGGGGACATGGTGTGGGAATGTGTCAGTGGGGGGCGAAAGAAATGGCTGAAAGGGGCTATACCACTGAGGAGATTCTTATCTTTTACTACCCGGGTACCCGGATAAAGAAGATTTATTGAATTGTGAGATTGCGGAACCTGTTCCGAGTAGAGCGAGATTACCACGTCGCTGGTGCTCCTCGCCATGACACTGTGTGCTAAAAACGTTTTGTTAAGAACCTGCTTTTCTGCCCATGTGGCTCAGCCCAAGGACGATAATTAATATCCCGGTTAGATAGAGAGCGGAAGTTCCCAGGCCGGTTTTCAAGCCAAGACTGGGTATATCGGATATTCTGCCAATGATGTTGGGGAAAACTGCCGATCCTATACCTACGCCGGCAGCCATAGTACCAGTGACTATTCCCAGAAATGAGGGAAATTTTTCTCCGGCTAGGGCGTAAATGGTGCCCATTATTCCTGATAAAGAAAGACCAAACAAAATGACCATCACTGTTGCCAGACCGAGGCTTGCTGTAAATATGAGGATTAAAATGGAAATTATTCCTCCCAGGCAGGAGATGGAAAGGGACGTGCTCGCACCTATCTTTTCCACCAGGGGTCCGTAGAGGAGACGACCTATAAGCATGGCCATCCAAAAATAGGACAGGAGAAAACCTGACTGCATCTGAGAAAGAAGAAAATTCTCGTTTGTCCGAAAGTATTCAGCTAACCAGGTGATTACCCCTAATTCGGCGCCGATATAAAAGATGATAGCCAGGTTAAGAAAAATGAAAGCTTGACTTCGGGCCAAGGTCTTAATTGCCCTCCAGCTTAACTTGCTTTGTTCACGAAAGGAGGGGCATTTCTGAGTGGCCAGCAAGGTAAATAGTAGGGCGTTAATAGGCGCATTGAGGTAATAGAGGAGTGACCAGTTTCCCATCTTTAGGAGGTAGCCACCGATAACAGGGGCAGTTAGAGCCCCCACAGCATAAAAGGCGTGGGCTACATTGAGAAAGAAAGCCTTTTTCCCGGGCTGAAGGTGAATAACCAGAGCATTGGTTACTCCTTCCAAGATACCGTTACCTGAACCTACGAGGAGAAGGAAAGTAAATGCTGATACAAAAAAGTAGGCCGGTGGGAAAAAGGAAGTGAGGGCGAAGAGAAAATTGCCCAGGGTGGTCAAGCCCAGTCCCACTAGGAGGACTTTCTTTTTTCCAAATATCTCGGAAAGATAACCGCCAACAAGGGCGGCCAGAATGAATCCCAGTCCACCGGCGGAAATTAGGTTTCCTTTCTGGGTACCGGAAAGATGGTGAGTGAGACCGATGTCGTAGAGAGTTTTGGGCAAGGCCATAAAATTGAAAGCCAGGACAACAAAGATTAAGAAGGTCAAAATGGTCAGAAATTTCCGATTGAACTGCCCTTTCATGGAAAACTGTCTCCGTTCTCGCAGGAGGAAGGTGGTATAAGGAAGGTCTATCTTGCCAGATAATGAAGGTGGGGTCAAAGAGAAGTTGACAACTTCTGGTTATTTATCTATTGTTCGGGTGGAAAAAGGAGGAGAATAGTGTCGCTGGAAAACAAAGCT
>DAOVGF010000055.1 GCA_030672545.1 Candidatus Aerophobota bacterium
GAGGAATAATATCATTTGCGGTTGGTTTGGTCAAGTAGGTGTCCTGGTCCTCCAGTTTTCCGAAAAATTCTATAGTGTAGCCGTCCGCCAAGGGAAGGACACCACCAAAATTTTCGGGAAACTGGAGTCTGTGATACTAAAGGTGTTTCTTGGGGAAGTCCGCACCCACGGTGTACTGGAGTTTTCCCAGGGAAACCATCTGGTAAATATTGATTCTGAATCCCGGGTTAACCGAGATTTGGATGTAGGCATCACGTGCGTTCATCCCGTATTCCTCTACCAGCCATTCTAATAGGTGGGTAATGGCCTTGTTGACTGCGTCTTCCAAGGGTTTGCCCGCATAGAGAGAAATTATGGACTCTTTTTTCTTGATGCGGGCATAGGGGATTCTCTTGTTTTTAATAATTTCACAGCTCAAGGTAACGTCCGCTCGAATTTCATTGGCGATACCGGACCACTCCCCATCACCCTGCGAGCCGTGGACGTCTCCCAAATACAATAATCCACCCTCATGAAAACAGTTTAGATAAAGTAAAGATTCTTCTTTGATGTCTCGACAATCCCAGTTTCCTCCCCATACCCCCTGGCCAACTGAGCTGGTCTCTACTTCAATGCAAGGAGCGACCCCAATGGTACCAATGAAAGGTTTCAGATCCCAGGAAATTTTCTCCGTATAAAAAGCTTTCCCGTCCCGAGTAGTGCCACTTGGTCCTGGTTGATGCCTGATAATGTGGGTATAGGCTGTTCGATGAATTTTGGACCATTTATGAGAATCCGATAAGGCTCCTTGCCCTGGTTTTATCCCGGTTACCCCTTTTTCCGCCGGGATTATCTTCTCAACATGGATCACCAGGAGATCCCCTTTTTCTACTCCTCGCACGTAAATAGGACCAGCTAGGGGATTTGCTGTTTCGGGCTCTGATTCTGAAAAAGGACGCAAGTTTTCTGAAGTAGGAAGATCTTCCTTTGATTGGATACGTCCGGAGAAAGCATCTTCTGTCTCTACAACAAATTTTCCCCCGGGCTCGACTTTTATGATCGGAGGGATATCCTTATCCAGGATGTAGTTAAAGCTTTTCTCTCGAGTTATGCGCTGTATTTTATCCTCCTGTTAATTGGGGACAGTCACTAATTTCTAAGAGGTTATGGTAGCCGCAAGTTTTAACTTGCGCAAATAAACGCAGGCTAAAGCCTGCGGCTACCGGATCATAACCGAGGAGTCAAAGCCTGTGGCTACCAAATACTAATTAGAGACCAAAGATATGTCTAAACTCCGTATTGTTTCGCTTTCTCTCGAATAAACTTCAATCCTTCTCGAGGAATATCGTCCAGGTTATCGGCCAGTTTACGCCATACCGAGGCTGCCACTGGTATTCCCTCAATTGGTCCGTAGAAGGTCTCAATCACCAGCCATCGGTGGTAGTCAATCTCGGCCAAAGCTTTAAAAATATTGTCCCAGTTGATGTGCCCGGTTCCTGGAATACCTCGATCATTCCCACAGCAGTGCATATGCCCCAGATATTTCCCGGTCTTGATAATGGGGTTATAGAAGTCCTTTTCTTCGATGTTCATATGGTAGGTATCCAGGTGGACTTTTACGTTGTCGCGGTCAATGGCTTTTACCAAGCGGACTCCATCCTCAGCAGTGTTCAGAAAATAGGTCTCATAGCGGTTAATCACCTCCATACCAAGGGTAACTTTCTTATCCTTGGCGTAATCGGCTGCTTCTTTGAGTGAGTCAACTGCTAAATCCCATTCTTCCTGGGTTCTTCCCCGGCCTTTGGACATCTCAAAGGTGCCGTAGAGCACTCCCGCTAAATCATGGCAATTCAAATCGGAACAAATGTCAATCCATTTTTTCAGATGAGTCTTTCCCTTTTCTCGGATACTCTTGTTCTCATCAACGAGATTATCGTTGGCGCCCAATCCGGCAGAACCGGTGCATTCCAGCCCCAGTTTTTCCAGCTCATTTCTCATTTTTTCTATTAGTTTAGGCTTAATCTCCAGGGGATTAGGAAGAAATATCTCCACCCCATCATAACCCATCTCCTTGGCCTTGTGAAAATACTTAAGGGCATTTTCATCCAGGGTCGAAGTCCAGGTTAAAAGATGTATTCCTATTTTGCTCATCACTTACCTCCTTGGCATTGTGTAAACTGTGCTTGACCTTTTTTATTTTTCCATATCATTTCCCTTAGGAAACGATTCTACTGAAAAATCGTATGGTGTCAAATACAATACTTGAGAAAAGCTGCTGAAAAACTCCTTTTTGAGGCAAAATCACCCTGATGTCATTGCGAGGAGCGTTAGCGACGAAGCAATCTTAAAACAGGTCTTGCACTTTCGAAAGGAGATTGCTTCGCTTCGCTCGCAATGACAAAAAAGGTTTTTTCAGAGCTCTCTATTTAGTTGGCTATAATGATACTGCACACTTTTCAGGGAAAGAATGCCTATTATTATAATTGATTGATTGTGACTAAGCCTGGTGCCGGGCTAATTGACAGAGTCCGCAGGCGACGTATACTTGTGGGAGTGGTTTTTGAATTTACTGAAAGACAAGGG
Organism: Candidatus Aerophobota bacterium; assembly: GCA_030672545.1. Classification (GTDB taxonomy): domain Bacteria; phylum Aerophobota; class Aerophobia; order Aerophobales; family Aerophobaceae; genus Aerophobus. The sequence continues at coordinate 2,563 of DAOVGF010000055.1, forward strand.
GATTAAAATGAAAGAAAAGATGCGGGCCGGGATTTTACATAAACCGGGGCTAATTACCTGCGAGCTTATTCCTAAGCCGGAGGCGGGAGAGGGAGAAGTGTTGGTAGCGGTGAGAAAGGCGGGTATCTGTGGTTCGGATATCCCTCGTTTCTTAAAAGGAGTCCCTGGTTATGATTTTAAGATTCTGGGACATGAGTTTGTAGGAGAAGTGGTAGAAGTAGGTGGGGGAGTGAACACAGCCATAAAAGGAGAAAGAGTAGCCGTGATACCGGATTTGCCCTGCGGAAAATGCCCCATGTGCCGAGTAGGAGAGTATGCTCTTTGCGAGCATTTTACTCGTATGGGTACCCGAACTGACGGTGGTTTTGCTGAGTACATCAGAGTTCCGGCTGGTAATTTGCTTAAACTCCCCGCTTCAGTGGATTACCAAACCGGTGCTATGTTGGAGCCGGCCGCCACGGCTTTACATACGGTTAAGAGAGGCGGAGTATTTCCCGGGGATATCGCCGTGGTAATAGGGTGCGGTTGTATCGGGTGTTTAATCGCTCAGGAACTTAATATTCTGGGAGTGAGGCAAGTGTATGTGATTGATATTGTGGAAGCTAAGCTGAAAATAGCTGCCCAGGTAGGCCTAAGGAATCTCATCAACGCTAAACAAGTGGACCCGGTGGAGAAAATCCTAAAAGAAACCGCCGGTCGAGGGGCCGATGTGGTCTTTGAAAGTGCCGGATCGGTCAAGACAGTTAATCAAAGCATTAAGTTGGCCAGAAGACTGGGTCGGATAGCTCTTCTGGGTCTAATAAATGAAGAGGTGACTCTCTCTGCAGATGCCTATTCGGATATTATTCGGCACGAGCTGAATTTACGAGGAGTGTTTGGTAACGACTATAAGCCCTTTCCTTCCAGCGGTTGGGAAACAGCTCTTGATTATCTGGCCACCGGAAAGTTGAGAGTGAAACCGCTTATTACTCATCACTATCCCATTGAAGAAATTGATCAGGCTTTTCAGGAGATGAGTCAGTATCGAGACCGTTTCAATAAGGTTCTTATCGAATTTTAGAGGTAGTTTTCAGCTCTTCATATCCGCCCAGTTTTTGCCAATTTTGGTGTCTACTATTAGAGGCACCGAGAGCTTGATGGCTCCCTCCATTTCTTCTTTAACTATTTTTCTGGTTAGGGTAATTTCTTCCGAAGGAACTTCCAGGAGAAGCTCGTCGTGAATCTGCAAAAGCATCCTTCCCCCTAACTTCTCCTTTCTTAAACGACGGGACAGGTTAATCATAGCCAGTTTGATTAAATCAGCCGCTCCTCCCTGAACGGGAGAATTGATGGCGGTGCGTTGGGCAAATTCTCTTCTTCTTCGGTTAGGAGAAAGAATTTCCGGGAGATACCTCTTCCGTCCCAGAAAGGTAGTGACGTAACCCGTTCGTCGGGCTTTATTTAAAGTAGTTTCAATGTATTCTTTGACTTTTGGGTAGCGCTGAAAGTACTTTTTGATATATTCCTCGGCCTGGCTTTCAGAAATATCCAGATCTCGGGATAAACCGTAAGAACTAATTCCGTAAATAATTCCAAAGTTGACCGCTTTGGCTTTTCTTCGCATGGGGGGAGTTACCTGTAGAGGTAGTAGGTTAAAAATCTCTGCGGCTGTCTGTTGGTGGATATCCTCTCCTCGGAGGAAAGCGGATTTCAGGTTGGGGTCCTGGGAAAGATGAGCCATTATTCTTAGTTCTATCTGAGAATAATCGGCTGAAAGTAATAAGTATCCCTCTTCGGCTATAAAGGCTTGCCTTGTTTTTTCTCCCATTTTGTTTCTAATAGGGATGTTTTGAAGATTGGGATGTGAGGAAGAGAGTCGGCCGGTAGCCGTGACGGCCTGATTAAATGAGGTATGTAGCCTTCCGGTTTCCGGGTTTACCATTTTGGGTAAGGGCTTGACATAGGTAGATTCAAGTTTGAATAGACGGCGATACTCCAGAATTTTACCTATCCAGGGTTGCAGGAGGGAAAGAGTTTGGAGTGTCTCCTCGTCGGTAGAATAACCTGTCTTGGTTTTTTTAAGACGAGGCAGATTAAGTTTTTGAAAGAGTATCTCTCCCAACTGGCGAGAAGAATTAATGTTGAATCTTTCTCCTGTTTTCTGATATATTTTTTCTTTTAGTCTTTTTCTCTTTTCCATTATCTCCTGGAGAAAATCTTTAAGAGCTTCCCGGTTAATCTTAATTCCTCTCTCCTCCATATTGACCAGAACCTTCAGGAGAGGCAGCTCCATTTGGTAATATAGTTTATTCAAGCCTTCTTTTTCTATTTTTTCTTTCAACAGAGGAATTAGTTGCCGGATAATTTTAACTCTGGAAGGTGCCGGAAATTGCTTTTCCACCAAGAGACCCAGGTAATGCAAAGAGAGATTCTGGAGAGAATAGTTGCTTCGGGAAGAATTCAGGACATAAGCCGCTAATTCGGTGTCAAAAGCCAATCCTTCTACTTTTATTCCTTTTCTTCGCAGCCAGAGAAAAGTCTTTTTTAAGTTATGGCCGCTTTTCTCAATCTGGTTATCCTCCAGAACAGGTCTTAACTTTTGGAGAATTTCTTCTTCTTTTAAGTTGGAGTTAGAAAAAGAAAGCCAGTAGCACCTCTGGCTCTTAGTAGAGTAAATGGCTATTCCAGGAGGGTCCTTTTCCTCCAGCTCCAGAATAAGAGGGACTTTTTTGAGAGTCAGAATGAATTTTCTTAGAGCCTCCCCATCGGAAATATCTATCCCCTTTTCCTCATCATGGTAAGCTAAGGTGGGAAATTCTTTGATTAATTGGATAAATTCAAGTCTCTTTAGGAGCGAGAGAAGTTTCTTGGAATGAGGTTGTTTTCTTTTTAGTTCCTCCAGATTA